>DAIOTF010000058.1:0-5271 GCA_036752165.1 Atopostipes sp.
TACTCGGTTTATTTGCATTTTTCCTAATAGAACAAAAAGTTCCGATGAATGCAGATAAAATTTTAAACCATGTAAAAGATCAGTTCAAAGAAGATGGTCCCATTGAAGGATCATGGATTGAAATGACAAAAGTCCCTTGGAAAAAATACTCATACGATACCAAAGTCTACTACGGCGGTATTTCACGCCATGAAGAAGGCGAAGTTATCCAATATGAATTTGTTGCGGATGCTTATACGGGTACATTGATGGATATTTATAAAGTTTAATCACTGCGTCTAATGAATGGCTCTCTTCGGAGGGCCATTTTTTTATTTCATTCGTTCAACGGGCGCGTAATTTATCTTGGTGCGTATGACCATTTTTCCATTAAAAAAGTACCGGTTCCCCGGTACTTTCCTCTTATTCTTTTTTACTTAAAATCCACATCTTCTAACCAACGATTGAGCTTTAATATGAGTTCGTTCATTTTTGTGTAGCGAATTTTATTGTGCGCGTCTTTAATATCACAAAGTAAATGAATAATAGCATACCAACGCACTCGCTTTTTCTCATTGGGTGAGTACTCTAAATGGTTCTTGCTAAGCCAATTGTTCCAGTCTTCAATTTCAATATAGCGAGCAAAAAGCTGTCCAATATCATACAAGTAATCTGTCAAAACCGTCGTATCCCAATCTACAATATACAATTCGCCTTCATCCGAAAGCAACATGTTTTCTGATGAAATATCCGCATGGCATACGCGAATATCTTCTTCCGTATACCCAAGTGGTAACTCATTCATTAAAAAGTGATACGCTTTTTCCATTACGGGATGCGTCGCTAAGTCGCTGGCTAAATCATTTTCATAATCCACAATAATATCTACTGCACTAATTTCCTGACCACCTACGCGATACAACATGCGTTTCAACGTATCCGACTGATGAATTTTTCCTAAAATCGTCGCTACTTTACTCGAGTTCATCTCCGATTTTTTAAGGGTCCGTCCGTTACACCATTCCTGCGCCGTCAGCACATCGCCATTTCCTGTCCGTTTTGTCCATATTAGTCTCGGTGAGATTCCTTCAAGTGATAGAGCGGCTAAAAAAGGGGACGAATTCTTTTTCAAGAATATTTTCTCTTCGTCCCGTACGCCCATATACGCTTTGCCCGTTTCTCCACCGATAGGATGTAAATTCCACCCCGATTCTCGTTCGATTTCCATACCTATCCGTTCCTTTAATCATTATTTATAACTACTATTTTTCCTGTTCAATGTCTGCATCTCTTATTTTATAAGTGAAAGGTGAAGTCGTCAAGAGACAGTGTGTTCTTTTTTCTTAATATACTTTTTTCACTCGACTTGGCGCATAGAATGTACTAAAAACATAGGCGAACACAAAGCCAATAGGTATCAAGCTTAGCCCCAATATTCCGAGGGAGAAAGTACTTGTCAATCCTAGGAAAATCGAGACAAAAATTAAGAGTTGGAAAATTAAATCATAAACGGCTTTTTCTTTCGTTTCTTGTTTTATTGGGTACATTTTGAATTGAGGTAATCGGTCGATTTCAGTGATAAGTGAAATAAGCTGAAAGCCAATCATATATAAAAACAACAAAAGTAATAAACTTGAAATCACAAGTGAACCGGTCGTTGCTAGAAGAATTGCACCGACTATCGTCGCTCGAATCACAAGCATGCTGTAATCCGAATTGCGGGCGGTCGTCCGTAACAAATAAAAGTACGGAGCTGTCGGCTTTCGTCGCGAAAGCCAATTAAGAGCCGGATCTAGCCAAGAGACACGTTTAATACTTGTTTCGATATGAGGTACGGTCGCAAACATACTAATTAATCGATAGACGCGTTGTAACCTCTTCTCCTCCGCTTCAATCATGACTGCCCAATTAAAGAGCTGTGATGAAAAAAGTTTATCTGAGAAAAATAAATAGCCCACTACCAATGCTACGACTAAAATCAAAAGACTTGTTGCTTTTATATTGAAAAAGACGAGCGATAAAATCGTCAGCACTTTGATTACCGTCATCCCCATTTGAGCTTTTCTAAGTCTGTCCTGATTTTTTTCAAAAAACGGAAGCACTTTGACAAATAAATTTAAGCTTTTTAAACTCGCTAAGGCTATAAAAATAAAAAGTATATCAATCGTGGGTACTGCTAAAGTAGTGACAAAAATAGGCCATGTAATAACCGTAATTATACCTACTAGCAAAAGAGAGAGTACAAAACTTTGCGCTGTTTTCTTTTTAAAAATACGTTTAAAAGCAAATTCTTTAGGTAAAAGATAAATCTGATCCGCAGGTTCTAAAAGTAAATTAACAGAACCCATCGAAACGATGAGATAATATAAAAAAGCGACAAAAATGCGCGGTGCATAATCACCTAATGCCAGTGTGTCTAAATAATTCGAGTAGGTGAACCCACCAGCTCCAAGAAGCAACAACAGAATTAAAACAAAATGATCGTTAAAGATTAAACGGCCATACTTCATCATCTCTTTGATGTAATTTGTTTGGCGTTTATTAAATAATTCATTAAGCGTCATTGCGGAACCCTTCTTCCTTTGCGACATACCGATAAATTTGTTCTAAATCGGCGCCTGGCAAATTGAATTGCTCAGCGAGTTCAGCAACTGTCCCCTTCGCAAAGATTTCACCATTATGAATAATCACAAAGGAATCGCAAATATTTTCTGCATTTTGAAGCACATGGGTACTCATCAAAATGGAGTTCCCCTTTGCTTTTTGTTCTAAAAGTAATTGTTCAAAATCCCAAATCGCAATTGGATCGAGGCCAATAAATGGTTCATCGACCACCATCAAGTCAGGCTCAGTTACTAAAGCACTCGTAATCATTACTTTTTGTTTCATCCCTTTTGAAAAATCTTGAGGGAACCAATTTAATCGTTTTCCTAAACGAAATAAATCAAGTAATGACGCGGCTCTTCCCATTACAGTATCTATTGGAATATCATAAGCCATCGCTGTCATTTCTAAATGCTCTTTTAAGGTTAAACTGCGATAAACCATCGGTGTTTCAGGAATAAAAGCTATTTTTTTGCGGTAGGCGATTGGGTCATCTTTCAAAGTTAAACCATCCACTTCAATCGTACCTGAGAAAGGTTCCATTAAACCCATAATATGTTTAATCGTTGTACTTTTCCCAGCACCATTTAGACCGATTAATCCAACAATTTCCCCTTTTTTCACTTCAAAAGAAAGGTCATGAATCACAGGATTTCGTGTGTAGCCTCCTGTTAAATTGGATACTTTCAACGTCATATTTGTCTACCTTCTTTCGTTCTTCAATCTTCACTAGTTTATCATATATTTGTTTATTCGATATACAATGCTGTTTTAAAATTGCTCATAAGACAATAATAATACTACAAGTTCAACTAATACTCAAATGAATTTTCTTGGGGTTTATTTGCGAAGCGAGAAGGGTTTTTTCTTTTTAAAAGGGGTGCTGTGGTATACTATTTTCATGAGCGTTTGAGGAGGTCATGAAATGAATTTAGTAGCGATTCGAGAGTTTGCTAAAAATGTTTTAGAGGGTGATAAGACTGGGCATGATTGGAACCATGCGTTGCGTGTGGAGAAAAATGTTCACAAAATTATGCCACCTGGTTTGGATGAAGCCGAGTTAGAAGTGATTCGAGCAGCTTGTTGGCTGCATGATACAATTGATGAAAAATTGGCGCAAAGCCGTCAAAAATCGGTGAGTGAAATTGAAGAACTTTTGGTGAAAAATGGAGCGACTCTGGCACAAATAGATGAAGTTTTAGATATTATTCAAAATTTGTCGTATTCAAAAAATCTTGAGACTAAAAAAGAATTGAGCTTGGCGGGACAGATTGTTCAAGACGCGGACCGACTGGATGCAATTGGCGCAATTGGTATCGGGCGAGCCTTTTATTATGGAGGTAGCCAGGGAGATGCGATGTATACCGATGACGTCCCGCGGTCGTTAGAAAAGTTGACGGCTTCGAATTACCGAAAAGGTTCAAGTGTCTTGAATCACTTTTATGAAAAATTGTTGTTACTTGAAAGCCAAATGAATACTGAAGCCGGAAAGTTTGAAGCAAAGAAGCGAACAAATTTTATGAAGGAATATTTGGAGCAACTTGCCCGAGAAATATAATCCGCGGCACTTGATGGGTACTATTTCCTTAAATAATTCCTTCATGCTAAAATAAAGTTAACTTATTTATAGAAAGAGGCCGGTAATATGTCAGATTGTATTTTCTGTAAGATTCGCGATGGCGAAATTCCTGGACGAAAAGTATATGAGGATGAACATGTCTTTGCGATTCTCGATATGTCGCAAGTTACGCCAGGACATACCTTATTAATTCCTAAAAAACATGTGCGTAATATTTTTGATTATGATGAAGAATTAGCGAGTCAAGTTTTTGCCGCTGTGCCAAAAGTGTCGCGTGCTTTGAGAGATTTTAACTCAGATGTAAAAGGATTGAATCTTTTAGTCAATAACGAAGAAGTAGCTTCACAAACCGTTTTTCATAGTCATATTCATTTGTTGCCACGTTATTCGAGTGATGATGATTTTGGCTTAGAATGGGCTCATAATGCCGACAATTACACGGACGAGGAAATGGACGCAATGAAAGACAAGATAGTAAATAGAGTGGAGGAATCCTAAATGTTTAGTTTTCTAATTAGTGCCTCTGTGGGTGCACTCTTTGGTGGTTCTTATGTACTCCTTCGAACACCACGCACAGGTAAAGAAAATCAGGAATTTATTAAACAGTTTTATTATGACACCAAGGCGGATGTGGAAGACGTGCAGGATAAAGCTTCGAATGTACAAGCTTCTTTGAATCAATTAAAGGTCGAAGTAACCAAATTACAAACGGGTGTTGTGCCTGAGTTAATGCATACTGCGGATGATTTCAAAGTGGAGGCACAGGTGTACTCTCGTCGAATCAATGACGAAGTTGAAGTACTCAAATCTGAATTTGATCAGATGCAAAAACGCATTGAGGCGCGCACGGACAAGTTACCTGTTGAAAAAGTAACACAGAAGACAAATTCTTCGAATAAATAAATCATGAGACTAGCGAATTAGTTTAACCTAATTCGCTAGTCTTTTTGTTTATCTTAGTCTCTTGAACAGCTGTTGGGGGTTTCTTTTGCGAAGAAAAAAAGAGAAACTCTGAAACCACATAAGATGTGATATCGGAATTTCTCTTTTGAATGACATTTTTAATTATTGTTCGTCTTCTGTAGACTCTTCTTCAGTTGGTTCTTCTG
>DAIOTF010000058.1:5371-7558 GCA_036752165.1 Atopostipes sp.
TGGTTCTTCTGTTTCTGCATCCGCATCTTCTTCTGTTTCTTCAATGCCTTCTGCATCTTCTGTGTCTTCTTCAATTGGAAGGTCTTCTTGAGGCATATAAGCCGCCATTGCGCCTGCTAAGTCTTGATCAGTGATTTGGACATTTGCTTCTTTAGAAAGTTCTGTTACCATTTCAGCCATGAATTCTGAATCGTTCATGTAGCCGTCAAGAATCGAGCGCTCTAAAGCATCCCGTTGTTCTTCTAACGGTGCATAGTCTTCTTCAAGTTCAAGACGACGGATAACGTGGAATCCATGATCACTTTGAACAGGTTCTGAAGTTAATTCGCCTACTTCTAAAGATTGAACAGCTCCTTCGAATTCTGGAACCATTTCACCAATACCAAAAGTATACGTTCCTTCCGTTTCTAAACTACCTGGGTCCTGTGAGTACTCTTCAACAAGCTCTCCAAACTCAGCACCATCTTCTAATTGCGCGATGATATCGTTAGCTGTTTCTTCATCATCCACTAAAATATGTTGAGCAGTCATTGGACGAGCATCTTCATATGCTTGTTCAACTTCTTCATCGGTAATTTCTACACGATCAGCAACTCCTGCACGGAATAATTGAGTTAAACGGATATTGCCTTTTACATAATCGATATCAATGCCTTGCATCTCAAGCAATGATTCGTATTCTTCAACCGTTCCGAATTGTTCTGCTGATTCTTCAAATTCTGCATCAACAGTTTCATCCGTCACTTGGTCACCGTATAAATGCTCAAAAACATCTTGTAACAACATACGTTGTAATACTGTTTCACCAACAGTCATCCCACTTTGTAACGGTTCGTTTTTCATTTCTTCATATAAATCTAGTTCACGAATACGACCTGCTTCAGTTGAAGCCACTTCATCTCCACTGTCTGAACAGCCTGCAAGTAATAAAGCAGAAGTCGCAAAAGCACTTAATAATATTTTTTTCATTTCTGACATACACTTCCTATTTATATTCTAAGTTCAAGAGTTCGCCCACAGACTTCCCGTGGACACCTGAATAATATACCACATCTAAGAAGTTTTTAAAATGATTCTACAAAGTTTCACAGTTTTTTCGAAATAAGGTCTTTAGTTTTTTAACTCAGGATCGGTGAATGTAGGCTTATAGAAACGACGGTTTTCAAGAGCCCATACTTTTCCAGTATATCCCCCTGGTTCTGTTTTTTCTAATGCATCTTCCATCATATTAATTTTCGCATCAAGTTGGTCCAAGTAGTGAATAATTTCGGCTTCTTTCACTTGAGGTCGTACGGGTGAACCCCATTCTAATTCCCCATGATGAGCCAATACAACGTGGCGCAACATTAATACAGATTCATCGTCTTCTGGAATATTTAATTCTTTACAAGCTGCGGTGATTTCTTGGTCGATTAATACAATATGGCCAATCAATTGCCCTTCCAATGTATATTCCGTTGCAGTCGGTCCGGACAGTTCAATAACTTTCCCGATATCATGTAAAATAAGCCCCGAATACAGAAGTGAGCGGTTAATATTTGGATAATAATTAACGACGGCTTTCGCCATTTCTAGCATGGACACCGTGTGATAAGCTAATCCACCACTAAATGCATGGTGATTTGACTTAGCTGCTGGCGCATGGAAAAAGTCCTTATTAAATTTTGGATGATTTAAAATATGACGTACAATACGGTTCATATTCGGGTTGGTAATTTCAAAGATAATTTCATTGAGTTTTTCGACCATAGCTTCCCGCTTAAGAGGTGCACGTTTAACAAAGAGTTCTGGACGATTTGGCTCACCCTCATTGGCGAGGCGAATACGATCAATTCGAAGTTGTGGCTGACCATTATACTCTTCGCGTTTTCCTCTGACATGAACGACTGTTGTTGGTTTAAACATTTCTAATTGTTGAGGACTCACATCCCAAAGATTTCCTGTCATCTCACCACTTGTGTCTTGAAAAGTGATGGTTAGAAATGGTTTTCCGGCCTTTGTTTTTCGCTCAGCTGTACTTTTAATCAGTAAGAATATCTCAACAATTTCATCCATTTTATGCTCGTACAATTTTTTATCCATCTTATTTCCTCGTTTCTAAATCTGTGATTTGATTATTTGTGAAATAGGTGAAAGCTTCTGAATCAAAGGTGAAATAAATTAATTGCAAGTCACTACTTAATTGAG
>DAIOTF010000059.1:0-7466 GCA_036752165.1 Atopostipes sp.
TTTTCACTCAAATACTATTAAGATAAATTTAGAAGAATTTTGAAAGGAAGTGCACGTATGCTTTGTGAAAGATGTAGACAAAATGATGCTACGATTCACTTAACAACTCGAGTGAATGGTGAAAAACGTGAAATTGACGTCTGCCAGCGATGCTATCGTGAAATTAGACAACAATCCAATTTATCAGGACCAACCAGAGGTTCAAGCTCTAGAGATCCATTTGGTTTTGGTAGTTTCGATGATATTTTTAGAGCAATGAGTAATGCGAATCAAAGTCAAAGACCTCAACAAGGTTTTCCAACTCAAGGAAGTGCTGGTAATCAACCCCCACAAGATGGCAATGGTCGAGGAGGTTTACTCGGCGAATTTGGTATCAACTTAAATGAGATGGCGCGCGAAGGAAAAATTGATGGTGTCATCGGCCGTGATGAAGAAATTGAGCGTGTGAGTGAAATCTTAAACCGTCGTCGTAAAAATAATCCGGTGCTTATTGGTGAAGCAGGTGTAGGTAAAACAGCGATTGTCGAGGGGATGGCTTTAAAAATTGTGAATGGTGAAGTGCCACAAAAACTAGCCAATAAAGAAATTATCCAATTGGACGTTGCTTCATTGGTTTCAGGTACTGGCATTCGTGGGCAATTTGAAGAAAAAATGCAACAATTAGTCCAAGAATTACAAGACGATCCAAATATTATATTATTCATTGACGAGATTCATCAAATTGTAGGCGCTGGTTCAGCTGAAGGAAGCAATACGGATGCTGGAAACATTTTAAAACCAGCTCTTGCTCGTGGCGATGTCCAATTAATTGGAGCCACCACATTAAATGAATATCGTGTGATTGAAAAAGATTCGGCCCTTGAACGCCGTTTGCAACCTGTTCGTGTAGATGAGCCTACTTTAGAAGAAACCTATACGATTTTAACGGGTATTCAAAAGCAATACGAAGATTATCACCACGTTAAATACAGTGATGAAGCCATTCGTGCGGCCATTGATTTGTCGGACCGTTACATTCAAGACCGTTTCTTACCGGATAAAGCGATTGACTTATTAGATGAATCCGGTTCAAAGAAAAACTTGACCATTCAAGTTCGCGATCCTGAAACGATTAAAGAACAAATCAAACAAGCAGATCAACAAAAAGAAGCGGCTACCGAACGTGAAGATTATGAAAAAGCAGCTTTCTACCGTGATCAAATTGCAAAATATGAAGAAATGCTCGAACAACAAGTACCTGAATCAGAAACGCCTACTGTTAAAGAAGAGGATATCATTAACATTATTGAAATTAAAACAGGTGTCCCAGTTGGTGAATTAAAACAAAAAGAACAAACACAATTACGTGATATGGATAAAAACTTAGCGGAAGTTGTGGTTGGACAAGATGAAGCGATTGATAAGATTACTCGCGCAGTTCGCCGAAATCGTATCGGTTTACGTAAAACAAATCGTCCAATTGGTTCTTTCTTATTCGTAGGACCTACTGGTGTTGGTAAAACGGAATTAGCGAAAGCATTAACGTATGAATTGTTTGGAAACCGAGATGCCTATGTTCGCTTAGATATGAGTGAGTATATGGATCGCCACAGTACGTCGAAATTAATCGGTTCGCCACCAGGATATGTAGGCTATGATGAAGCGGGTCAATTAACCGAACAAGTTCGTCGGAACCCTTACAGCTTAATCTTAGTCGATGAAGTGGAAAAAGCACATCCAGATGTTTTAAATATGTTCCTACAGATTATGGAAGATGGTCGTTTAACCGATTCTCAAGGACGAACAGTGGACTTTAAAAATACGATTATCATTATGACAAGTAATGCGGGAACAGGTATGGCTGAAGCAAATGTTGGCTTTGGCGCCGCTTTAGATGGCACGCAACAATCTATTTTAAACCAGTTAGGTGGCTACTTTAAGCCAGAATTCCTTAACCGTTTCGATGCGATTGTCGAATTTAACTCGTTAACAAAAGAAAACTTGTTGAGTATTGTCGACATTATGCTGGAAGAAATCAACGAGTCTATGGCCAATCATGACATTGAAATTCACATTGATCAAGAAGCGAAAGAAAAATTGGTTGATTTAGGCTATAACCCAGATATGGGAGCCCGCCCACTCCGTCGAGTGATTGAAGAGCACATTGAAGATAAAATTGCTGAGTTTTATTTAGAAAATCCAGATGTTGGTGAAATTTATGTGACGGTAAATAACGAAGGTGAAATCGTTGTTTCACGTAGTGCCGATCATGCGGATGATTCATCCGTTGATGAGCAGGTTGAAATTGAAGACGCACAAGAAATTGAAACAGATAAAGAAGATAAGGAATCAGAAGACGAATAAAATGGTCTACTCTTTCCTAAGCGCTTGTTCCTTTTAAAGGACAAGCGCTTTTTTATTAGAAATTCATAATAAGGCTACAAAAAATCCGGAACAACTTTCCATTGATATAGAAAGTCGTTCCGGAATTATTTATTACTCTTCCATTTCTTTTTCATAATCTTTTAAATAATAATACACTTTAACGTGTTTATTTTTCTCTTCTAATTCTCGAAAGAATCGTAAGACGCTTTCGCCATAGGTGCCCATTTCTTCTAAAAACTTCGTGACGTAAGTGAAATGAATGGTCATTGGTTCTGACGTTTCGTTTAAGACATCCCATAAAGCATCTAAATTATTTCCAAAATACTCAGGTAAATCAAAGACTTCATCGAACTGATCATACATTCTATTTTTCGTCGTTAGGAGTCGTCCATTAAGAATAATTTCTTTCATTCGAATTCATCTCCCACTTCAATTTCTTCAAAGGATTCATAATGGTCGTCAGTGTAATAATAGTAGCCATCTTCTGTATACACTAAGCGCTTCGCATTCCGGTAGCCACCTTCATACTCAATATCCGCTTCCCGATAATCGCCTTCTTTAGGTAATAAGCCTTCAAAGTTTCCGAAATAATCCCCACCGATACTTGCACCCGGCGCGACATCCCATAAATTTCCTTCGCTCGCATCCCAACCTAATTCACGAGCTTCTTGTTTGGTTAAATAATTTACAGGTAATTCGCCGAATTCTTCTAAATAAGCAGCGACTTCTTCAGCTGTATCATAAGCTTCGCCTTCAATTATTTGTGAGTCAGTTGACGTTTCTACTGCCTCATTCGTTGGTGTATCAATTTCTTCTGGCGTTTGAATGACTCCACAAGCAGCTAATAAAAAAGCTACGAGTAGCATCACTAACCCATTTATATATTTTTTACGCATAGTCTCTCCTCAATTCTTTTCTTCTTTTCCATTTTACGAAAAAAAGGGGTTGAATTCTAGAGTAACGAATAAAGCTCAGCTTCGGGGTATTTATCCGTGAACCAGCGGAGCGAGAATTCGCTGTCAAACAAAATAACAGGTTCATCCTGACCATCTTTAGCCAGCAAACTTCGACTCGAACTCATCGATTGGTCGAGATGTTCGGGGTTAATCCAGCGCGCAATCTTCTTCCCTAAAGGCTTCATGACGACTTCAGAATTGTACTCGTTGTTCATGCGGTGCTCGAACACTTCAAACTGAAGCTGACCAACCGCCCCTAAAATGTACTCGTCCGTATGGTAAGTTTTGTAGAGCTGAATCGCCCCTTCTTGAACCAATTGCTGAATCCCTTTGTGGTAAGATTTTTGTTTCATCACGTTTTTAGGCTCCACTTGCACGAAAAGTTCCGGCGTAAACTGTGGCAGTTCTTTAAAACTGACGGCATCTTTTCCTTCGTAAATGGTGTCACCGATTTGGAAATTTCCTGTGTCGTAAAGTCCGATAATGTCGCCTGCAACCGCGTGTTTAACCATTTCACGATCCTCCGCCATAAATTGCGTCGAATTATTGAGGCGGAAATTGCGGTCCGTTCGCGTTAATGTAACGTCCATTCCTGGTAAAAATTGACCGGAACAAATACGTACAAACGCAATACGGTCGCGGTGTTTTGGATCCATATTGGCTTGAATTTTGAAAATAAAGCCTGAGAAATCTTCATCCGTCGGCTCAACTGGTTCTTCGGCTTGGTCAATCGTAGTACTTGGTTGTGGCGCAAAACTGAGGAACGTTTGTAAGAAAGATTCCACTCCAAAACCTGTTAAAGCTGAACCAAAAAATACCGGCGTCAATTCGCCCGCAGCTACGGCTTCTTTTGAAAACTCATTTCCTGCAATTTGAAGCAGTTCGACTTCTTCAAGAACTTCTCCGTATAAACGGTCTTCTTTTAACGGATGGTCACCTTCAATTTCCCCATTCTTATTTAGAGGGAGGTAGACTTCTCCGTTATTCCACTTGTCTGGGTCGTTAAATTCAATGCGGTTGTTATAAATATCATAGACACCAATTAAACTACGGCCCGTACCAATCGGCCAGTTCATTGGGTAGGCATCAATTTCAAGGACTTCTTCTAGCTCTTCCACCAAATCCATCGGCTCACGCCCGTCGCGGTCCAATTTGTTCATAAAAGTGAAAATCGGAATCCCACGCATACGACAAACTTTGAACAGTTTCTCCGTTTGCGGCTCAATCCCGTTCGCTGTATCCACAACCATGACCCCGGAATCCACCGCCATCAACGTTCGATACGTATCCTCAGAGAAATCCTCATGCCCCGGCGTATCCAAAATATTCACATGCTTATCGTCATAATTAAAATGCATCACCGAACTCGTGACCGAAATCCCACGCTGCTTCTCCACTTCCATCCAGTCTGAAGTCGCAAACTTTCCAGTCTTACGTCCTTTTACTGTCCCTGCTTCGCGAATGGCGCCGCCCAGTTTTAGCATTTGTTCTGTAATCGTCGTTTTACCCGCATCCGGATGCGAAATAATCGCAAAGGTGCGGCGCTTTTCTACTTCATTTTGTAATGTTTTTTTATCTACTTGCATTTTTTATACACTTCCTAATTTTTATCTGATTCAATCCGTCACTCTCTTAACAGCCTTATTTATTTTAAAGTAAAATCTCAAACTTGCAATAGCTACGCTTAGATTCTTTCGGAATTCTTGTTGATAACTGGGCTATTTGACTCTCTTAATAAATATCTCTTTAAAAAAACTCCTTAAATAAAAATAGTTTCGTGGATTCGACGTAAAAAGGGTATTTATATATATAGGGGATAAAATTTTAGGAGGTATTATTTTATGCAACTCATCCAAACCAATTTACAAATACACCATTCGAATGTACCATCACAGCTTGAATTTCTACAAGTTGTTTCACAGCGTGGTTCTAGTTATTTCAAAGAAGAAAAACAACGCTATAAAAGTCTTCAAGCAGGAGATGAAGGTGAACGGAAATTACTCCAATACCTTCAAGCATTTGGTCAGCCACATTGGCAAGTCGTCAGAAACTTATGGTTAAAAGACTTTAAACAGTTTGAATGTGATACGGTTCTTATCACAAAGCATTGTCTTTACATTTTCGAAGTGAAAAACTATCGTGGAACGTTTACTTACAAGGATGGAAAATGTTTTTTCAATGGAACGGAATCTCCCCTCAATCCATTTGAACAAGTGCGAGCTAATGCTGCTTCCATTCGAAATTACCTAAAACGATTAAATATCCATATTTCTGTCAAAGCCGCCGTGGTATTTACTGGGATGGATAACGAAGTATTTATTCAATCAGAAATAAAGGATGTTGAAGTCATACAAAGCAACGGTATACGGAATTTTATTGAAAGACTTTTTTTAGAAGAAAATAAAAGTAGTCACCATTCTTTTACGCCCAAATTTTTAATAAATAAATTTGAGCAGATTGAAACAACCAATCCATTCATCCCCAATCCCCTTTCAAAACGAGCACTTCGTGAAATTAAAGGCGGATTGTGTTGTGCAAATTGCATGGGATTTGATTTGGAGAGATCTAAATTTAAAATATTATGCAAGTGCGGACTTGAAGAATCCTTAGAAGAAGCTTCGATTCGTACAATTTGTGATTACAGTGTATTAAATATTCAAAAAGAGATTCGTCGAAAAGAAGTCTATCCATTTTTTAATCAACAAGTCTCATTAAGTTTTCTTCAAAACTTGTTGGGTACTCACTTTGAGCGAAAGAATTCTTCTAGCCAAGTCTATTATGAAATTAAGCCTCGTCCTTATGAGCAGATACGCGATGAATTTTCCATTAAAGTACCAAGAACCTTTTATCATAAGAATGGCGAGCGAACTATTTTTCCTACTGATAATATTAACACTGAGATTTTTTAAATTTAAAGCTACTGGTTGCATCATTGAATTTGGAAACCAATAGACAGGTTAAATTGTTGCATAATCGTTTTTCATGTCTAAATACGAGGTCTACTGGTTGCGAAAGTGAATTTCAAATCTAATTTGCTTCTTTCTAGGTTTGAAATTGCGTTATGAAACAATTTAGTGATTCTACCGATTGCATCATTGAATTTCAAAACTAGTGGTGGTTATAATTCATTTAACTACTGATATCCTTACTCTATTTTCATCAATTGTGTTATTATATTCCAAATAGTTTTCTAAAGGAGTTAATTTGATGACTGATATAAAATGGACGACTGATTTGGATTCAAAAATCTATGAGGATGCGAAAGCGATTCGATTTAAAGTTTTTGTGGATGAACAAGAGGTCCCGGAGGAGTTGGAAATTGACGAGTTGGAAGCTGATTCGCATCATCTAGTCATTTATTTGGACGGGAAAGAGGTTGCGACGGCTAGGATTTATGAAATCGACGAAGGGTTTTATAAGATTCAACGAGTGGCCGTATATAAGGATTTGCGTGGCTCTGGTTATGGGGCCTTAGCTATTCAAAAAGCGGAAGAAAGAGTTCGCGAGCTCGGTGGAAATAAAGTACTATTGGGTGCGCAACTTCAAGCCTTGCCTTTTTACGAAAAGTTAGGCTACTCCGTTGTGAGTGAAGAATACTTAGATGCAGGGATTCTTCATCGTGACGTTGTCAAAATGCTCAAGTAAACGAAAAAAGTAGCCATGTAAGTTGGCTACTTTTTCTTATTTCTTTTTTCGACTTCGACGCAATAACATTTCGCGTTTTTTACGATTAGACGCTTCACGACGTGCACGTTCATCGGGTAATTTATTTAAAAATTGCAGTTGCGCATCCGCATTCCACTCGACTTCATAAATATCTCCAATACGCGCATCCGCTGGCAGTTTCGATTGGTTAATGGATACCGTACGTTTCAACTCTTCGACTAGAAAAACAGCAATATCGCCATTCAGTTCTTCATATACAGCCTTCATTTCAATCCCTCATTGCTTTCATTTTTCAGTCTCCACACTGACTTCGTTCTGCTCGTCAAAATATAAAGAAATGGTGCCTAACTCCGTTGTACCATAGGTTGGAATCCCATATTGTTCCAGACGGGCCAAGGCATCTGGACTTGGATGACCATACGTATTATTCACACCTGCTTGGTAAAAGGCCATTTTTGGTTGGACAGCTTTTAACCAATT
>DAIOTF010000060.1:0-7388 GCA_036752165.1 Atopostipes sp.
TGCACCATTCAATAAGGGTATCTAATCGTTCTTGTTGTTTTGTTAAATAGAGAAAACCCATTAAAGCTTCAAATCCTGTCGAATGAAGATACGTTTGAATATCTGTGTTTTTTGCTTTGGTATTAATTTTTGAATTTCGCCCTCGTTTATAATAAGAGGTTTCTTCTTCCGTCAATAAATCAACTTCTAACATTTCAGCAATCATCGCTGCCTGAGCTTTAGCCGACACATACCTTGTAGCTGTCTGATGCAGTTGATTCGGTTTTGTTTTACCTGTCCCTAATAAATAGTCACGAATGGCTACTTCAAACACCGCATCTCCCATATAAGCCAACGCTAAACCATTCAATAATTTTGCTTCATTTATATCCATTAGTCTTCTGCTCGCTTCCATCGAATGCCTTGAGCCGTATCTTCCAGCAGAATGCCCTCTTCTTTTAATTGGTCGCGAATCTCATCCGCACGTTCGAAATTCTTATCTGTTCGAGCTTGTTCTCGTTCTTGGATTAAAGCATCGATCTCTTCATCCAATAATTCTTCCGTCTCTGTAAGATTTTCCAGACCGAAAATAGCAAGCAATTGTTTTAGTGTTGTTAAGAATGTCTCCAATACCTTATGAGACACTTCCTCTTGTTGAATCAAGACATTCAAATCACGAATCATTTCATAAATAACCGTTACCCCATTTTGTGCTTGGAAATCATCATCCATTGCCTCCGTAAACTGTTGAACATATTCTTCAATTTTAGCGAACTTTTCTTTATCTGACGGAAGTGAATTTACGGTATTCTTTAGACGGTGCCAACCATTATTTATTGCCGTTTTAATATGTTGTACATTTGCTTTCGCATCTTCTAAGGCCATTTCCGTATAAGTTAACGGGCGTCTATAATGAGCGCTTGCTAAAAAGAAACGTAAGACTTGAGGGTCATAAGTTTCCCTTAAATCTTTGACAAGCTTGACATTCCCTATCGACTTACTCATTTTTTCAGCACCCATTGTTACAAAGCCGTTATGCATCCAGTAATTAGCAAATTGCTTTCCAGTAGCCGCTTCAGACTGAGCTATTTCATTTTCATGGTGGGGGAATTGTAAATCTTGTCCTCCAGCATGTATATCGATTGTCTCACCCAGGTATTTTTTGGCCATCGCTGAACATTCAATATGCCAGCCTGGTCGTCCTTTACCCCAGGGTGAATCCCAGCTAATCTCATCTTCTTTTGCTTTTTTCCATAATGCAAAGTCAATTGGCGCTTCTTTACGTTCCGAGTTAGCTTCTTCTAACCGTTCACTTGCACCTACTTTTAATTCATCGATTGTGATACCACTTAATTTTCCGTACTCCTCAAATTTATTCGTCCGGTAATAAACATCTCCATCAGACTCATAGGCAAACCCCTTGTCAATAAGTGTTTGAACCAATTCAATAATTTCAGGAATTGTCTGCATTACACGCGGATGGTGATCCGCTTTTCGCACAGCTAAAGCTTCCGTATCTTCAAAAAATGCATCAATAAATTTTTCAGCGACTTGTGGGGCTTCTAATTTTAACTCTTTCGCTGCTTGAATAATTTTGTCATCTACGTCTGTAAAATTAGATACATAAGTCACCTCGTAGCCGCGATATTCAAAATAGCGTCGAATGGTATCAAACGCAACCGTGCTTCGAGCATTTCCAATATGGATGTAATTATATACAGTAGGGCCGCAAAGATACATACTGATTTTTCCTTCTTTAATTGGAACAAACGTTTCTTTATTACGTGTTAACGTATTATAGATTTGAATCATATTTAAATACTCCTGTTCATCATTGGTATATTCCATTATACATCAAGCAGTCTTTGATACTAGATCTCTCTCAATCTATTCTTAAATTGAATTTTTATTAAAAAAACCTATTTTAATTCTATCTACTTTTACAGATACAATCAAAATAGGTTTATTAAACGTGTACTTAAGCGTCAATCATTTCTAATGCTTCTTCAAGATGAGAAACTACTTTTTCTTTACCAAGCAATTCAATGGCATCGCCTAATTGTGGACCGTGTTTTTGAGCAGTTGTCGCTACTCGAATCGGCATGAACAAGTTTTTACCTTTAACACCTGTTTCTTTTTGAACGGCCTTAATTGCTTTCGATATTTCATCTGCTTTAAAGGATTCTAACGCATTTAACTCTGTTTTAAAAGCATGTAAAACCTCAGGCACTGTATCTCCTGCAAGTACTTCACGTTCTTCTTCTGTCCATTCAATCTCTTGATTGAAGAATAAGCCGGCTACTTCTGGTAGCTGTGCTGCATAACTCATTTGCTCTTGATATAAAGAAGCTAATTTTTCGTAATGCTCACGCTCTTCTTCAGAAGGATCTTTACTCATATAGCCTTGTTTTTGAAGTTGAGCAAGGACTAAGTCCGTGAAAGTATCTTTATCTAATTTTTTCATATATTCGTTCGCAATCCAATCGAGCTTGTGTCCATCAAAAGCTGCAGGTGATGTACCTAAACGAGTATAATCAAAGATATCGATAAGCTCTTCTTTTGAGAATATTTCTTCTTCACCACCTGGCGACCAACCAAGTAAAGTTATAAAGTTAAATAGAGCTTCTGGTAAATAATCTAGTTCACGATAGTCTTCAATAAACTGTAAGACATCCGTATCTCGTTTACTTAGTTTCTTACCTGTTTCAGAATTAACGATTAGTGTCATATGACCGAAACGCGGCGTCTCCCAGCCTAATGCTTCATAAACCATCATTTGTTTCGGTGTATTTGAAATATGGTCATCTCCACGAAGAACATGTGTAATTTCCATATAATGATCATCTACCACAACAGCGAAGTTATAGGTAGGCATGCCATCACGTTTTTGAATGACCCAATCGCCGCCAACGGACCTTGTTTCAAATGAAATTTCACCCTTAACCAAATCATCAAACTCGTATACCTTCCCTTCTGGGACACGAATTCGAACACTTGGTTTAATACCTTGAGCTTCTTTTTCAGCACGTTCTTCTTTTGTTAAATGTGCACATTTCCCACTATACTGTGGCATTTGACCAGCCGCTCGTTGTTCTTCACGCTCAGCCTCAAGCTCTTCAGGTGTACAATAACACTTATACGCTTTGCCTTCTTCCAGTAATTGCTCAACTAATGGATCATAATAAGACTTTCTTTCAGATTGTCGATAAGGGCCGTACTCTCCGCCAACATCTGGACCTTCATCCCAATCGATTCCTAGCCATTTCAAGTTCTCTAATTGACTGAGTTCTCCCTCATCTACATGACGTTTCAAGTCCGTATCTTCAATTCGAATAATGAACTTTCCATCATAATGTCTTGCAAATAAATAGTTAAACAATGCTGTACGAGCATTTCCTATATGCAGAAATCCTGTAGGACTCGGCGCGTAGCGCACACGTACTTGTTCACTCATTTTAATTTCCCCTTCCGAAATTTAAAAATTAAATTAATTCCCGATTACTCTCTGTTCATCTGCTAACTTCGCAAATATCATGCGTCCAGCATTTGTCTGTAGAGCACTCGTAACAATTACATCCTTTTGTTCATTAATATGGAACTTACCTTCTTCAACAACAACCATTGTTCCATCATCTAAGTATGCAACACCTTGTTGTCGTTCGGTTCCTTCTTTTACTATAAGCACACGCATAGATTCACCAGGTATAACAACTGGTTTCAGTGCATTTGCTAGCTCATTAATATTTAATACTTGTACATTATGAAATTCTGAGACTTTATTTAAGTTATAGTCATTCGTCATTACAACACCGTCTAAATTCTTTGCTAAATAAATAAGCTTAATATCGACTTCTTCTGCCTCTGGAATTTCACTCTCATCCATTTCAACCGTCACCCGCTCTTCTTTTTGAAGAGCATTTAAGATATCTAAACCTCGACGCCCACGAACTCTTTTTAATGAATCCGATGAGTCTGCGATATGTTGTAATTCTTGCAATACATAGTGAGAAACGACAAATACACCTTCAATAAAACCAGATTGAACGATATCTAAAATACGTCCATCTATAATTACACTAGTATCTAATACTTTGTATTTATGAAAATTATCCCCCTCATTATTTGGAAGGACTTGATTATCATTTACTTCTTCACTTCTTTGCATAAATAAACGACGGATTTCTTCTCTTCGAGAGGAGAAAAACCCAAATCCGAAATACGCTAAAACCACTGTTAATATAAGCGGTATGACATCACTGAATACCGGAAAATTTAGAGCAATTAGGCCAATGCTGAGTAACCATGCAACGATTAAACCTAAAATAGCACCTACTGTACCAAATAAAATATATGAAGCATTCAAAGTTTCAACATATTCTTGTAAGCTTCCCACCGCTTTTTCAATCGGTTTACTAATAAAAAGACTGATAATAAACCCGACAATTACTCCGACAATTGTACTCACAATTGGTGAATGGGTCCACGTTATTTGTGGGAATAAATAAATGAATAAGGCCGGTAAAAAATTATACCCAATGCTTCCAAAGATAAGTAAGACAGTCAGGGTGATTGCCTTTGATAGTTTAAACATTCCGTTCCTCCTTTTCTTTTTAATCTTTCCCAATTATAATGCTTGATTAATAACTTCTTGTAAAGTGAGACAACCGATAACTTGAATATTTGCTGGTGGCGTCCATCCGTCTAGATTATTTTTCGGAATAAAGATACGTTCAAAGCCTAGTTTAGCGGCTTCATTTACTCGTGTTTCGATATTTGATACTCGACGTATTTCCCCAGTCAAACCAATTTCGCCTACGAAGGCATCTTTGCTATTCGTTTCTGCATCTCGATAACTGGATGCAATACTTACAGCAATTGCTAAATCTATAGCTGGTTCATTTAATTTTACTCCACCAGCTGTTTTAAGGTACGCATCATAGTTTTGAAGCAACAATCCTACACGCTGTTCGAGAACGGCCATAATTAAAGAGACTCGATTATAATCCAAACCACTCGCTGTGCGCTTAGCATTTCCAAAAGCAGTTGGTGTCACTAAGGATTGAACTTCAACTAGAATAGGTCTTGTTCCTTCCATTGCTGAAACAACCGCTGAACCTGAAGCTCCATCTAAGCGTTCTTCTAAAAATAATTCGGATGGATTTAAAACCTCTCTTAAACCATCTTCACGCATCTCAAAAACACCGATTTCATTTGTTGAACCATAACGATTTTTTACTGCACGTAAAATTCGATACGATTGATGTCTCTCGCCTTCAAAATAAAGGACAGTATCCACCATATGTTCTAGCATACGAGGCCCGGCAATATTACCATCTTTTGTAACATGCCCAACAATAAATATAGCTACGTTGTTTGTTTTCGCCAGTTGCATGAGTAGAGCTGTTGATTCACGCACTTGTGATACACTACCTGCAACACTATCTTTTTTAGGGTTATACATTGTCTGAATGGAATCTATAATAATATAATCAGGTTTAATTTTTTCTATCGTATCCACAATTAAACTCAAATCAGTCTCACCATAGATGTAAAAATCGGTATCTGAAATTGTTAGACGCTGAGCACGCATTTTAATTTGGCCCGGACTCTCTTCACCCGTAACATAAAGCACCACGCCACCTACTTGATTTAGCTCAGCAGAAACTTGAAGTAATAAAGTAGACTTTCCAATTCCAGGGTCCCCTCCGATTAACACAAGTGATCCAGGTACAACGCCTCCACCTAAGACACGGTTGAATTCATCAAGACTCGTTTCGACACGTCCAGTTTGTTCAACAACCACATCTTTTATCTGTTGAGCTTTAGATCTTTCGTTTGTTAACGATACTCTACTCCGCGAATCTTTTTTGTCGGATTCATCGACTACCTTCATCTCTACAAAAGTGTTCCATTTTCCACAAGACGGACATCTACCAAGGTACTTCGGAGATTCCGTTCCGCAATTATCACACATAAATACTGTCGCTTGTTTCGCCATCACTTCGTCTCCTTTTTCTTAGCTAAATAAATCCTCTAATTCTGATTTAACCATTCATAAATGAAGAATGTCACGTTCTTAATTATACCACATTTTATTCCATTTACGCTTGCTTTCACATCAAAATAATGAATTATTAATGAGACAGCTAATTTTTACCTGAAGATCCAAAGCCACCTGTTCGGCTACTTAAATTTTTATCTTCTCTATCAACCGTTGCATACGGTGTGAAAATTCCTTGAGCGATTCGATCACCCTTTTTAATCGTATAATCTTCTAAACCATAGTTAATTAGCTGAACAAAAATTTCTCCTTCATTTTTATCGTTCCCGTAATAATCTGAATCAATGATGCCTATACCATTTGGTAGAGACAATTGATTTTTTAAAGGATTACTTGAACGATTTACTAACATTAAATATTCTCCCTCTGGCATATAAGCTTTTATTCCAGTAGGAACTAATGTAGAAATTAAAAACTCTTTATTTTCTTCCACTACTTGTTCAGCTTCCATCGCTTTAAGTCCTGAATTTTTAGTCAAAATGTTCCATATTGAAGGCAATGTAATATCGATTGCTGCCGCAAAATCGTAACCTGCTGACCCTTTTGTAGCTCTCTTAGGAAGTCCCAAACCTTGTCCTTTATATTTAGTAACAACTTCAAATCCTCTTACTCTCGACATATCTTCTCATCCTTTTACATATTCTTTTAACACATCATATGTTTATAGTTTACCTAAAATGAGTAAAGAATTGTAAATTATTTGAAAAGTATCGATCAACTGTTCAAATCCGATAAGTGGGTTGTTTTTAAGTGATTTTAATTTGATTTTTTTATATTCCGTGCTAAAGTTAGTATTGTAGAAAGATATATATATTGGATTGAGAAAAGAGAGATAAAATTGAAAATAACATTAACTGAACAAGCTATTGAGTGGTTTGAAAATAATTTTCCTTTAGATGAAGGAGAGTCTATTCGTTTCTTCGGAAAAACTTATGGACAAACAGAAGTGCATGAAGGATTCTCTATGGGAATACAATTTGATGATTTTGAAGCTCATGATGATATTTTAGGAAGTACAACAGTAAATAATAGAACATATTTTACAATCAAAGAGGATCAGTGGTTCTTCGAAGGCTACGATTTAGAAATTGGAATTGATGACCAGTATAAAGAACCAAGTTATCATTTCATTAGTCAAAACCCTTCACAAGAAGATGAAAAAACAGATGGTGTATCCAGCCCATCTAAAAAATAAAAATGAATACAAAAAAAGCATTATTTTATCGACCTACTCAGTTAACACTCTCGATAGAAATAATGCTTTTTTTATTTTCAATTACTTTATAAGAAGACATAAAAAAACTCCGCAAGCAGGACTCGAACCTGCGACAGCGTGATTAACAGTCAC
>DAIOTF010000061.1:0-7388 GCA_036752165.1 Atopostipes sp.
ATTTTCTTGCATATTTTTATAAATGATTGGCACTAAAAATCAAAAAGCCCCACCCTGATTTCACGAGGTGAGGCTCAATTAATATTTACTTACAACTCTTCCACAATTTCTTCTAACTGATTCAATCGTTCTTCAAAGACTTTCATTGCACGATCGATATAGTCGCGGTTGGTCATATCAACACCGGCTGTTTTCATAACTTCGATTGGGAAGTCGCTGCTTCCAGCTTTCAAGTACGTTAAGTATTGATCCAACGCACCTTCTTCTTCATTCACGATGCGGTCGGCTAAAGCTGTTGCCGCACAGAATCCTGTTGAATACTGATACACATAATAGTTCATATAGAAGTGCGGAATACGCGCCCACTCATACTCAATCCCCTCTGTGTTTTCCACAGCTGGTCCGTAGTATTTGTCGTTAATTTCTGCGTATTTATCACTTAAGAAGTCCGCAGTTAACGGTGTGCCTTCTGCTGCTGTCTCATGCGCCCAATGCTCAAATTCTGCAAATTGCGTTTGACGGAAAACAGTCCCCTTAAATCCATCTAGATAGTGGTTCAAGATTTGTGCTTTTTGCTCATTTGAATCCGCATGTTTCAATAAATAATCCGTTAAAATATTCTCATTCGTTGTCGACGCAATTTCAGCAAGAAAAATCGAATAATTTCCATACACATACGGCTGATTTTCACGCGTCATATAACTATGCACACTATGCCCTAATTCGTGAACCAACGTATATAAGTGATTTAGCGAGTCATGCCAGTTCAACAAGATATACGGCGCCGTGTCATACGTTCCCGACGAATACGCCCCACTACGCTTGCCTTTATTTTCATGAATATCAATCCAACGCTGACCAAAGGCGTTTTCCAAGACCTCACGATACTCCGGCCCCAAAATGTCCAGCGCCTCATACGTCACATCCGTCGCTTCATCATAAGAAAACTTCATGTCGGCTTCGCCAATAATAGACACATATAAGTCGTACATGTTTAACTCTTCTACGCCTAGTAATTTTTTACGCAGTTCCATATAACGGTGGAGTAAATGTAAATTGTCATTCACTACTTCAATAAGCGTTTCATGGACTTCTTCTGGAATATGGTTATTTGAAAGTGCGCGGTGACGAGCTGAGTCATAATTATGCACTTTGGCTAAATAATTATTTTTCTTTTTATCCGCTTGGAATGTGCTTGCGATGGTATTTTTCAACCCACCAAAAGTTTCATACATCGCGTCGAATGCTTCCTTACGCACTTCACGGTTTTTCGACTCTAATAATTGACCGTACAGACCATGAGACAATTGAACCTCATTGCCTTCTTCATCGGTAACAGTTGGGAATTTAATATCCGCATTATTTAATACTGAGAATGTACTTGAAGGCGCATCAAAAATTTCACCTGCTTGAGCCAGTATTCCTTCAATTTCTGCAGATAAAATATGCGGTCGTTTTGCCGTGATGTTTTTAATTTCATGACGGTATACGTCTAATTCTTCATTTTCACCGAAGTAGTCTTCTAATTGATCTTCAGGAATTTCTAATAATTCAGGTTCAAACCATGAAGCAGCTGCTTGCGCTTGTGTGATTAAAGTCAATGCGCGGTTACTCATCGCTTGATACGTGCTGTTTCCAGTATCTTGGTCATTTTTCAAGTGTGCATAAGTATAAACGACACTTGCTTCACGGAAAACTGTCAGCATTGTTTCAAGTGCTTCTAAAAAGGCATCCGCACCATTAGCTAGAGTCCCTTCGTATTTTTTAAGGGCTTCAACTTTTTCACCGGCTGCTTGAAAAGCAGATTCCCAAGCTTCATCCGATTCAAAAATCGTCGTTAAATCCCATGTTTTTTCCACAGGTACTTCTTCACGAGTAGGTAATTGTTTCGTTTCTTCCATTTCAATTCCTCCAACAATTTAATGAACTTATCATATCACACACCGTATTCTCATGATAGCTATTTCAATTTTTCTTCTAAGTTTTTAAATCGCTTAGGGAACTCTATCAGTGTCCATTTATCCAGTCGAAATCGTTTGAGAACGCCCGCTTCAGTCAGAATCTCGATAAATTCCATCACCGGTCGAACTCGCTGTTCTTCCGTCACTTGAGGCATCGTATGGTAAGCCAGTTGCTTGGCCCATTCCCTAATTTTCCGCTCCGTCAACACCGTTCGCAAACCGAACTCCTCCAACCACCAAATAAACGCCATTTTCCATTCCAGTGGATGATCCCCTATCATCCACTCTTTTGAACACCGCACATAGACTTCCTTGGGCAACGAAATATGCGTCTCGCCTTTTTCATAAAGGATCGCTTGAAACTCTCTTAACTGCTCCCCGTAAAATTGCCGCATCATCTTCTGGTATTCGATTTCCATATTCACCCGCTGCCGCTTCCCAGGCTTTTCCATCTTCTCAATCCGCAACCGGCTATCTTTCAACAAGCACTTCTTCTGACTATGCATCCGCCCCTTCTGAGTGAGTTGAAAGTCTCCCCAATAGTCCAGTCGCTTCTTCTTCACCGAGTAATGAAACAGCAACAACTCGCCCCCAACATTCGTCAAACACGCCTTTTGAAAAGCCGTCAACTTTTTTGACGCAGCCAACTGCTCCCCCAATACCCACACCACCTCAATCCCCGCCTGCCGGTAGCCTCGCGTCCGCTCCTCCACTTTCTCCACCGCAATCCCGCTACACTGAAACTCAATCGCTACTTTCCGCTCATCCGTTACCACCAACAAATCCGGCCGCTGCTTCAACTCCGGCAAATACGCCTCCATCTCCACATGCACATTCAAACACTCCAACCATTCGCGAAGCTGAACCTTCCCTTCCAGATGTTCCGCCGTCTCTCCTTCGGAAAATGCCGCACATGCCTCAGCCTTGAAATGCGCAAAATGTGGCCGCATAACCGCCCCCTGCTTGAGGTGAACGCCTTTTTGACAAGCCGGGCAGTAGTATTTATCTTCCTTTGTGAGCTGATGACTCGCAGTCACGAGTTGCTGATTAGCCATTTTCGCCATTAACATCCAATCGACTCCTTTTATTGAAATAGTACTTTCTTTTGACTACCACGAGGCCAAATCGAAATTGGTAGCGCACGGTTACCTATCCTGCGCTGCGAATCTACCATTCATAGTGCACAAGTCATCCTTCTGCGCTGCGAATCGTCATTTCACCTCGTGGTTGCCCCAAATTTACCCAATGAGTCTTCCACGGTCGACATATTGAATTCGAGGACAAGCAAAAGTAAATTTCGTATAAGATTTTTGATAAAGCGGCGTGTTATTTTGGATATAGGAGTGGTTATTGCCCCACACATAATCCAAATGGTGCGCCAATGTATCCTTGATAAACGTTCGCGACGCTTGATTAGCGATAAACTGTTCGATAGCCACCGTTGAAAAGTTGCGGTCATAAGTCAACGCCCCATATTCAAGCGCCATCCGCACGATGGATTCCTGACGTGGTTCTTTTAAACAGCCAGGACAGATGGTATAGGTGCGATTGAACTGTAAATCAAAACTACCGCACACATCACAATAAATCCCCGGTTTCAGTTTCAGGATTTCATCCGTACTCAGTGGTTCCGGCAAAAACGGCGAGGGAACTTCATACGTTTCCAAATGACGTATAATTTGAGCCACATTCAGCCGATTCGTATACGTTCTTTTCTCTTCGAGAATAATTGCTTGGATCGTGGAGTATAAATCAGTCACAGTTAAAATTTCGATATCCTCTACAGGCGAATCAATTCGGACTTGATTCTGTTCCCCGATAAATACTAGTGCGCCTTTAACAGGAATTTGCGTAGATAACTCGTTTAGAATCTTCTTCATTTTCAAAATGGATTTCCGCGCTTGTTGAATATAGTCGTAGTCTAATTTGGTGCCGTTTAGTGTACTACTCGCATTTTTATAATGAAATCGCCCGCGGAAATTTTTGACTTCGAATATATATACGCAAGCTGAAGTGATTAAAATAATATCGCATTCAAAGGTGCGCCCATCGGATAGCCATACATTTTTGAGAACCACCCAATGTTTTTTACCATACGTCTGTAAATATTCGACGAGCTTTTCTTCTCCTAAGTGGCCCATTTCTAAACGATACAGTTCTTTCTTAGCGGATGCCGTTTGAACTTTAGAGCGTTTATAGATAATCCGGTTGAAATCAAAAGCCGATGGGTAATGATTCTGTTTGTGTTGCAAAGTGGTTTGATAAATTTTCAATTATTTTCCTCCTCTCGTTTTGTATTTAACCCCCTACTATATATATTCCCCATAATTTGTGAAATCCACGAAACTATTTTAAAAAAACTATTTTTTAATTATTCGCGAGTTGAAATTAGGATTCGTAGCGCACAGTTACCTCTCTTGCACTGCGAATCTGTCATTCGTAGTGCATAGCCAACCTATCTGCGCTACGAATCTTGATTTCGCATCGCAAAGCTCCCCCATTTCACAAAAAAAGAGACCTCAAAGGGTCCCTGAAAATAAAAAATACCGCAAAAAGTGATGCATGCTCAACAACCTACTCATTTGCTGAAGAGATACCTTCCACTTTGTGCGGTGAACGCTTATTTAATTGGTTTATTTAAAGTAATGATGAATGGTTTCTAATGCGACATCTTCGATAATCAAGACGCCGTGCTCCATCAATACGTCTGGGGAAATTTTACTTTCCATTCCATATTCTAATACAAGGGCTGTTTCTTCTTTTGAAGTCAGCAATGAGAATTCGTCATTCATAAAGTTTAATTCTAGATAGTAACGATTGTTAAATTTGTAGAGCGTTGAATAGCCTGTTTCTGTTTGAAATACACGAGCTAACTGAACTAGTTGTTCAAAGTGTAAAAATTCAATGACTACACGATGCTCTCCAGATTCATCCTGCGTGAAATCCATTGCATCCTCTTTTGATTTCTTTGAGCGTTTAAAGCTTTCAAATTGACTAAAATCATTATCGGATCCGGAATCTCCAAACCCGCCTTCAAAATCAGCTCCGGACAGGAAATTCTCGTGAACATCTGTATTTTTACTAATGAATAGCTCTAGTCCATTTCGACTAGGCATGACTTGAAAAGTCACCGCATCAGATTCTTGGAATTCTTCGTCAATATCGACTTCTTCTAGAATACTATAAAAGAACGACTCTATTTGTTTTTGGTTCCCTAGTAAATCTAGAAAAGTATAACCACGAGCTTCTAAATCTTCATTTTTGATTCGTACACGAATCGTATCTTCATTGATATGTTCTATCTCCATTGAAAAACACCTCATTCCTTCATCTGATGTTCGATTATTC
Organism: Atopostipes sp.; assembly: GCA_036752165.1. GTDB lineage: Bacteria > Bacillota > Bacilli > Lactobacillales > Carnobacteriaceae_A > Atopostipes. The sequence goes on from DAIOTF010000061.1 coordinate 5,310, forward strand.
CTCTATTACGTACGTTCATTGTAGCCTATATAAATTAAATGTAAAGCTTTTCAGAGGAGATTTTTTTCTCCTAGAGCCTGATAAGCCTTATTCTAATATTATACCTTAAAAGAATCGAATTTACCAGTCTTTTAGCACTAACTCCTCTTATTGGCAAAACAAAAGCCATTAAATGGTAGGCATTTAATGGGCAAGTGTTTTATTCTGGACTGTCTCCAAAGGTTGCGATTAATTCTTTCGCTTTATTTAATTGTACTTCTCGAAATTGTTTTGGAACGAACTGACGAATTTCACTTTCATTAAACCCAACTTGTATACGTCGTTGATCGATAACAATGGGCTTGCGCAAAATTTCTGGGTGTTCATAAATGAGTTCATACAGCTCGTGTAAAGAATAATCGTCGATGTCGATATTTAATTTCATAAATGCTTTAGATCGCGTCGAAATAATTTCATCGGTTCCTTTGGAAGTTAAACTCATAATCTTTTCAAGTTCAACTTTTGTTGGTGGATCTTTCATAATATTTCGTTCAAGGTAAGGAATATTATATTCTTCTAGCCATGTTAGAGCTTTTCGACAAGACGTACAGCTAGGAGACAAATAGATGATAACCATGATTTGATCTCCTTCCAAAATCTGATCCATTAGATTAAAACGACATTAAAATATTAATGTTAATATAACGAAAAACGACTTAAAAATCAATAGCTTTTCCGAATATTCCTTTGTTAAATCCTGATATCATTAAGAAATGCCCTGATTTTTTATAAAACCAGGACATTCTTAAGATATGCAATTTTATTAGTAAATGACTTTTGTTACTTCTTCAGCTGTCACGTTACCGATATATTTATTTAAATCAATTTCTTTAAGGGCGGAAGTAATCGCATCTACCTCATACTTTACGCCACGCAATTTGTCTTCCACGTCAGAAATTTCACCCATCCCAAAGAAGTCACCATAAATTTTAATGTCGGTGATGATGCCTTTGTCGACGTTTAGTTTCGTTTCAATCGTGCCGACACCTTCGATACGCTCGCTTCGCTCTAAGTCAAAGTTTGGTGATTTCCCGTAATTCCATTCCCAGTTGGCCGTGTATTGTGCTGCGAACTCGTCAATGTTTTCCCAATCTTCTTCGGTCAATACATATTCTTTAACTTGATCCGTTGAGTCGACGTCGAAAATGTTTAAAAGTAGACGCTCACGGAATTCTTTCGTGCTCATATCTTGGTACTCGTCATTCATATACGGCGTGATATTTGTAACGCGACTGCGGATTGATTTGATGCCTTTAGATTCTAATTTATGCTTTTTAGGCTTCAATGCCCCAACTACCGCATCAATTTGCGAGTCAAACATCAATGTTCCGTGTGAAGTCATACGGCCATTTTTTGTATACATCGCGTTTCCAGAGAATTTTTTATCTCCAATCACTAAGTCATTTCGACCACGTAATTCCGCATCCTCAACCCCCATTTTATGTAAGGCATCGATAACGGGTTGCGTAAATTTCGCAAAGTTTCGGAAAGAATCCCCATCGTCTTTCGTAATAAAGCAGAAGTTTAATACGCCTAAGTCGTGGTAAACCGCGCCTCCACCACTAAAACGACGCACCACATTCACATTGTTCTCTTCTACATAAGTCGTGTTGACCTCTTCATAAGCGTTTTGGTTCTTTCCAATAATGATTGAATTGTCGTTAATGTAAAAAAGTAAAATCGGCTCGTCTAGTTCAATTTCATTGAGTAGATAATATTCAATGGCTAAGTTCAAGCTAGCGTCATGAATTTCTTCGCCATTGCGTTCGTTTTTAACGTAATACATCCTATTTCCCGTCTCCTTTAAATTGTATTCTCTTTCTCTATTTTATAGCGTTTTTTTAAATAAAAAAGGTTTCATGCATGATTCGAGAGAAATCTCATCTCTTTTTGCATGAAACCTCGATAAATCGCCCGAATTAAAACAATTTTGTTTTCTTAATTAAGCGCCGTAAATAATTTTATCAACTGTTTCTTTATCTAATCGACGAACGACTTCCGTCACTAATTTCACCGTGTTGTAGTAATCGTCTTCGTGAA
>DAIOTF010000062.1:0-7291 GCA_036752165.1 Atopostipes sp.
TGAATCTCTGCATGGGCGCTTGCGTGAAACAAAACGAAAAATATAAGAAAGAGAAGATTTTGAGCTAGGAACTTAATTTATCCTGTAATTTCTAAGTATTTTGAACGTTACTCTTAATGTAATCATCTATTTCATATTCTGTAACTCCATTTAAGATTAATTGGATAGCATCTTCTTCTACTTTTTCCATATCAATAAATGATTCTATTATCCTTTTTTTCATTTCTTCAATATTTTCTCTGACATCTTCATCGGTCTCATTGCTAAAATGGATGTAATTGAGTCTTGTTTTGGCAATTCTTGTTTTATCATCATCCTTTGCTTTTAAACCAAACGCTTTTAATTCAGGATTATCAGATATAGCAATTGTTTTTCTGTAATATTCTTCAACTAATCTAGGTTTAAAATGTTTAATTATTCTGTCTACATCTGTTTTGAAATAGCGATGTTCTTTAGACTTCTGATGATAATGTGCTTTTATTTCGGTTCCGGTAATTATGCCGCTCTTAATAAAATTATTAAACTCACTTTTCCAATTGTTAAATGCTTGGCGGCTAATCACGTCATCACGGTCATCAGTTTTTTTATTTTTATTATCCAAACCTACATAATCAACAGTTTCATTAAAATAATCCAACACTTCATAAATATTCATCAACATAATTTTTACTCAACTTTCCATTTTATTTTTTTAAAGTAACTGTCATGTACGCATCTATAAGAATATGGTTTCACATAAAAAAGCACTTATTTGTACACGTAAAAGCTTATTTATATGACTATATAGTGTAAAGTGTAGTTAGATATATAAATAAATATCTTTAATTTTATCCATAATGTATCGTACATGATTATTATAAGTGAGGTGATATAAATTAGCAAGAAAGTTGTGCAAAGGTTTGTTCAAATTATGGAAATCATGTAAGAAAAGTGTTGGATTCCAAATTGTAACAGTAGTAATCGGGTAATCAGTTGATGAATAGGCATAACAAGTAGCCGAAGTTGGAAAATACATGCAATTAAACAATTCGAATCAAAAATCGTAAAAGAAAGTGGGAAACCGTAATGAAGAAACTACGAGAATTTTTGAAATTTGATACGGAGAATTTTTTCAAAGGGAAAGATGTAAGGGTAATGGCAGATGAGCCTTGGTATGAGTATCAAGATGGGCGTATTACTAAGACATTAGGCACTAAGTATAAATGTATTATAGCAACAGATAACACAGTTTATGATGGTGATGATGTGGCTCCTGATTTGAATGGTGGAGAATCAATAATAGTGAAAGTGGCGAAAGACCCAGTTGATTATAAGAAGTTTAGCCGAATACAGTTCGTGGGTGCTAGTGCCAAGGTTTATGGCCAGTTCCAAAGCGAATTATCATTACAAGCTGAGGATGTAAAGATAGAATCTATAAAAACCTAATGTTGGACACCATAGAATAAGCAATGTATCAATAGCATAGCTTTAAAGCCAAGTGAAGCGTCCGAGCAGGCGATAGCCTGCTCGGTGGCTTATGGCTTTTGCTTCATGCTACATAAGCTTTAGCTTTTGGTTATCCAACGTAGGTCTCTGTAAAGACCTACGTTGCCAATATAAACTTAGAAAGAAAAGGTGAAAAATACATGAGAAAAATCAAAGTATTCCCTTCAATTGATCAAGCGACACTTGTGTTACAACCTGTTGGAAATGTACCTGTTTCAAAATGGAGTAATCATGCTCAAGAAATAATAGATGTTTTTATGAATAAATCACAATTATCAACAGTATTTGGTTTTGAAGAGAAAGGTCGTTTATTCGAGGGATATAACAAAGGAATCACTACTTTCAATGCTCCTTTCTATTGCTGTATAGCCTACCATGAAACAGTAAAAAATATGGGAATTGTAGTACATTTCTCTGGATGGGCTTTCCATCGGTATAAAGAAAAGACAAATTGGAATATTCATAATTTGATTCAAGAGGCATCAGATTCTATGTATTCTATTCGCTTATCTAGGCTAGATAACGCAATAGATTTAGTTGACTCAGAAATTAATTTAGGAGAACTATACAAATCGCTAATCACTGGAGAAACGGCTCTCCAGTTTTCAAATGGAAGCAAAAATCCATCAAAATTAAAACCTTACATTGAAGAAAATTTAGATGTTGCATCATTTTATATTGGTTCATTGAGAAGAAGTAATACAATTTTGAGAGCCTATGATAAAAAGCAAGAGATGGTTGATACTAATGGTTATTTGAAAAATTTTTATGAAAAATTTGAATCAGTCATTCGATTTGAACAGAAGTTAAAAGGTAAGCTTGCACACCAAGCTTCAGAGCGAATTCTAACTATTAAAACAGATGCAGATCTTAAGAATTTCATTATATCGTCAATAACAAACAAATATCGGTTTTGGGATGTATCCAGTCAAAAATATCGCTTAGAAACTAAAGTTATGTTAGATGCGATAGATGAAAAGAACTTTGAATTTGAGCCTATGGAGTCTAGAGCAAATTCCTTAGAAGCAACGCGTTTGTATCTAATGAATAATTCAGGATTATTCACTTATCTCCACAAACTAAATGACATTTATGGTGATAATGTTGCTTTTGAAGGAATGGATGATTTATTTAACCAGTTTAAACAGTCTTCTCCTAATGAAAGTGTTAATAAATGGTTAAGTAAATATAAATTAATTTATGAAGAACAACCTAAACCGTGGGAAGAAAGTAATTTACTTTAGGAGTGAATGAATATGAAGAACATTGGTACGAGTTTACCTAAAACAATATGGAAGAACACCCTGGATCGTAAAGCGAATGGCGAAATAGAAAACTCTTATAGTAATATTCGATTGATTTTAAATAATGATGATAACTTAAAAAATAGAATTGCTTTTAATGAGTTCAATAAGCAATACTATCGAACTGATTTCTTTGGAACAATCGAATCTGAGTCCACTCTTGAAGTTGATTTTTTGACTAATACCGATAAAGAAATGATTGAAATTTATATTAACGATTCTTATTCGATTAGACCTTCGTTAAACAATCTAGATAAAGCAATAAAACAAGTAGCTTTAAACAACCGTTTCAATCCAGTGAAAAGATTTATCGAACAAGTTCCATATGATGCTAATTTCCCAAGGAAAATCAGTACGGAACTAATTGAAGTATTTGATTTAGAAGATATTGAATATAATCGGTGGGTTTCAAGACTGTTTTTTGTTTCGTTAGTTGCATTAATCTATTATCCGTCATCAAAGTTAGATTTTATGTTTGTTTTCGAAGGATCACATTCGATTGGAAAGACTACATTTCTAGGTGAGTTAGCAGGAGAGTGGTATGGGAATTCTCTTCCGTCTTTTGGATTAAATCCGGATGGAGAAGATACTATGACACACAATTGGGTCGTAAATGATGATGAAATGACTGCTTTTTTATCATCAAAAGAAGCTGCAATAAAGCGATTCATTACAGAAACAACAGTTTTTTATCGTTCTTTTTACTCAGGTGAGAAAAAAAGAGTACATAGACATGCTCTTTTAGTAGGTACTACAAATGATATATCATACTTAGACACCCAATCTCAAGCTGTAAAAAGGAGATTATTACCGATTGTCGCTAGGACTTTACCTAACAATGGACGAAGTGAATTGTTTGATGGAACATGGCGGAGAGATGTCTTGCCTTACCTACTAGCTGAGGCTAAAGAAGTACTAGAAACAGAATATACAGTCGATATTCAAGCGGATATTCCTACGGTAATTGATTTAATGACTGTAGGTCTAACAAATGATATTAAGTTAACTTTAACTAACCTTAGAAATCGTGAGAACCTTTATGATCCTATCCAAGAACAAATTTTAAAATATCTTACCTGTCCAGTAATTTTAGAAAGTAAATTAGATGGATATGAATTAAGAGCACAACAAAATCATTTTCAAAGCTTCATAGCAAACCTTAAAGCTAAGGTTAATTCAAAATCTACTTACCGAGATCGTGTTTCAACAAAAGAAATAGTTAAAGTGGCTTTTTATAATGAAATTCCAAGTCTAAAGCTATCAAGGCAAGTTAGAGATGTGATGAATAGTATTGATAATTGGGAATACCGTTCGTCTATTAAATTTGCTTATGGAGTTACGTCTGGTTGGGTAAAAATCTAGAAGTAGCATGGGTAGGAATATTTGAATGGTGTTCCTACCGGATATAACGTTAGTATATCAATGTTTATGTCGGTTATGTAGGAATAGTACATCTAGATAAAATAGAAAGAGTGATAAATTATGAGAAGTGTACCAACAATCAGAGAACGAAATGGATGGATAGCTTTTGGAACAATCACTATTTTAGCAATCTTTATGGGAATGATGGAGTTTACTTATGAAGCTTTGAATCATCAGTTTACTTCGATAAGTTTTCTTAATTGGCAAATAGACATTACTTTATTGAGAAAATTTATTTTAATGGCTATCTGCTCAATTTTGTTAGTAGTATTCATTTGTTGGAGTTACAGGAATAAGTTGTATAAAGGGGCAAAACAAGCCCTGAAAAGATGGTATCTAATAAAAAATATTCGTAAAGGTATTCATCATGCTAAGTACGACACAATATTAACTCACAATAATACAAAGTATGCTATCTTACCGAAAATTAAAATAAAATTTGATGATCCAAGCATGGATACTGGCGAAGTTTGGATTCGTTCTTCAACACGGGATAATAGTAGACTTTCAAAAGTTGATATAACTCCAGACTTGAGGGGCTATAAAGTAGAACAAAGCTATATTGATAGCGATGGTGATTGGTATATTTATGACATTTATTCCGTAAAATCTGAAATTCAACAAAGTTTTGATACTTTAGAAGAGTTTGTTCATTGGAGCCAACACGATACAGACGATTATCAGTTAAAGATAGATAATCGTTTTATAACAGATCTAACCCATACTGAGCTTGTAGGAGCTACTCGATCAGGTAAGACTTATGGGATGCTAAGTTTACTGATACAAATGGTAAACAAAAATATTGATTACGAGTTATATTTTGCAGATCCTAAAAATGCTGATTTTAAAAACTATGGTTTCTATATTAACCAAAACCGTATTGCGGTTCATCCTTTAGATATTTGTGATTTAATTGATCGTATTTATCGAAGAATGCAAGCTCGACAGGACTCGATGAATGATAAATTGAAAGAGAATGCGGCAGCTGATTATCGTGATTTTGGATTAGAACCAATAATTTTGTTGTTTGATGAGTATCCATCGTGGTTTGATCAAATGAACGATGCAAAAAATAAAGATGTCAAAGAAAAACTTATAAAAGCAGAAAGTCAGATAAAACAAATATCGCAAATGGGTGCTGGATCGGGTGTGTTTTTAATTCTAGTTTTTCAAAAATTAGATTCAAAAACACTTCCTAAGTCAATACAATCCAATATGTTATTAAAGATTGTATTGGGAAATGCTGACAATCAAACTTACTTAACTGCTATTGATAGAGTGGAGGATGTACCAAATTATAATTTTGGTACAGGACAAGGAGTATACAAAAACGAGCGAATGACAAAACCAAGATTATTAGGATTTCCAAATTTGAAATTCATTATTAAGTATAACAAAAGTGCAGATTTAACACCTAAAGATTTGTTTAAAAAAATCAATAAAGACAACTTATAATATGAAAGGATAAGTGATTCCCATGTTAAAGGAACGAACTATACACGAAATTCAAGTGACGGTAGAGAAAGTGCAATCAATAGCAACGATTATATTTCAAATTAAGAATGGAAATTTACAATTAAATCAGAAATCTTATGAAGAGATGGAGTTAAGGCTGAGAGATATAGTGGATAGATTAAGTGATTTATTAATCGATCTAAAACATCATTCAGATTAATCTGTACACGTAATTCATAGTGAATAAGATTCGATTAGAAAGTGAAGTGAATTATATGCGAAATTCCATAGTTTCAATAGAGATTGATAACGAAATGATTGAAAAGATCGTAACGGAGCGCATCGAGCAAAGGCTTAAAGAATTAGATAATCAGAAAGTTTTCTGGACTATGGTAGACTTGGAGTATCTCACAGGTTGTTCAGAAGGCTACATAAAAGACAAATTCTTTTATGATAAACGATTCGAAAGAATTCGAAGAAAAGTCGGCCGAAAGTGGTTATTTCCTGCAGATGAAACGCAAGAATTTCTTCTTGAATGGTTGAAAGAACAACCAAATGAATAGAGCAAAATTGAAGAGAGAGGAACAATTCTATATACTAACGGTATGTAAGTTGTTCTTCTTTCTTTATTTAAAGGAAGGATGACAATAGATGGCAATTCAGGAAGTTCATAGAAAAAAAGGTAAGAGATATAGAGCAAATGTATATACGAAAGAAAAGCGTCTGTTAGGAGAATGGCGTAAGACTAAAAAACACGCTCAATTAGATGAGGTAGATATTAAGCACCATGTTAACTCAGGCACATATATTGAAGAAACTGAGAAAACTTTAGATGACTGTGCAAAGATATATTTTGAAGTCACTGCAATTCAAAAGATGAGTGAGAGTAGTATTGCTCTCGAGAAGAGTCATTATAAGAACCATATACAGCCTGTTTTTGGACATAGAAAGGTAACCAGTATTAAATCTTATGAAATTCAAAAGCTTTGGACTGACAAGCTAGAAACACACTCTACATCAACTATAAATCGTATGCATACTATAATGAATAAGATTTACAAACAGTTTATGAAATGGGAAGAAATAAAGCATAATCCTTTAGAAAATGTAGATAAACCAAGAATAAGATATGATAAAACAGAAGTGTGGACTAAAGAAGAAGTGAGAAAGTTTTTGGCACACGCCAAAGATTATCAGTCTTACATCGTTTTCTATCTAGCAATTCATACAGGTATGCGTTTGGGAGAGGTATTAGCTTTACATTGGTCTGATATTGATTTTGAAAAAAATGTAATTTACGTGACTGAATCATTGAATAGAAAGACCAAAAAAAGAGGACCTCTTAAAACAGAGTCCTCCAAACGTTTGATTGCTCTTACTGAATCACAAATGAATATATTAAGAGAACATAAAGCACTTCAAAGTCCAAAAAGTGAGGTTGTATGTTCTTCTTCTATTGGTTCTTACTTCAACCCTAGCAACATCAGACGGGCTATGAGTAGTATCTGTAAACAAGCAGAAATTAAAAAGATACGGTTTCATGACTTAAGACATACACATGCGACTCTGCTGAGTGAAATTGCATCAACACCTAAAATCATTCAAGAAAGATTAGGTCATGCTGA
>DAIOTF010000063.1:0-3912 GCA_036752165.1 Atopostipes sp.
TTATTGGAAAACACGGAAGATCCTCTAGATTTTAAGCTTCAAATTGAAATCGAAGCAGGAATTGCGGGCATGGATGTGGCAGATGCCCAACCACTCGTTGAAAAGGCCCATAAAATTTGTCCTTATTCACGTGCAATTGAAAATGGACATGTAGAAGTTAGTGTGAGAGCCGTTCCTTACGAAAAAGAATAGAAAAAAATACCCTTCGAATTGCTTTCTTTATTCCAGCAATTCGAAGGGTATTCTAATTAAAATCTAAAATCGTCTAAAACTATAGATGACCTTACCAATAGTTTGAATGGCTTCGAATCCTTCAATGGTGAACTCTTTCGTACGATAACTATCCAAATGAGAATAAGGTTCTAAGTATATTTTGGTATCTGTTTTTCGAAAATATTGCAATTTAAACTCATTATCTATTCGCACAACAATAATATCGCCAGTCCGTAATTCCTTGCATTCAGACTTTTCAAAATTAAGAACGACGACGTTATGGCCTCTTGGGATCACACGGTTCATGTAATCCGATTGAATATTTGCGACAAAGTAATGATCAGGTGCTTCGTCGATAATATATCCTGGGACATGAATAGTGTCTTTAATTAAATCATTATGTATAAATCCAGAAAGTTGAGAGCGTACAAAATCAAGTTCGACAGTGTCAGGAATCTGAGGGGCTTGTTTTGGATTAGGTATGTCATCTAGTCCGAGTAAATAATCAGTCGTTACATTAAAATATTCTGCAAGCTTTGTTAACTCTTTACCAGGTGGCAGACTAGCATCTGATTCCCATTTTGAAACAGTTGTGTAAGTTTTGTACCCTAAGTCTTTTGATAATTCTTTCTGACTCACGTTCTTTTTGAAACGGAGTTGTCTAATTCGTTGTCCAGCAGACATATATTCACATCCTCTAATTTTAGATTATACATTTTTTTGTAATGTACACCTGTATTGTAATACTTTGTTAAACAAATTGCAATGATATATCAACATAAATGACATAAAATGAAAAAAATTCATGTTTTGTTATTGATTTTTGTATATGATCCTGTATAATATAAGTAGGTAAACACGTCTTTTATGGGAGAGAAGGTGTCATTATGAAAAAGATTTCAGAATTACGTTTACAAAACAACAAGATGTCTCAACGTGAATTAGCTGAAGCAATCAACGTGACTCAAGCATCAGTTAGTCGATGGGAGCAAAATCAGCTTAGTATTAGTGGTGCAAACTTAATCAAGCTGGCTACATTTTTCAATGTTTCAGCGGATGAGTTATTAGGAATTGAAGATCAAATTAACGAAAATTAATTCCTAAACAGACGTTTTTTTAAAGACCTTTTTAGTTTCTTCAGTTTAATAACTGGGGGATTAAGAAGGTCTATTTTAATTCCCAAAAATCGTTTATATCTATTGCATTTTACCTTTCAAATCTTCTATCGGATGATACATAAATAAGTTAAGACAATTCTTTGAAATTATTCTAGCTGAATTCTAACAATCTAGCTTTCAAAGCCTATCCATTTCAGAATAAAATAAAAAATGTTACCATAAGTAGGACAAGAAAGTGATGAAGAGTAGGAGTGAAGGTCATGAGAGATTTTGCGGTTTTGATTCCAGCTTACCGGCCGAAATGGAGTTTGCCTCAATATGTGAACGATTTACTAATAAATGAAATTGCGCATGTGATTATTATTGATGATGGAAATGACTCGGACTATGAGGCCTTATTTCAACAATTGGCGGAGTTTGAACGTTGTACTGTTTTAACTCATTCAAAAAATCAAGGCAAGGGCGCAGGTTTAAAAACAGGTTTTCGCTATTTTTTAAAACATTTTTCAGAGTTAAGTGGGATAGTGACGGCTGATGCGGACGGGCAGCATTTAATTCAAGATGTCCTTAATGTCGGTGAGTGCTTGGTTAATCGAAAAGGAGTATTTGTTTTAGGTACCCGTAATTTTGATCGAAAAAAAGTACCTACTCGAAGTTTCATTGGTAATACTTTTACTAGTCGCGTCGTTCGCTTATTGTTTGGAATGTACATACAAGATACTCAAACAGGCTTAAGAGGTATTGCGACAAAAGAATTGCCTTGGTTAATTAAACTCCCTGGGGATCATTTCGACTATGAAATGACCATGTTGATTCAATTGATTAAGCAAAAGAAACGCATTATTCGTGTAGATATTAAAGCCGTTTATGAAGAAGAACATTTTTCTACTTTTGATACATATGGCGATACGGTTCGTATTATCAAACACGTTGCGCGAGAAGTTTTAGTGAGAACATAAAGAGAGAAAGGGGATTGTGTGGAAGAAAATACTTACGGGATTGCCTTTCGGTTTGCGCAAAAAATTGCACGATTATTACTTCCGCGATACCGTTTTGAGCGACCTCCTATATTAGGAAAACCGGTCGTTTATGTTTCGCATCACCAAAATATGGTTGGTCCTATCAGTATTTTAGCCTGGGTCAAATATTACGTTCGAACTTGGGTACTTGCCGAATTTACGGATAGAAAAGCAGCTTATAACCACTATTCAACCGTCACATTTTATGAGCGTTACGATTGGCCGAAATGGCTAGCTAAAATGGTCGCTTGGCCCGCTTCATATATCGCACCATGGGTTGTAAATAGTGCGGATGCCATACCGGTATATCGAAAATCGCGTAAAATCATTCAGACAATGAAAATAAGTCATGATACTTTAATGAGTGGTGAAAGTATCTTAATTTTTCCAGATATTGACTACTCAAATGATTCACAAATGACCTCTGATATTTATCAAGGGTTTTTGCATTTAGAAAAAAGGTATTTTAAAGAAACGAATGAACACTTAACATTCGTTCCTATTTTTTCGGACAGTAAAGAGAAGGTAATACGCATCGGAAAAGAAGTCAAATTTACCGGCAAGGAAAATTTTAACCAAGAACGAGAAAAAATAGCACAAGAAATTAGAAAAGAACTAAATCAATTAGCACAAAAATAAAAATTAAAAGGGGTTTTAGATAATGACATTTTTAGAAAAATCACTCCCATTACTCAACGGCTTAAATATTCCAATGATTGGACTAGGGACTTGGCAAATGTCTCCAGATGAAGCCGAACGCACAGTTGAATATGCCTTAAAAAATGGCTACAAGCACATTGATACTGCCCGCACATATGAGAACGAAGAGGGTGTGGGTCGTGGAATTAAAAATTCGGGCGTTGCTCGTGAGGATTTCTTTTTAACGACCAAAGTTTCTGGTTTTTCGAAATCCTATGACGAGGCTAAAAAAGATATCGAAGATTCTTTACAAGCCTTGGATACCGATTATATTGACCTGATGATTATTCACGCCCCAAGACCTTGGGACGAAATGCACACAAGTTCGATTGATAATTATTATTTCGAGGAAAACAAACAAGTGTGGAAAGCTCTGGAAGAAGCTTATGAAGCAGGTAAATTAAAAGCAATAGGTGTGTCGAATTTTGAAATAGAAGATTTAGAAAACTTATTTGAAGATGCAAAAGTCAAACCCATGTTAAATCAAATTAAATACCATATTGGCCACCGTGATGAGCAGTTGGTTCAATTTTGCCAAGAGAATGATATGGTTGTCGAAGCTTACTCGCCAATTGGAACGGGTCGATTATTAGACCATCCAGACATCCAAAAAATTGCCGATAAATATGGCGCATCTACAGCGCAAATCAGTATTCGCTATGCGTATCAAAAAGGATTAGTTGTCTTACCAAAATCGGTACATGAAGACTATATTTCTCAAAATGCGAAGATTAATTTTGAAATTTCTATAGAAGATATGGACTACTTAAACCGCTTAGTGATTTAATCGAGTGCCTATTTGGGTTAATAGGGGTTATAAATAAATTATAGCCTTGTTTAACTCGTTTAATAGGGGTTATAAA
>DAIOTF010000063.1:4012-7246 GCA_036752165.1 Atopostipes sp.
TTATAGCCTTGTTTAAAAGTAAATCTCATAATTTCTCTAAAAGTAATGCATCCCGTATTGAATGAATGGAAAAATATCAATAAATTCGGTACGATAAATACGTAGAAAATCCAAATCAAGGGAGGGAGTAGTCGATGTCCATCGACTACGCACGTAGATGAAATCAAAAAAAGATTTAATTGAAACCATACAATTAATTACATCCTTAATCGCTTTAGGAATGACATTGTACAGTCTAGTCAAACGTTTTATGGATTGGTCCGAACGCTTTGACTATGAAAAATAAATAGTGACATATTTTTAAAAACACTGCTCAATTTAACCCTCTCACCAACTCTGGAGAGAGGGTTAAACGGCTAAGCGAGTTAAAATTCACTTAGAACATTTCTAAAGGTATAAAATACATTGGAGGTTTTTTTTAATGGATAAAGAAAAAGAAATTGAACAGTATTTAGAAGACGTAAAGGTATTTAACGAAACAACTCCTGAAGAAGCGGAGCAATTACTCGAAGCAAAAGAAGGCCATATCGTATATATTGGCCGTGAAACTTGCCCGTATTGTCGAAAATTTGTAAGAAAATTAAGCCCATTAGCGACAGAAAAAGATTTGCAAATAAACTACGTGCATGCGCGCCATCCTGAATACGAAGAACAAGTGAACGAACTTCGTGAAAAATACGATGTGCCAACTGTACCAGGTTTACTTTATTCATCCGATGCTGCTGGAATCCTCGTAAAATGCGATAGTTCAATGTCTGAAGAAGAAATATTAGAAATGGTTGAAGCAAAATAACGAGTTAAAAAGAGAATCGGGCGGACAAGTTTCAAGGTCTTTTCTTCTTGCGTCGAGGGGTGCTTTAAAGTATTCTTAGTATATCGAATATATTAAAGAAAGTTGTGGAAAAAATGGCTCGAAAAAAGAAAACACAAGAAGTAAGTATTGTTGAAACAAGTAAGGATAGCGACGTTATAACGGACTTGCAAGTGCTCGTCGGGGATGAAGTCATTGGTGAAATTCACCAAGGTGAAGACGATCGACACTTTCAAGTTTTAAACATTCAAAAAAAGAAAGGGACTGCTCTTTCAATTGAGGATGCTGTCGAAGCAATTATTGCAGATTATAACTTACACAAATAAGTCCGTTCAATTACACTAAGGAGGTTTCTTATGGTAAAAGAACTAACAAAGAAAAACTCATTGGTCGATTTTATCAAAATTGCGATGGATAACTGGAATCGGGCATCAGTCATGCAGGGGGCGGCTGAAATGGCGTATTTCCTCTTGCTTTCTCTTATTCCGATTTTATTGGTCGTCGCAAATATCATCCCACTTTTGCCGTTTGAAACTGCAGAAGTATTCGGGTTAATGGAACAAGCTTTTCCACCTGACATCAATGAATTTTTGATGCCCATTGTGGAAGGGTATTTAGAATCAGCCGGTGGTGGGGGCGCGATTTCAATCGGTCTTTTAGCAGCGATTTGGTCCGCGAGTAAGGTATTCAATACTTTACGCCGTGTACTCGATGAAGTTTATGGAACGACTGATCAAAAGAACTTTATTATTGCGCGCTTACTATCCTTGGCCGTTATGATTGCGATTTTGCTCGTCGTCGCATCCGCAGTCTTTATTTTCGTCTTTGGTGAACAAATATTTGCACTCTTTGATCAAATCTTTGGGGTGCCATTCCCATTTGGCGAAATTATTCTAAGTTTACGTTGGGTTGTCTTACCCCTTATTTTACTCGTGGTTGGGATTATCATTTATGACTTCGTCCCGAACCATCACATCAAATGGACTTACGCTTTACCAGGCGCTATTTTTATGACCATCGGCCTCTTTTTAATGACTCAGTTTTTCTCATTAATTACAAGGTTCATGGGCGGGGACGCCGTCACAAATCAGACCCTTGGTGGGTTTATCGTACTGATGCTGTTTTTATATATTTCAAATACCATCATTTTACTTGGAGCCTTAGTTAATTCAATTTATTTTGAATTAAAAGAAGGCCAATCGGTTTACGATTATGAACAGCACTTACAAAAACAGGAAAAAATCAAAGGGTCTGATTGGAAAGGTTATCCGGATGAAGAGGAAGTCGTTCTTCTGAAACGAAAATTATACAAAATTAATTAACACATGTTGAAAGGATGCTTTGAATGCGCACTAAATATACTGATACAGGTTTATGGATAGATCAAGTCGGGGAAAATTACCGCATCGGTTTATCTGAAAAAGGGCAAGACGATGTAGGAGAGGTCATGTACATTGATCTACCAGAGTTTGGCGAAGAAATAGCAGTAAGTGATACATTAATTGGCTTAGAAGGAGCTAAAGCTGTTACTGAAATTGTAGCTCCGATAAGTGGTAAGGTTGAGAAAGTGAATGAAAACTTAGAAAACGACTATTCGCTTTTAAATTCCAAAAACCCCGAAGACAACTGGATTATCGAATTATCAGATGTTCTTGGCATAAATTCTGCGGAATTTAGTGAAGATCCTTGGTTTGGTCAAACACCTCCAGAAGAGGAAGAATAATTTCATAATTAGAAAAGCTGGTACAAGATAGAAGTCTTGTTGCCAGCTTTTTTGAGTATTTATAAGATTCACGCTACAATGAGGAAGAAGAGTTTTTAAAAAGGAGTGGTTGGTTTGACCCAATCAATTAAAATTGCTGGAAAATATAATGAAGCGATAGTTTACAATCCAGATATTGATGCGTCTTCTTATCAACAAATTCAAGCAATGATGGACCGAGAAGAATTTATGGACAGCCAGTTTCGATTTATGCCGGATGTACATTATGGAAAAGGGTCCACTGTCGGTACGACGATGAGTGTATCTGACAAAGTCGTTCCGAATTTTATTGGTGTCGATATCGGTTGCGGAGTAAATGTCGTGGAACTCGATATGAATAAAAAAGAAGCATCCGATCCCAAATTTCTCAAAAAATTTGACCGAAACGTGCGACAAAACGTACCTCTAGGGTATAATCGACACGGGAAATTCCAGAATGCGCCTTTAGTCGAACGCGAGGAGTTTTTAGTCGCTGACCAGCTAGAAGAGGATACTTTTTACCATTCCATTGGCTCACTTGGTGGTGGAAATCATTTCATCTCGCTTGAGGCGACCGATTCAGGAAAAGTGTATTTGTTGATTCACTCCGGCAGTCGCAATGTGGGCCATACGGTAGCTACCATTTATCAAAACTTAGCGGATGCGCAAAACCCTCATAAAA
>DAIOTF010000064.1:0-7032 GCA_036752165.1 Atopostipes sp.
TGTCACTTTAAGAGATGAATTGCATTAATTACAAGTTTTATTTTGCACAAAAATTAAGGAATACAAATCATGAAAGCCACAAGTGGTTTTAATCACTTGTGGCTTTCATTCGTGGATATTATTTTTAAGTTAGCCATGGAATTTGTTCTTTTGCTAATACAGGCGTTAATTCTATAGGCTGAAAAACGTCTTGACTTTTTCGGTGTAGCAAATAAATATTATCGTTGTTTTTATTTCCATGTTCATCAACATTATTAAGAATCTTGAAAACTAATTCAACATTGAATCCAGCTTTAAGTCCCCCTGAAAAATCAATTACAAAAGTGTTCATTACTTCTCCAGCGATAGTTATTGAGTTCGGATTATATCCTGTAGCGTACATATTAACGTTAGCCGTAAAGCTAGCTTGTTTATCAGTAAGAGTTGTACAAGCTACTAAAAAGCCGCTTGGTTCAAAAAATCTCTTTGCACGAATAACATAATGAAAAGAATCATAGTTTTCTTGATATACATAACCAGACACATTATTAAAAGTTGGTACATTTTTTGTATATTTAGCTATATCTGGATTTATAATTTCGCGCATTTGTTGAAGGGTAACATCGATACCGTTTGTGCTCAGATCTAAATAATTCAATGCAGAAATTATAAAAGGTACATTTACGTTTTCAGCTCTAATAGGTATAAACTGCATATTCTCAGAACGTGCCTTCAATGCACTTGTCCATTCTAATGATACCATCTGACTTTTCAAGCTGTTTTCTGTAATAAAGAAAAAGAAGTATCTCGAGTTTTCGAGTCCCTCACTCATTCTTTCGATTATATTTTCGCCTGGTTTAATTGACCAATCATCGTAAAAAACATTTTCTTCGCCGAAATTCTGTTCTAAAGCATAAGCGATCGGGCTAACTATTTCTTTGTCATTATGTTGATGGCTAATAAAAATCATAGTTACACCTCACTAGAATTTTTTTGAAAGATTACCATAAAATTATATCATTTTTCTATGTATTCCGAACAAAAGCCATCTTTCTCTGTATTTAAAGATGGCTTTTGTCTTTATTTAATACCGATAACTAAACTGTCACGCGCAGCTTCGACAACTTCAGTTGTAATGGAAGTGAGTTGATTAATTTCAAGGATTCTTTCAATTTGAGTAAACAGCCGTTGAATGAGCCGAAAATTCCCATTTGTAATTTTTATTATGCTAGCCAAGGCTTCGTAATCTGAAAAATCCTCTAGTTTAATGGATAAGCCAAGTTCCTCCCACTTATAAGCTAATAGATGATGTGTTTCATCTTTACTTAATCGATCAAATTCGTGAGCAAAGCCAATTCTTGAGTAGAGTTGAGGATAACGTGATAACTTTTTCTCGATACCTGGCATGCCAATGAATATAATGGCTATGTCATTTTGATCGTAAATATCTCGAAGTTGTTCCAAACTTTGCAGTTTCAACCGATCAATTTCATCTATTATAAGTAAGTCAATGCCCTCGAATGAGTTGACCGTAAATTGTGGGTTTTCTCCACTAACCATAGAGCGATAAACAGATTTGACCATGTTCAATTTACCATCCGTTAAACCAATCTCGCTTGTCATTCTGGAAGCACTGCCTGCAGGTGCAGTATAAAAAAGTGTATGGCAATCAAAAATTTTTTCATCTGCATAAATTCCAATCGTATCGTTTAACCGATAGCTAATTTGCTTCTCTAAGTAATCCCAATTCGAATAGTAACGAGAAGAAAGGGTCTTTCCTACACCTGGCAAACCGTAACAGACGCCCATATAGCGATATTTAATACAGGCATCGCAGAATTCAGCAAAGCGCTTATATTCCTTCGTTTCAATAAAAGTGAGTGTATTATTCATTGAAATACCTCTTCAAGTTTGACTTGAGTGGGGCAGGTTTCCCTGTATTTCCTTCTACTATTTGTTTAGATTGAACTATCTCTTCAATGACAGTTGTCTCCGGTTTAAGATCTCTTTTCAACATACGTTTGCGTTGATTTCGGGCAGCTACAATTTCTTTTAGGTTGACTGTATAACCAGCAATTTCCGGACAGATAGCTGTACATAAATAGCGATCCATATGAAAGACTCGGATTTCAGCTAGGTCACGTGGATCGTAACGTATCACAACAGCCTCCCCGACATAAGCGGCAAGATTGGGATCGATGAAGCGCAAGGCTTGAAAGTGAATTCCATCTGAGTGAACTTTTCTCGCTTTGGCAACATGGAGTAGAAGTAAATCAAGGCTTTCTAAGCTCTCAGGCATATTCGGCAAAAATCCATCAGCATTCCACATAAGAATTGGTTCTTTTTTCGTTGTACTGTGGATTCGTTGATGATAATTGTAAACTATAAACTCTCCGACCTTTTCTTCAAGCTCATTTAACGTCAGAAGTTTCGTTTGAATCCCATTCCCCAAATAACCCGGTAAATCTTGCAGCAACAACTGGTTAATGCTTAAAAAGAAGCGTTCGATTTTCCCTCGTCCTCTTGGTTTTCCAATGGCCGAGAACACAAGGTTAATTTTCAAGTCAATTGCTACTTGTTCCAAATGATTCGATGTAAAGTCACTGCCATGGTCCGTATAAAATTGTTCGGGAATCCCGCAGATGGACCAATCTTTGTTTCGTTTTCGCCAGATTGCTTGATGCAATGTAAGTGCTGTTTGAATAGCTGAGGGAGCTTGGAAAGTCACATAGTAACCGGCTACAGAACGACTAAACTCGTCTAAAATAACGGTTAACCAAGGGCGCTCTGGCTTTCCTTTTTCATTTAATACCAGAATATCGAGCAGAGTATGGTCGGCTTGCCAAATTTCATTGGGATAACTGGCTTCTCTACGATGAATTAAATCATATTGGTTCTCATATGCTTTTTGACCTTGATGAGCCAATACTTTCAAACTTTCCGAGAGCGACTTTGAAATTTTGTCCACTTGATAATAACTTGGTTGTTGCCAGCCTTTTTCCTGGCATTGCACACAGATCATTCGATGGATGGAGGTCAGTGAATTTCTTCTGTACTTTAAAATCAATCGCTCAATTGCTTCGATTACTTCGGGATCGAGCTGTACAGAACCTGAATCGCTTCTTGTCTTTCGGATTAATCCTTTTAATCCGTATTGGTCATAACCTTGAACCCAGTAATGCAACGTTCTTTTCGCAATACCTGTTTCATCTGCAATACTCGACAAGGTTTTCGCAGATTGAAGATAGGGCGCAATAATTTGGTACTTGACCATGGCTGTTTGTCGCTGTTCTTCTGAAGAGCCAGTTAAAGGAGGTGGTACGTTCTGCATAAGCAGCAACCTTTCCGATTTACTGTTTTTCCAAGTAACGATAAATGGTGGTTCGGGAAACATTCCATTTTTCAGCCACATCTTTGATTGGTGTTCCATCGTTAATCAAAGAACGCATCATTTCAATATCTTTTGTTCCAAACTTCTCCGGTCGTCCCCCAAGTCGTCCTCTTGCTCTGGCAGCTGTCCGTCCGGCAGCCGAACGTTCCTCAATCAAGTTCCGTTCAAATTCGGCAAATGCCGCGAACAAGTGGAACATCAATTGTCCAGTTGCATTGCGTTTATCCATCGTCAAGTTTTCCTGCAAACTGTGGAAGGCAACCCCCCGTTCATTTAAGGCATTTACCAGTTGAATCAAATCCTGCATGTTTCTTCCTAAACGATCCAATCGCCAAACAACAATCGTATCTCCTTCACGTGCATAGTTAATCGCTTCTTCTAAACCCGGACGCTGTTTTTTTGTTCCACTCATTTTATCGTGAAATGTTTTATCGCAGCCGTAAGCTGTTAACGCATCCATCTGTAAATCCAAATTTTGTAATCCTGTAGAAACTCGTGCATATCCAATTAACATCCAATCACTCTTTCATCTTTTTCTATGAATTGATTGTACCATAAGATAAAATAACGGTGGTTAGTGAACATAGAATATTGTACAGGGTTTTATTACACGAAACACATGAAAAAAGATTCTTTTCAAATCCATAGTCAACGTGTTCAGAAAAGGACGAGTTTTGTAACATATATTTCTTTGTAAAATATTATCATGTTGATTAAAGGATGTTTTTTCATTTTGTTCTGCAATCGGGGCAAAATGTGTAATAAAACAGTTTTGATATTATGCAAAAATCAGGAAGATTATAAACATCCATTCCTGCAAACTCTGCGTGAAGATATAAACTAAGTTTACTTGATTTAAAAAGAATAATGTGATAATTTTAAAAAACACAAAAAAAATTGTTTTTATGTTTTTTTGAAAAAAGGAGATTTAGTGCATGGTTAAATTCACTCAATTAGAAAAAGAAAGGATTAAAAAAGAATTACTTGATGTAGCTTATCGTTTTTTTATTGAAAAGGGTTTTAAGCGTACTTCTTTTGAGGATATAACTTCATCTATAGGCATTGCAAAGAGTACTTTTTATGTATTTTTCGAATCAAAAGAAATGCTATATATGGAATTGTTAGCACAAGAGGGAGAGCAAATTGAAAAGTGTGTATGGCCAAAGGTTACAGCTGTAGAGGATATTCGTTTAGCTATAAAAACATACCTCAATGAAATGGCTTTGGAACTAGAAAAGAATATTTTGACTCAAAGACTTGTTTACGACCTTGAGGAATACAAGATAGTGTCAAGAAAGCTAAATCCAGAGTATGTTGGCTCAAAGAATCTAAGAAGCATCCTGCCTCTTATGGATTTTATCAGGTCAGGTCAAGAATCTAGGGTGATTATCGATGAAGACCCAGACGTTGTAGCTGGAATTTTAAGATCAGCTTTATTAATTGGTTCTCAAAAGAGTGATTTACAGCAATACAATTATGAAAGAATCCAAGAGCTATTATTCGAAGCTGTTGCTGATCGAATTACCAGGTCTAAATTTAGTCTTGGAAATACGTGATGCAAGTAGTAAAGAGGTGATTATGTATGACCGAAAGAATCATTCATTTTAATAATGTTTATATCTGTACTGAGAGTTTTGGAAATATTAAAAATCCAACTATCTTGTTAATTATGGGAGCTACTGCATCAATGATTTGGTGGGAGGAGGAATTTTGTGACAGACTAAGCAGCCAAGGGTTTCATGTCATACGTTATGACAATAGAGATGTAGGTAAATCCACCACATACAAGCTTGGCCATCCACCATATACCTTCGGGGATTTGGCTGATGATGCAATTCATGTACTGGATGCGTATAAAGTTGATAAGGCTCACATAGTCGGTTTGTCTATGGGGGGGATTATTACGCAGATAATAGCGCTTAAACACTCAAGTAGGGTTCTTACTATTTCATTGATTATGACATCCAATTTTGACTCCAGTCTTCCTAAAAAGAATAATGGAGTAACAGAAGCCTTAGGTAATATTAAAATTAAAGATTGGCAAAACAAAGATAATGTAATAGAGTGCTTTACTAAAAAAAGCAAAATTCTTACAGGTTCTAAATATGGATTCAATGAAGAGAAAATAAAAAGACTGAATGAACTAGAATTTGATAGAGCGAGCAACTTGAAAAGTATGGAAAATCACGGATTTATAAGAGGTTGGGGTTCGTACTTGTCAAGAACTAATGAAATCAATGCTCCTACATTGGTCATTCATGGAACAGAAGACCCTATTATTCCATTTGAGCATGGAGTTCATCTTGCTCAAATTATACCCAATGCTGTATTAGTTAGTTTAAACGGTGTCGGACATGAGTTGCACTATGAGGATTGGGAAGAAATTATTAATGCTATATCTAAGCATACAACAGGAACTTAAATACAAATTGAGATAGGAGTGATTTTAATGACTAGAAATACTAAACATATAATTGAAATAACTAAAAAACATAATCTTATTATTAAAGAAGAAACTATGCAATTTAATGAATCTGGGCTAGATTTCCAAGTTGTTTTTGCACAAGATAAAAGTGGAACTGATTGGGTACTAAGATTGCCTAGGCGTGAAGATGTGATGCCCAGAACAAAGGTAGAAAAACAAGCATTAGATTTGGTGAATCAGTATGCTAAACACTTCCAAGCGCCAAACTGGATTATTTACACAGATGAGATAATCGCTTACAAGAAGTTAGATGGTGTTCCAGCAGGAACTATCGATCATAATATAGGGAACTATGTTTGGGAAATCGATATTAATAATGTTCCGGAATCGTTTTACAAATCTCTTGGTAGAGTTTTAACAGAGCTTCATAGCATATCGAGCGACAAAGCCGCTGAGCTTGATATAGTAGTACACTCACCAGAAGAAGCAAGAGCGTCAATGAAGAAACGTATGGAGGTCGTAAGAGCAAAGTTTGGTGTAGAGGAGATTCTCTGGAACAGATGGCAAGCATGGATAAATGATGATGAGATGTGGCCCAAGAAAACTGGACTGATTCATGGGGATATACATGCCGGACATACTATGATTGATAAAGATGCTAATGTGACTGGATTAATCGATTGGACCGAAGCTAAAGTTACAGATATTTCGAATGACTTTGTGTTCAACTATAAAGCTTTTGGGGAAGAAGGGTTAGAAGCTCTAATTCTTGCTTATAAAGAGGCTGGTGGATATTACTGGCCAAAGATGAAAGAGCATATTATTGAACTTGACGCGGCGTACCCAGTTTCAATCGCTGAGTTTGCATTACTATCTGGCGTCCAGGAATATGAACAGATGGCTAAGAAAGCATTAGGAGTGATAATTTCTTAAGTGGGGTGATGCTGTCATTGATCTGTTCCCTCATACCTCTTGTTTTGATACAGATATGTAGGCTTAGTTTTCATGCATAATTAGTAAAGTGATATTGTCAATAATTGAGTGAGTTCTTGCTGTAAAAAAGGTCTTATTTCCCGTAATTAAAGTGGGGAATACAGATCTTTTTTATTTATATATAGTGCAAAATAGCACTTAAAATAAGTGCTATTTATTTCTAAAAGTGACAACCTTCTTCTTTTTTATGCTTTTTTTATCTCAAAACTCATATCAAAAACTATGCGTCTTAAACGAATGTATT
>DAIOTF010000065.1:0-4116 GCA_036752165.1 Atopostipes sp.
AGAGCTGAACCAGAAGTAACCGTTAATCTCTCTGCGCCAAGTGGTTTAAGTGCAAACTATATATCAGCAACAGATGATGTTTCTGTAAACTGGAATGCTTCTTCTCTACCTCAAGGTGCGGATGGAAATGTGGAATATGTGTTGAGATTTAATGGTCAAGAACAAGTCGTTTCAGGAACAGAGTTTTTGATTACTGATCCTCCTCGAGGCATCCTAAGTATTTCATTAGCTGTGCGTTATGAGAATGACACTGGTCCAACCTCAACTATTCAAATTAATGTTCCAGATCCAAATGAACAAACTGAGGAAGAAGAACCTGAACCGGAGCCGGAAGAAGTCGAACCTGAACCTGAACCGGAGCCAGAACCTGAACCAGAGCCGGAACCCGAGCAGAATCCGGATGAAGAAAGTGGATCAGACTCTGAAAACGAGGATGCCACCACTGACGAAGGTGAAGAATAATACTATATATTAAAAGCCTTGTAACTACTTCATAATTAAAGAGTAGTTACAAGGCTTTATTATTTTTAAACCTTTTTATTTCTATTTCTATTTGTACGTTTCATTTTACTTTCTACTTCTTGTCTGGCATCTTTTTCTCTTTTTTGATATTCTCTTATAATTTTAGGCTGTATTCCTCGCTTCAAACGGATTCCTTTGAAGACATTATAAGCCCCCATTACCGTTCCTAAAATACCTATTATAGGATCATTCGGATAGATTATAAATCCTGCTATAATAATTAAAATACCTATAATTAAAAAGAAATTCCAATTTTTTCTATTCATTTAACGACTCCTACTTCTTATCTGTTTCACTACCCATTCTATAATATACTTTCTAATCAACTAGTCAAGTTTATTTAGGATTGACTTTATAAATTCCCAATGATACAATTTAGTAGTGACTGAAATACATGGAAAATTGTCCGAGTGGCTGAAGGAGCACGATTGGAAATCGTGTAAACGGCTTAACCCGTTTCGGGGGTTCAAATCCCCCATTTTCCGTTTGTCTATAATTTCTCTTATTTACTTTGTAGCTCTTAGTGATTAAAAAGTATAGAAGAATTAGGGGCAAGAACTAAAAATAAATTAATTATCTCTCTAACGTTTCCAACCCTTCGTTAGAGAGTTTTTTTATTTTGTATTTTCCGGCACTAAAAATGTAAGATGTTTTTCTAAATTTTTTAATTTGATTGGAAAGGCAGGTCCTTTTTCCCCATCAATGACTAGGTTCATATTTTTTGACGACACTATCTCAGCTTGTTTAAAGGATGTACTAAAAGACAAGTCATTGACCTGATTAGATTTTGAAAATACATCTGATGCTAAAGAGGTTGATGCTTTTAGAAAGTCAGAATCTTTTAAAGTGTATAAATGAAATCTTCCGTCATCAACAGTCGCTTGATCAAAAAATACAGGAATTCCAAACACACTGTTCGAAAGACCTACAACAAGTAGCGTTAAATCCTTAAGAAATATGCTTTCTGATTCAGTATCTAGTGACAAATCGAATGTATTTTGATCGCTTAACGCTGTTATGCCTTCTATTATATAAGCTAGTGGGCCTATTTCTTCTTTTAATTCATCTGAAGTCTTCCAAGCTACTTCCGGGATTTGCCCTGCCGATAAAGTGCTGATAAAATAGTCATCGTTAATTTGTCCTACATCTATTTTCTTCTCAATGAATTGTTCTGATAAAATCTTTGATATAAATTCCGGTATATTTATTTCGGTTCCTAAAGCTCGTGCTAGATTATTAGTTGTACCTAATGGAACGAGAATAATTTTAGGCCGTCTCTCTAAATTTGCAATCTCTCGCACATACTCGGAGATTGTCCCGTCTCCCCCGAAAATAAATACTTTATAAATTTCATTTTGAATCGCTTCTCGCGTCAGTTTTCGAAAATCATCTTCACCCGTTGTTTCGTAAAACTGAACTCGAATCCCTTTATCCTCAAGACTTGTTTTTAGACTCTTGGAAACTTTAAGTGCCTCTTTTCCTCCAGAAGAAGGATTTACTATAAATAACGCTTTTTCCATATAAATTCCCCTCTTCATTGGTTGAGTAATTCTTGACACTCCAAACAAATCCCTGTCACCTTAAAACTATGATTAATCACTTTAAAATGTGTCTGTTTCTCTGCTACACGCTCAGCTTCTTCAAAATTTGGATAGTCAAAATCTTCTACCTTTCCACAATTCGCACAAATTGCATGATAGTGGTGTGTTTCGGTTAAATCGAATCGACTAGATCCATCCGCAAAAGGTAACTCTGTAATAATACCTGCTTTTTTAAAAAAATTTATATTATTATAAATAGTGGCCACACTCATATTTGGAAAATCATTTTTTAAATATTCATAAATCTCATTAGCTGTTGGATGATTGCCTTTTAGCAAGAGGTACTCTAAAATTGCGTATCTTTGATTGGTCATTCGAATATTAAATTTTTTTAATTGCTGAATATACTTGTCGATATCGTTCCCCATTCATCATCCCCTCTTTCTACTATTTATTTAAGCGATCTGTTACTTTTGAAGAGAAATTTTCAACCGTTTTCTTCAATACAGCTAAGTTTTTTATGAATCCTTTTTGGTCTGTCTCTAAGTTATCTGATTCATTGGATAAGTCGCTTTTATTTGCTTTAATTGTCTGTTTAAACTGTTTTTGCATAAATGCTATTAATTTATCGGTCGATGTTGATTTACCCTCTAACTCATTTATGGCTATTACCTTTAATACTTGAATATAGCTATCTGCTAAAGCACGGGTAATAATTGAAGCGGTTGTTCCACTAATTAAGCCTCCAATAACCGTACCAACTCCAGGTATAAACTTAAATGCATTGGAAACAATTGTTCGCCCTATATAAGTAGCTGAACCGGTTCCGCCTACTGCAGCAATCACGCTTAATATGGTTGCTCGATCAATCGACACTCCAAATATAACTGTAATATGAGTGAGTAAAGTAATCTGCATAGGTACAATAATTGAAGCGTCAGAAAAAGGAATAGGCGTAAAACCCACACCAAAAGTGGTAAGTATATAACGATTCGCCCAGGTTTTCGCACTTTTAACTTTCCGCTCAATGTCTACTTGCTGGGCATTTATAAAAGCCTTTTGCGCTTTTTCAGGAATAATATTTATGGTTCGGTCTATTAACTCTTTTAATCCAAAAGGTTGAACAGTATACTCTTCAGAAATAACATAAGGTTCGGCTAAAACACTATGAATAGCGGCTACGGATAGATTCATATCTTTCAATACAGACTCAAATTTCTTCGATTGTTCACCAATCGCCTGAGTTAAAATCAGCACCACAGGAATTTTTTCAGATATCGCTTCAAGCATTTCTATTTCTGTATCCTCTATTCGCGAAGATGTTCCTTGAATACAATAATAAGCAATATGAATCTCATCTTTCGTTCCCTTATTCTTTTTAATTAAATCGAAAATTTCAGTTTCTACATCTTTTTGTACTTGAGGATTTAATTCTAACCCACGCGTGTCATAAATAGTAATAGGTACATCTTTGCGGGAAACTTTTTGTAAATGTTTAGTAACTGGTTTACCTATACCTGTATCTGCGATTCGCTCGCGAAAAATACTATTTACCAAGGTACTTTTACCCACACCACTTTTGCCTATGATTAAAATATTAACGGGTGGTATATTTTTTAATTCTTTTTCCGTTTGGTCCAAAATTTCTTTCGCCACGTCAAAATGTTTGTCTACATTTTTCAAGAATTTTTCCCTACTTTCAATAAGTCAAGTTCCATGCCATAAAACTTAATTAATATGGATTCTCACTTAAACGCTGATAGCTTTCAACATTCCATCTTCCATCACCATACTGTAAGTACACTTCATAATGTTCCGTTTGATCTCTACTAGAAACAGTTGCTACCACACGCCCAGGTCCATCATTTCCGACCCAGTTTTCAATTAAATCATTTCCCAAACCTGTGACTTCCATTACAAGTTCTTTAATTTCTATTCGATCTGCAGATCCATTACTATAATCTGTCGCATGGCTCGTATCATGTGGAAGATTATTAGCTATAGTCTCGGATTCTCCAACCTCTAAATTTTCTGATTCTTGTGAATCCTCATC
>DAIOTF010000065.1:4216-6996 GCA_036752165.1 Atopostipes sp.
TTCTGTTTCATCCGTCTCTTCTGTCTCATTCGAATCTTCTTCCTCAGTTTCTTGAACATCAGTTGCTGTATTTTGATCTTCTGAAGGCGTTTCAACCTTATTTTCTTCTTGAATATTCGCTGTCTGGTCTTGTGTATCTTCAAGTTTTATATCATTTCCACTTCGAGTGAAAATAAATAATACTAGAAGAACTAAAACAACAAATAAAATACCAATAATCCAATAATAAATTTTATTTGTACTAGTTCTACTTTCACGCGTATTTGTTATTTGGTCTTTTCTATTTTTACGTTCTTGTCTTGATTCGTTTTTGCTCATTTTTTTCACCTCTAAAATTTATTTTTTATTTGAAATTGAAGGAGATAAACTATAATTTGCGCGTCCGATGAGTACTGAAAACATCTGTTTTTCCTCTTCAGACCATCCCATTAATGCATCTTCAACATATTTAACAAAATCATCTGTATAATTCTGATAAATTTCTTTGGCCTCATCGGATAGTTCAAAGAATGAATAGCGTTTATCTTGTCCAGTTTCTCGAGTCACTAATTTTTGTTTTACAAGTAGATTCATCTGTCTAGAAACAGTAGATTTATCCAGTTCACTTATTTCAGTAATTTCTTTAAGGGTCATTGTTTCATCACCAATAATAGAAATTAAGTTAATTGCTGAAGCATTAATTTGTTGCATACCTAAAATTTTCTTTTTTACTTTTGAAAATTCATGATTAAAAGCAACGATTTTTTCCAACATATCCTGTATATTTACTGAACGAGCCATTTAAGTTCCTCCTATGTAGTTTGTATATCAAACTAACTGTTTGTATAAGGAAACTATACCATTTTTCAAGCCTTAAGTAAATCATCACATGTACACTATAACTTTAAAATTAACTGCTTCAGTGCTATAATAACTAAGATATTTTAGAAAAGGTGATTATATGTCTTATGATGGATTATTTACCCACAGCATTGTTAATGAATTAAAAGACCATCTAGTGGGTGGTCGAGTAAACAAAATTCACCAACCCTATCCCGATGAGTTACTCATACGAATTCGAGCAAACCGAAAAAATTACCACCTATTGCTGTCGGCGCACCCGCAGTATGCCAGAGTTCAATTAACAAATTTAAAATTCGAAAATCCACAGCAAGCTCCACAGTTTTGTATGGTAGCTAGAAAATATATTGAAACGTCTACTCTGGTTGATATCCAACAAGTAGAAAATGATCGTATCATTGAATTTACCTTTACGGGTCGTGATGAATTAGGTGATGAACAACATTACTACTTAATTGCTGAAGTAATGGGCCGTCATAGTAATATTTTACTAGTAAATAAAGAAGAAGGAAAATTATACGAAGCAATTCGTCATGTTCCTGCTAGTCAAAATAGCTATCGAACCCTACTTCCAGGTGCGAACTATAAAGCAGCTCCAAAGCAAGATAGCGTGAATCCGTTTGCTTTTACAGGTTCCTTAAATATTGAAGGCGAGAATTCAAAAGCACAAATTCAATCCATTCAAAAACAGTTTCAAGGATTTGGTAGAGATTCTGCCAAAGAACTTTTATATTTAATCGAAGCGGATAAAGAACAAGAATCAGAACTTATTTTTCAAAACTTTATTCAAAAATACCGAGATCATGCTATCCAACCTAGCCTTACTGAAGAAGGAAATAGAGCTTCTTTCACGGCTTTTCCTTATTCGACAATTAAAGGAGAAATCACTGTATTCCCTACTCTAGCTCAATTACTCGATGAATATTATGAGAACAAAGCAGAAAGAGACCGTGTTCATCAACAATCGAATGATCTATCACAACTATTAAATAATGAACTGAAAAAGAATATAAATAAATTAAAGAAACTTGAACGTGAATATAAAGAAACTGAACGTGGTACTGATTATCGTATCAAAGGTGAAGTGCTCACAGCTTATATGCATACAGTTAACCATGGTATGGAAGAAATCACGCTAGAGAATTTTTATGAAAATAACGATCAAATCCTTATTGAACTAGATCCACGTAAGACTCCAGCTGAAAATGCACAGTGGTACTTTAATCGTTATCAAAAGATGAAGAATCGAAAAAGACATTTAACAAGAGAAATTCCTATGACCAAACAAGAAATTGACTATCTAGAGTCTTTACTCGCGCAACTGGAAATTGCTTCTAGTGGAGATATTGAAGATATTCGGGAAGAATTAAGAGAACAGGGCTACCTTAAAAAGCAACGTAAGAATAAAAGTAAAAAAAGAGATGTATCAAAGCCGGAAAAGTACTACTCAACCGATGGCGATTTAATTCTAGTAGGTAAAAACAATAAACAAAATGATGAACTTACTATGAAAACGGCCAATAAAACGGATTGGTGGCTTCATACAAAAGATATCCCTGGCTCTCATGTTGTTATTCGAAATGACAAACCTACAAAGCAAACAATTGAAGAGGCAGCTATACTAGCAGCTTATAACAGCAAATACCGTATGTCTTCCTCTGTTCCAGTCGATTACACACAAATCAAACATGTCAGAAAACCTAACGGGGCAAAACCAGGTTATGTGATTTATGAAAATCAAAATACCGTATTCGTTACTCCAGATAAAAAGCTTATAAGACAGTTGATAGACAAACCAAATATACAGTAAATACAAAAACTCCTCTTTCAAATTGAATGAGGAGTTTTTTGTATGATATTAAATTTGTAAATTTTTAATTGCTTGAAATAGTTTCTCCTGGATAGTCATTCATTCCAGCTGTGACGTTTGTCGCTTTAAA
>DAIOTF010000066.1:0-6829 GCA_036752165.1 Atopostipes sp.
GATTACTTGAAAAGTATTAAAGGAAAAACAGCTCAACTCTTTGAATTAAGTTGTTATGAAGGGGCTTATTTTGGACAAGGGGCTTCTGAAGTCATTGAAAAAAGTCGATTCATAGGACAAAGTATTGGAATTGCTTTTCAAATGCTCGATGATATTTTGGACTATACTCAAACCTCTAAAACTTTAGCGAAGCCTGTTTTGAATGATGTCAAACAAGGAATATATACCCTTCCGATTATTTTAGGTATAGAAACTAGCGAAGATTTTCTCCCCCTTTTAGAAAAGAAAGAAAACTTGTCAAAGAATGATTTAGCTACTTTGCTTTCTTTACTTGAAGAACATCATTGCATTGAACGAGCACGTGACATTGCTAGAAAGTATATCGATCAAGCTTTAGTATCTATCAAGACATTACCTGCTCAGCCTGAAAGAGATATGCTATATGAACTTACACATCAACTGCTCACTCGAGAAGCTTAAAAGGAGTTTTTTATGACACTTAAACAATATTTTATGCTTTCACAAATAGAATACGCATCTACTAGTTTTTTTCCTGGTTTTATGGGTATTTTATATGCTTGGTACAACTATGATTCCTTTCATTTCGGTTATTCTCTTTTAGGATTACTCACAGTAGGCCTGTTTCAACTGGCTATTAGTCTCCGTGATAATTATTTAGATTATTATGTGGCTGAGAGTAAAAAAGCAGATGATGTCCAAGAAATGATTGTAGGTAAAGAAACTATCCCTCTTAAAAATGTTCGATTTGCTTATTATATAACTGGAGCTCTAGCTTTAGTCATAGGTTTATTTTTAGTTTTTCAAATATCTTTTATATTACTTTTCATTGTCTTGGGTGGGATGTTAATTGGTATTCTTTATACATTTGGACCTATTCCTTTATCAAGCACGCCCTTTGGTGACTTCTTTATTGGCTTGGCATATGGCTTAGGCATCTTTTTAGCTTTACTTTTTATTAATGCGATTGATGTAATTATTTTTGATTGGCTAACCATCATACAAATGATTATTGCATCCATTCCGACTGCCATTACGGTCATGTCCGTTTCACTAGCTAATAACATTAGTGATTTAGAAGAAGATATAGAAGATGGTCGCTTTACACTCCCTTACTATATTGGTGTAGATAAAGCACTCGTTGTTTTTAAGTCTCTTTATTATGCGGGCTATATCGCCATCATTCTATCCATTATTTTTGGAACATTCCCAAGGTTTGTGGCTTTAGCTTTGTTAACATCCCCATATGTTTTTAAAAATATTCAAATATTCATGGATGAACAAGATAAACAAACAACCTTTTTAACTACAATTAAAAACTCAATTGTCATACCAATCCCACTTATTCTTACTTTCTTTATAGGTGCCTGACTAGATATTTAATAATTACTGAAGTTAATAGATACTCAAAAACCCGCTAGCAGAAATCTGCTGGCGGGTTTCTTCATTATATTTAATTAAATTCGACTGCTACTCCAAAGTGATCGCTCACGATGGATTCTTTTTTGCCATCAAAAACAACTCGGTAATTTTTAACTTCTCCCGGGTAATCCGTAAAGATATAATCGATTCTTTTTTCATCCGTATGGCCTTCCCATCCGTCAATATCACTCAAAACGGTTGCAGATCCAATCTTTTCTTCAGCCTGAACATAGGCATCTTTTAATTGAGGAGCCGTAGTTTTTATATAGTCATAGCCCTCGTCTCTAAGCTCTGCCTCATTGTTGAAATCACCCATAAAAAGATGAATCTTCTGACCCTCTTTTTCAATATGAGGAAGCGTATTATCCCATTCATACTTGAATAAATGATCACCTGATGGATCTAACCACCAAGAGTAGTGGCATGAAAAGACTACCCATTCTTTACCTTCAAGGCTTACATTACCTTTTAGAACTCTTCTGGTGTAGTGATTCGCATAATCCGAGATTTCAGACACTAAGAAACTTTCTGGACTGAAAGGTGTTTTGGATAAAATAGCCACACCTTCATCGTACACATCATAGCCAATATGATTGGCTGTCCAACTCCAATAGTAATGAAGTCCACGCTCTTTTAGCAACTGAACGATGAGATATGCAAAGTTATCTTCCTTTATAGCAACAGGATACATTTCTCCAGAAGCTTGGATAAATAAATCATCCACAATTTCTTTCGCTTCCATTGTTTGATTAATTTCCTGAAGAGCAATGATATGAAAATCTTCTTTGGCAATATAATCAACGATTTGTCTTAATTTTAATTCTGGATCCTCTTCCATCCATGAATGCGTATTCAGTGTTAAAACGTTCAATTTATTTCTCCATTCTAACCAATCTTTCTTTCATTCACTCGACCAATCTCTGTATCTTCGGAGATATCATGCGTTTGAATGAACTCAAAGTCTTGATTTTCTGTCAAGTTCGTAAAGACAACCATAATAGTTGTATCTTTCCCTGCTTTTTTAATCGAAGCCAAGTCCATTTCAGCTATTTTATCTCCAGCAATTACTTCTTGACCTTCTTCAACAAAGATTTCAAAACCTTCACCTTCTAATTCAACTGTATCTATTCCTAAATGAACAAGTACTTCAATTCCACTTGCTGTTTCAATACCGATTGCATGTTTGGTTGGGAAGACACTTTGAATTGTACCATCTACTGGAGAGACTACTGTATTTGTTGAAGGGTTTACTGCATAACCATCACCCATCATTTTCTGAGCAAATACTTCATCATTTACTTCAGTAATCGGAAGCACGTCACCTTTTGCTACAGGGAAAATTGCTGTTGCGAGTCCTTTTGAATCTGTAGCCACTACTTCCTTTTCATCCATTTCAGGTGTTTCATCAAGTTTAGGTTCTGGAATAGCTGCATTAGAGCTCAATACATCCATAATATCAGATTTTAAGACATCTGCTTTCGGTCCATAAACTGCTTGAACTCCTTTATTTTTCTTCACAAGCCCCATTGCGCCTGCTTTTTTCCAAGCGTTTTCGTCTCCAACAGAATCAATATCATTAACAGAAACACGTAAGCGAGTCATACAAGCATCTACATCTGTAATGTTTTCTTTACCACCTAATAAGTGAATAATATCATACACTTGTTGTGTAGCATCTACAGGCTCTCCATTTTCAGATGCTACTTCTCCACCTTCGTAATTTCCATTACGTCCTGGTGTTGCATAATTGAATTTCTTAATTAAGAAGTTTGCAATAAAGTAAGTCAATATTCCGAATAGAAGGGTTACCCAAACAAAGTTAATTAAATCCATACCTAGTCCCGCACGAATCGCTAATGGCGTACGTGTAAGCAATTCAATGTTACCAAACGAGTGAACACGTAAGTTTACGATATCAGCCATCGCAAATGCTGCTCCTTGGATTACCGCATAAACGATATACAAAGGCATAGCTGCGAACATAAACATAAACTCAAGTGGTTCTGTAACACCTGTTAAAAATACAGCTAAAGCAGCTGATACATACATTGATTTATGTGTTTTTCGTTTGTCTTTATCGACATTTTTATACATGGCATAAGATAGACCCATTAAGATACCTGATGATCCAATCATTTGTCCGACTTTAAAACGAGCAGGGACTACATTATTTAATAATGCTTGATAAGTTGCTGTATCACCAGCAGCATCTAAGTTAATTAAATCTCTTACCCATGCTAACCATAGCGGGTCTTGACCGAATACCATAGCACCCTGCTGTGCACCAGTTAATACTTCATAGGTTCCTCCAAGAGGTGTGTAGTTAATTGGAATAGTTAACATGTGGTGTAAACCAAATGGTAATAATAGACGCTCTAATGTACCAAATAAGAATGGAGCTAAGACTGGAGCTGATTCTTGTGATTCAGCAATCCATACACCGAAACTATTAATACCACTTTGAATAAATGGCCAAACAATAGCTAATACAATTGAAGCAATTAAAGACCATAAGATAACAACAAACGGTACAAATCGTTTTCCGTTAAAGAAGGATAAGGCATCGGGTAGTTTTCTAAAATTATAATATTTATTGTAAGCAACCGCTCCCATAAATCCTGCAATAATACCGACGAAAACCCCCATATTTAAAGCTGGTGCCTCTAAAACACTAACAAAATAACCATCAATTGGTATTTCTGCTCCAAATAATGTTTGTGTTACTGCATTTGGGTCAGCTAACATTTCACTGGTTACGCCAAAAATCGCTCCTGTAATTCGGTTAATTAGAATAAAACTGATCCCGGCAGCGAAGGCACCCCCAGCTCTATCTTTTGCCCAACTTCCACCGATTGCTAATGCAAATAAGATATGTAAGTTTCCAATAATTGCCCAACCAATATTCTCAATCACACTACCAATCGAAATCAAAGCTTGCATATCTGGATTAATTAGAGGAAGTGATCCACCAATACTAATCATTAATCCTGCAGCTGGCATAACAGCAATAACGCCCATTAAGGCTTTCCCGAATTTTTGCCAAAATTCAAAATTAAATATTTTTTTCATCTTTCTTCTCCTTGTCTTCTTTTATTTTTTATATTTCTAAAAAAATTGTGAATCTGGTATTGTCACCTTCCATCTTATTCATTTATTCCCATCATAATGACTACTACACTATAAACAGTAAAAACGATTTCAATTTATTATACTTTTTTAGACAACCGCTTTCATAAAATAGTTCATTTTAGTAGTAATGTATAAAACTTATAGCGTAAGATAAATGATGAGTTCTTCTTAGATTTATTCAAGATATTAATAATTCTATCCTACCATATAACCACAATGTTTTAAAGAATGACGCCATCTTATAAACGTTTAGCAACACTCTTTATGTCTTTGAAATATAACATGAATTACATAAATATTCTACTAAAAAAATAAGTTAATTTAAAAATACTCTTTCAATTTTTCATATTTGTAAGTTAAAACCCTATAAAATAGCGAAATCGGTTGCATTTATTTTAAATATATTTTTTCAAATTCTGCGACGTAATCAGTGCATTAAGAAATACTTTCTCAGTATAATTAATAAAGAAACTATCTTTTATATGAATTTTATTTTTTAAAGGATAAAGGGCGTGTATATCAATGAAAAATTCGAATTCGTGTTGTCTTACAGGAGTAGGAATTTTAAGTATGACTATTATAGGTATGGCGCTACTACTAGCTCGTTGTACATACACTAGTCCCATTAATGAAGCAGGTCGAGAATATAGAGAAAGAATTAAAACCTATGAAAATACTGAAATCCAAACAATGGAAGATGTCTATGAGCGCCTTGAAGTATTAGATACTCATTTTAGTTCTCCAACATTTGATAAAATGCAAGGTGGAGAAAAGGAAGAAGTTCAGCTTTCAGATGTTGAAATATTATTTGGAACACCCGATAACATTATTGAAAATGTAGAAATGAAGTTTATTGATACTGTCTATCAATATTATTATGACAAGCAGACGGTAAGCTTTCATAAAGGTCTTAGAGGAATAGATGAATATGTAATCGAAGATTACCATTCTATTCTGTATACATCCGAGAGTTTGGATCAATTATTTATCGATGCTATATTAAATCATCAAGCGATATTAAAGCATGAAACCGATAAAATCGAGCAAGTAAATTTAGAGCGAGCTACAAAATCTATTGTAATAGAAGAGCCAACTAGGGAAATTAAGCAAAATGGATGGCGTACTTGGCCTTACTCCCCTATTCAATATTTTGATGACGGGAGTGGTGATTACGCGCCGGATGAATATCTTCTATTGCAATACAAAGAGGAAAATAATGAAGCCATACTACGTGTAATGGAAAGAAGATATAGTGAGACTTATTTACAGTTCGATAGCAACGAAGAGGCTGGCAGAAAACAAGAAGCTTACTTTAGTTATAAAGATAGACTCGTTGCAAAAGAAATCGATAACATAGAGGAAAAAATTACTGTAGGAGATTTGTCGAATGCATTTGGTGATCTATCAAAACTTCAGTATAATTTTAGAACTGGCATTTTAAGAATAGCTTGGCTAAGCAATCACGAAGCGACTAAAGAGTTTTCTACTGAAATACTCCTTCAAAATATAGAGACTCTAGATGACATAAATAATTTCGAAGTGAATAATTTAGACATGAGCACCATTCATTTATCTAATGGACGACACAGCACATATGATTTTATTGGCTCTAGGTAAGTCTTAAAGGTTGAATAGCTAATTATAAATAAGATGTACTCCCATTAAAGGATAAGAACTTTAATGGGAGCTTTATTTTATTTAGCAATTCCAAGAGAGGATTATTCAAATTTTGCCTTGAAGTTAAGTAAAAAATGAACGGATTTTACTTGTCATATAGATTTAAACCCTTTATTCTTTAGATTCTAAGTTTCTAGAATTGGAAGTAGGATTAAAATGAAAAGTAAAAATCAACGTTTGACTGAAGTGTTATTTATAATCTATTTACTCGTATTAATATGGATAATTGTGTTTAAAATGGAGTTCGCCGTGGCGGATATTAATCGCATCCAGAATTTAAATTTGAATCCATATTCGGCTCCAGCTCGTATCAATGGTGAGATTGTGTATGAAGAGATTCTATTTAATATCCTTGCCTTTTTACCTTTTGGGATGTACTTAGGAATTTTATTTAAAAAATGGAATATTTTTCAATGTCT
Source organism: Atopostipes sp. (assembly GCA_036752165.1). GTDB lineage: Bacteria > Bacillota > Bacilli > Lactobacillales > Carnobacteriaceae_A > Atopostipes. The sequence goes on from DAIOTF010000066.1 coordinate 6,666, forward strand.
ATTCGTATTCTTGTTGATGAGTTTATCCTTTGAGATCATACAATATATTTTTTCGATAGGAGCTTCTGATATTACTGACGTCATTAATAATGTTTTGGGCGGTATTATTGGGATCATTCTATTTCGCCTATTGAATCTATTAACAAAGGACAACCATAAAGCAC
>DAIOTF010000067.1:0-6554 GCA_036752165.1 Atopostipes sp.
CCCTGAAGATATCGATGTCAGTGACACCGTTACTTTTGTTTGGGAAATTCACTAATAGAAGAAATAACCCTATTTATATCGTAATTAGTCCCGTAAAGAGTCATCTTTACGGGTATTTCGGTTGAATCGTCAAATAAAATAGATTTAAAAAATAAGTATAGTATAATGAGCTTGTATAGACAATAACGCTTACATCTGTGCGTTGTTAGAAAGGACGGGGCTCCATGAATATTACGAAGCTTAAAACTGAAATGTTACGAGCTCAAGCACCATATCAACCGTGGATAAAATTTCAAACCATTAATTATGAAGAAAAAATTATCAAACTTAACCCCTTATCATTGAAAGCAAATGCTTTATTTTATCAATTTACTATTCCGCACGATGTATCCGAAACAGGATTAATTGTTGCTGACCAATGTGATAAATTAATTTTTAAATGTGATGCAAATTATCCGAGCGCTCATTTTATTGGGGCGAATGAGCAATTTGTTCATTATGATTTTGAACCAAACACCACTTACTTTGTGGTTGAACCGTATTCCAATTTTGGCTTAATCCAAATGGAGGCAACACCTAGAGAATTAAGAAGTCAGTTTTCGTTGAATGATTTACTGAATGTCGATGAATTAATTATTGAAATTATGATGACAGATTGTTTTGAAGAACGAGTGACAATTTTTAAAGACTATTATTTAAAGCATCTTGTAAATTATGATTATTCACCTGGTCTAGAAGAATTTACGGCCTCTATCATCTACTCGAATCGTTTAGATTTTTCAATGGCTGACCTTAGTACGACTGTTGGGTACAGTAAAAGATATATCAATATGCGTTTTAATTCTGAGTATAATATGACACCTGCAAAATATGCTCGAATTGCTCGCTTTCAGGATTCTTTACGTGCATTAATCGAGGCACCTGAAGAATTTAATATCGCTGATTTGGCCTATCAATATGGTTACTATGATGAATCTCATCTTCATAAAGATTATAAAAGTTTTACAGGCTTTACGCCAAGTAAGATGAAATCCTTCATACTGAACGAGTGAGTATTTAGTCAATTTGATAAAATAAAAAACTGACCCCCAAGAGTTAGAGTAGCCATTCTAACTTCTGGGGGTCTGCTTATTTTCGACTAGAATTAGTTTTCTTGCGGGCGCTTAACTCTTTTAGTCTTCGTAAATTGCATCAAAATCAATTTCTTGTGTTCTTTCAAAAGCGATAGATGAGATATTAATTAAGTGCTCATAGGTTAAGTTTTCTGAAATACTGTTATTACCCCATGATCCACAACCGATACTTGATGTTGGGTTAAGGTTTGTAATAATTCCAACACCTGTAGCAGCTAGTCCTGGTACGTTAATTAGTAAACGTCCTACTGGGATATATTTACCAGCATCAAATATGTTTTCTTTATTATTTGAGTAGAGAACTGTACTGTGTCCAGCTCCTTGGTAGTTTAAGTTATCTTTAGCGATCTTCAGTGCTTCTTTAAAGTCACCATCCGTGTATGTGTTTAATGAAACAACGTTACACATTTTCTCGCCACTTAATAGTTCATCTGCACCGTGCTTTGTTACTTTTGTTAAGAGCATACTTGCATCTTCAGGAATCGGGATACCAGCCATTTTACCAACTTCTGGTGCAGTTTTTCCTACAGCATCTCTTGCCATTGCACCATTATGGAATAGCACTTCACGTAATTTAACGTTATTTTCTTCCTCTAAGTTTACGTAAACACCTTTCTTTTCGAATGCTTCGATTAATGATTTTTCGTGTTTTTCAGGAATAATTAATGATTGTTCTCCTGCACATAAAATTCCATTATCAAATGTACGACTAAAGACGACATTTTCTGCAATCTTATCAAAATCAGTATAGTCTGGATCGATAATAACTTGAACGTTTCCTTGACCCACTCCATATGAAGGACGACCACTTGAATAAGCTGCTTTTACCATTCCAGGTCCACCTGTTGCCACTACAATATCTGCCATACTCATAACAGCTTGGCTTGCTTCAAGTGTAGGTTCTTCTACAATTTGAATGGTATTCTCTGGGAAGTTTAGGTCTGCCAAAGCTTTGTTCATGATTTCTACAGTATGTACGGATGTTTTTAATGCACTTGGGTGTGGAGAAACAAGTACTGTATTTCTTCCTTTTAGTGAAATCATCGCATTACCTAAGATAGTAAGCGTTGGGTTCGTTGATGGCGTGATACAACCAATGATTCCTTTTGGATGAGCCACTTTATAAATGCCCATCTCTTCATCTGCATCAATAATACCGACAGACTTTTTATCTTTCATTGTCCACCAAACACCCATACCGATTTCTTTGTTTTTAGCAATTTTAGATTCAACGTTTCCTAAACCAGTTTCCTCAACAGCCTCTATAGCTAATTCTTCTGCATGGTTTGCAATCGCTAAAGCAATCGCTTTTACCCCAGTATCAATTTCTTCTTGAGAAAATCCTTCTAATTGATCTAAAGCCACTCTTGATCTTTCTACTAAATCTTCAACTCTTAACTGTAACATTTGTTTTCCTCCTATAATAAATTAATTTTACGTTTCGCTTGAATTGAAAGCGCTTTATTAACTTGGCTCCATCTTAGCATGGACAAATAAGCCGCACTTGTAAAAAAAGGAACTACTCGCACAAACAAGAAAGTTCCTTTTTTTACAATACAGGAGGATTTCTTGCTGATAGACTTTAGGCGAATTGATTTGAAAGCGTTTTACTAATAAATAATTAATGAGGTGTAGGGAATGTTTGTTAAAAACTTTAAACATTTAATGGAATTAGCCATTGCTCAAGAGAATAAAACGATAGCTGTAATTGCAGCAGCAGATTTAGATACGTTAACTGTTGTTGAAAAAGCCGAGAAGGTGAATCTAGCTTCTTTCATTCTTATAGGTGATGTCGAAAAAATGAAGATGATTATTAAAGATAACCAATTAACCATTGAAGCTGAAATGATTGAAGAAGCAGATGATCAAAAAGCGACTGAATTAGCTGTTGATATGGTCTGTGAACGTGAAGCAGATACCATTATGAAAGGAAATTTACAGTCTTCTACTTTCTTAAGAGGTATGTTGAACAAGCAAAAATGTCTAAATAATGGCTCAAAGATTACTCAAGTTTCAGTACTAGAAAAAACAAACGCAGAAGGCTTACTAATGATTACCGACTGTGCAATTTCAACTGAACCAGACTTGATGGAGAAAAAAGCGATTCTTGAAAATGCTGTAGCATTAGCGCATAAAACAGGTGTTGAAGAACCAAAAGTCGCTGTCCTTGCGCCAGTTGAAGTTGTGAATCCAGCCATTCAAGATTCAGTAGATGCTGCTATCTTGAGTAAAATGAATGACCGTGGGCAAATTAAAGGGTGTATTGTAGATGGTCCACTTGCTTTTGATAATGCGGTTTCCAAAGAAGCAGCAGAAATTAAAGGAATTAAGAGCCCGGTAGCAGGACAAGCGGATATCATCCTTGTTCCTAATCTAAGTGTAGGTAATGCTTTAACAAAATCGATTACTTATGTTGCTGAAAAAGAAGTTATTGGAGCTACAGTTGGAACTAGAGTCCCTGTTGTCTTCACTTCTCGTACAGAATCTCTCGAAGGTAAATTATTATCAATTGCCTTAACTGTCTACACTATATAATTTATGATGAAAATGGAGGATAACAGTATGCGTAAAATTTTAGTTATTAATTTAGGGTCAACTTCTACTAAGGTAGCATTTTATGAAAATGAAGAATGCTTAGCGACTGAAAATATCAATCATCCAGCTTCGGAGCTGAAGGATTTCAAGGATTTTTGGGAACAAGATGATTACCGAACAGAACTCATTGAAGATTTCTTAGTGAAACATAAAATAAATCCACAATCATTAGATGCCATTGTGAGCCGAGGTGGTCACACTCAAGCGCTTGAAAGTGGCGTGTACCGAATTGACGAGCTGATGCTTGAACAACAGGCTAGCGGCCAGTGGGGTAAACACCCTTGTGACTTGGGTAGTAAAATTGCTTATCGAATGGCTCAAAAAATTCAAGCTATTCCATTAATTGTCGACCCACCTATTTCAGATGAATTTAGTGATTTGGCCAGAGTGTCCGGTCACCCTCTTTTTGAAAGAAGAAGCTCGTTTCATGCGTTAAGCCATAAAGCAACTGCGAAAAGATTTGCACGTGAAAATGACTTAAACTATGATGATTTAAACTTAATTGTCGTTCACTTAGGTGGGGGTATTTCTGTCGCACCACACCAAAAAGGTCGTATGATAGATGGGGATAACAGTTTGGATGGGGATGGCGCATTTTCAACAAACCGTGCAGGTGCATTACCCGTGGGGGAAGTTATTCGCATGTGTTATTCAGGAGAGTACACCTACGAAGAAGCTGTAAAAATGATTAATGGCAACGGTGGAATGATGGCTTATATGGAAACGGCTGATATCAGAGATGTCGAGCAAGCTGCTCAAGTTGATGAAAAAGCAAGACTTTATTTAGATGCAATGATTTATCAAGTTTCAAAACAAATCGGGGCTATGGCAACTGTCTTGAATGGTAAAGTAGATGCTATATTAATTACCGGTGGTATCGCTCATTCAAAAACAATTATTCAAGATATAATTAATCGGGTACAATTTATTGCACCTATAATGGTTTACCCGGGAGAAAATGAAATGGAGTCATTGGCTCGAGGCGCTTTAGAAGGGCTACTAGGAGAAACACAGGTCGTTGATTTCTCAGCTAAAGTGAATGATCAAACTCTTATCTCAACGACATAAAACAATGAGAAGAGATTAGTCTGGAACTGTAGCGGGCTAATCTCTTTTTTAAAACTAGGAGGCACTCTATGGCATACTTATCGATTATTGGAATTGTTCTTTCAATCTTACTCATCATCTTTTTATCATTAAAAGGGGTTAACGTCTTAATTTCGGCACCAATTGCGACAATTCTTGTCCTCTTATTGAACGGCGAGGACATCTTTTTAAACTTACTTGGAAAAAATCAATCTTTTATGGTTTATCTAGCTGATTTTATGGTGGATTTCTTTATGATATTTTTACTCGGATCCATCATGGCAAAGTATTTAGAACGAAGCGGTGGGATTCAATCCATTACTACGGCCGTAGCGACTAAAATAAAAGAGAATGATCCTTTTCAAGGAATGCTTGTTGTCTATCTTGTAACAGCACTCTTAACATATGGTGGTATCAGTCTTTTTGTAGTGGTTTTTGCTGTTGTTCCACTTGCTAAATCTTTGTTTGAACGATTAAATATTCCTTGGAAACTGGTTCCTTTACCTATTTCATTGGGGTTAGGAACATTCACTGCTGGACTATTACCTGGGTCACCGTCGATTGTCAACGTCATACCGACAGAGTATCTAGGCACTACATTAACCGCAGCACCGTTGTTAGGTCTTCTAGCAAGTATTGTTTCAATCTTCGTTTCCGTTATATTTATTCGCTATGTTGTTGGAAAGGAAATAACGAATAGCAATGAAGAATCATCGATTCCCTTTGTACCAGATAATGAGATGTTTGATCATCAACACACAAACCAGCCGTCAATTATAACGAGTATCTTTCCGATTTTATTATTAATTATGTTGATTCTTGTTGGAAGTGCGTTAAATATTCAGAATATTTTAATTCTATCATTGGTTATCGTTATCTTTACAGAAGCAGTAATTTTCAATGCTTACATTCCGTCACATATTGATATTTTAAATGAAGGAGCAACGAATTCAATTTTACCACTAATGAATACTGCAGCGACCATTGCATTTGGTCAGATTATTTCAAACCTAAAAGCGTTTAAACCAATCTCTGATGGGTTAATGAATATTTCAAAAAATAAATGGATAGGGCTTACTTTACTAACAATTATCTTTTCTATTATTACTGGTTCTGCATCAGGAGCAGTTGGTATTGTAACGAAAGCCCAAGGTATTGAGCTATTTGGTTTAGGCTACCCTGCAGATTTAATCCATCGAATAACGACTGCAGCTTCGGTTGTCTTTACGAACGCCCCACACTCGGGCGTGGTGTTAACATTGTTCACACTAACCAAATTGACACATAAAGAAAGCTTTAAATATTTATACTTAGGAACGGTCCTTTCAGGATTGGCTGCTTTAATGACAATCTTAGTTATTGCAAGTGTTCTGTATTAATTTTTACAGAAGAATATTACAAGAAAACGGCCCTCATCCGGTCGTTTTTTGCTTACGAAATCAACGGTTACTAATTAATGAATATGGATAGGATTGTTGTATCAATTTTAAAATTCGAACATATTTTAGAGAATAAATGTCTGAATAATGAAATTTGAACGAAAAATTGGCTGAAATAGTCTGAATTTCAGAATTCGTTAAAAAGATCGAATAACGTTGTCTGAAATTTCAAATACGTTAATATTTTTAAGCATAAGCGTCTGAGTTTAAAAATTCAGACAAAAACTGCAATAAACTACTTTTAGACATTTCAAAAAACTTTAACTACCCAAGGTTTATGAATTTATCTGATGAAAAGTGT
>DAIOTF010000068.1:0-6523 GCA_036752165.1 Atopostipes sp.
TTTAACCCTACAGCAAAGTTAGCCTTACTTCTTTGCATCGCTTTAGATAAAAAGTTTGAGGAGCTCTTTTACTTTTAAATCTAACTAAAAACCGGCTGAAGAGATGCAAAGATCTTGTTCAGCCGGTTTAATAATATTTAATTTTCATTCATATGTTCTTTAACTAAGGCAATACATTGATCATGGTCATGCTTTCTTGCTGGACATTGATAGCGTCCAAAGAAAATTAACCAATGATGGGCTTCTGACCATATTTCTTCCGGTAGCTTTTTCATTAAGTATTTTTCAACCTGTGTAACTGTTGCATCTTCAGGAGCAATAGCAAATTTTTTAGCAATTCGCTCCACGTGAGTATCTACTGCAATAGCTGGCTGATTAAACGCTACACTTAACACTACATTTGCCGTTTTACGGCCTACTCCAGAAAGACTTTCTAAGTCTTTTCGATTTTTCGGTACCTTCCCATCAAAGTTTTCAACCAGTTGCGTCGAAGTTTTTTTAATAAACTTTGCTTTATTTCGATATAAGCCGATTGTTTTTAATTTACTTTCTAAATCCACTATATCCGCTTGCATCATAGCCTCTGGGGTTGGGTATGCCTCAAACAATGCGGGAGTTACTTTATTTACTCCAATATCTGTCGTTTGAGCACTTAGTATGACAGCAATGAGCAATTCGAATGCATTCTTATGATTAAGTTCAGCTTTTGCTTCTGGATAGATTCTACCCATTGCTTTCACGACTTTAGTTGTTTCCGTTGAATCTAATAATCTTTGAGTATTCGTCAAATTTATCTCTCCAAACTTCTACCCTTTATTCATATCCTTTAACCAATTAATCATAGGAACAGGTTCTATTGGTTCATCATCATCTGCTTGAAAGTTTGACTGAGAGGTTGCTAGTCGAAACTTTTCACTTTCTTTTTCAACTTGCTCTTTTGTCCGTATATTTTTCTTTTCCCAGTTTAAAAGAATCCGATCAATATATTTAAAGTTATAGACTTGACTCAAGACAGCTTCTCTTAAAGCTAATTGGATTAATTCGGTTGAATACTTATCCTCTTGCATCCACTTCGCTAATAGTTCCATTTCAAAAGATGAGAGTGTGCGTCCAAATTCTCGTTCAAAAAGTGTAAATAAATTTTTATCTTCATCACTTTTTTGTTTGGATTCTTTTTCCATCTGTTCTTGTTTCAAGAAAACAGATAACTTTTCCCATAACAAAGAAAGAGAATAAGCGTCTTGTGAGACGCCCTTCTCATCCTTCGTGGTTTCAATGGATAAAACTCTTTTCTGAGTTAGTTGATGGATAGCACGAAACACATTATCTTCAGTCATATTCATATTCATAGCGATACTATTCGTACTTGGAAAAAGCTCGCCTTTATCAATATACGACTTCAATTGCAATATAAGAACCAATTCATCATTTGATAAATTAAATTTACGATAATGACGGAGTAAGAGTGTAGGAACTACGGTTTGACCCGCATTCATCCATTTTATCATCAAATCATTTTCCAAAATAAACACTCTTTCTTATATATATTCCATTTAAGGAGTGAGACGGTTTAATAAACGTGGGAATGGGATTGACTCACGAATATGTTTTGTTCCAGTAATCCAAGTAACGGCACGTTCTAATCCTAACCCGAAACCTGAAGTAGTTACTGAACCATAACGACGAAGGTCAAGATACCAATCGTAATCCTCTACATTTAGTCCGAAATCAATAATATTTTTCTTTAATGTTTCATAATCAGACTCACGTTGCGATCCACCAATAATTTCTCCGTACCCTTCAGGCGCAATCAAATCCGCGCAGATAACTACATCATCACGATCTGGATGTAATGGCATGTAGAAAGGTTTGATTTCTTTCGGATAATTTACAATAAAGATTGGTTGCTCATACTGGCTAGCAATAAATGTTTCCTCTGGCGATCCGAAATCGACGCCCCACTCTACATCAAAATCATTTTCTTGAAGCATTTTAACTGCATCATCATATGAAATACGTGGATATGGTAATTTAGTGTATTTCTCTAAAGTTTCACGGTCGCGTTCTAAAACAGTTAATGCGTAATCACAATTGTCTAATACACTCTGTACTAAATATGCAACGTATTGTTCCTGAATTTCTAAAGATTCATCTTGCTCTGTAAATGCCATTTCTGGTTCAATCATCCAAAACTCTGTTAAATGACGACGTGTTTTAGATTTTTCTGCACGGAATGTAGGACCAAAAGTAAAGACTTTTCCAAATGCCATTGCTGCTGCTTCGGCATGTAATTGACCTGTTTGAGCTAAATAAGCGTCATCTTCAAAATAATCAATGTGGAATAAGTCTGTCGTATTTTCTCCGGCAACTGCTGTTAAAATTGGAGAATCAATATTTAAAAAGCCTTTTTGATTGAAAAACTCGTAAGTTGCTCGAATCATTTCATTTCTTACCAACATAATGGCATGTTGTTTTGATGAACGTAACCATAGATGGCGGTTGTCCATTAAGAAATCTGTTCCATGTTCTTTTGGAGTAATTGGGTAATTTTCTGATTCTCCAACAACTTCAATATCTTCTACATGAATTTCGTAACCAAATGCGGATCTTGCATCTTCTTGAATTGTTCCAATAATTTTTACAGAAGTTTCTTGATTAATGTGTGTCGCTTTTTCAAATAACTCTTCACCTACTTGATTTTTAAGTAGGATTCCTTGGAAGAAAGCTGAACCATCTCGTAATTCAAGAAATGCAATTTTTCCACTTGAACGTTTGTTAGCTACCCAAGCATTAATTTCAACTTTTTGGTCAACATATTTTTTAGCTTCACTAATTCTGATTTTTTCCATATAAATTCTCCCTTATATTTAAATATTTTTTATAGTACGTATCCATTCACCAGAAGTGAGAGAAAACATAGTGTACCCAATGCTTCCATTTTCTAATCTAAAACTAACTTCCCACACTGGTTTACCCGTATGCATCCCTATCCGAGCTTCTAATGTTTTTTCAGGGTTTTCTCTTTCGATGGTCTGAGTAATGGCTTCATGCTCAGTCATTGCATTCGCTTGTTCAACTACCTCAATAGCCCCACCATCTTGTTCTACTATTACAATAATTCCCGTATCTTGACTGTTGTTTCCAGTAATTGTAAAGTATGTCTCATCGCCGTTAAACCAATAGAAGTCTTTTGCCTCAACTAAATCTGCTCTTCTAGAAGCAAGTTCAATCGTTTCAGCTTCAGCTTGATTAAATGGTGTAAGAGAGCGAGTAATGACGGTTGTCACTGCCAAAATCAAAAGTAACATTATAATAATGGACGTCATTAAAAACTTTTTCACTCAGACTCACCTTTTCTTATTTAAATTAGTAAAAATCAACTTCTATAGTATAGCAAATTCTTTGGATGATTGAAACATCGTCAAATAGATATTTAAAATGAATTTATTTTCAATCTTCAATAAATTTTTGAATTTGAATGCCCAACTCATTATTTTTATAAATTTCAATTGGAACTCCATTTGGTAGAGCCTTGGTAAATACTTTTGAATAATTAGCTGTTAAGAACCTCTCATCTAATACGACCAGAACCCCTTTATCTGCCTCATTTCTGATTAAGCGCCCAAAAGCTTGCTTAAATTTTAAAACAGCTTGTGGTAAATACTCATGAGTAAATGGGTTAAGTTGGTATTTCTTCAAGTACTCAGCTTTCAGTTGCATGATAGGTGTATCAGGAGCTGGAAATGGTAGTCTAGTTAAGATGACCAATTCTAATTCTTCTTCGGGCAAATTAATCCCTTCAAAAAAACTATCTGCACCAAGAATAATTGCTGGTTGATGCTTTTTGAAGTTTTTTAAAATACGGTTGCGTGTGCCTGAAATTGATTGAGCTAATAACATATAGTCAGACAATTCGTCAGTTTGAGATAATATCTCATAAACTTCACGTAAAATAGCTAACGAACGAAAGAGTACAATCGTATTCGCTGATGTATCTTTTAAAATAGCTGTTAGCTCCTTCGCAAGTATTAAAGCATATTCTTCATTCCGTAAATTTTTCGGATTGATATTGTTCTCTGGTAACATCACTCGAACTTGTTTGCCATAATCAAAAGGACTCGGTAACTGCAAAAATTTCAGTGGTAAGTTTTTTAACTGATCGGAAAAATACTGTTCACTATCTTGATAAGACAATGTACTACTAGTAAAAATAACTTTAGAATGATTGGCTAAATAATCGATTAAAGAATGACCTTCTCCCCACTGTAAAGCATGAAATTGAAATGAATTTTCAATGTGCTTAGGTAAATAGCTCACCCATCTTAGCGCATTGGTTTGTTGTTTTTTCAAATCAAATAATATCTGGAAACTTTGTTTCCAACTCGTCATAAAAGTAGTTAATTTTCCAAGTTCAATTAAAAGGAGCTGGTTAGTCGTTGATAACTCGTCAAACGATTCTGACGCATACTTAGATATTTTTTGGCCCACATAAATAAATTCTTCTAATCCACGATCAATATTTTTTAAGACTCTTTTTCTCTTGAAGTCTAATTGTTCGATATCTAAGATATTCTCAATAAACTGTGAATCTCTCTGCGGGGAGAATGTCCCTTCTTCATAATAAGTTAAAAAGCTCTGAAAGATAGATTCCCACGATTCTTTAATTAATTCCGTAGTTCGGACTATTTTAAGTAATTCAACTGCTTCTATTACATTGTCTTTTTCTAGTTGATTAACCAACTGTAAAATACCTGTATTCTCATTTAACGACCCCATCTTTTCTAATTGTGACAGCAATTCAATCCCATGAATTGCTTGGGTACTTACTTGAGTTACAATTTCCGGAAAATGATGCGCCTCATCTACAACTAGATATTCAAGTGACGGAATAACCGGTTCTTTGGATTGCCAATCATAAGCTAAAAAGTGATGATTTGTGATGATAACTTCTGAATTTTTAATTGATTGTTTAATTCTTTCATAAAAATCATACGCTTGCCAATGACTATCGATTGGCTGGTTTTGAGTCACACGAATTTCTTGCCAGAAAGTCAGGTCAAGATGACTGCCCGCATTAATTTCTGAAAGATCTCCCGTCGTCGTTTGCGTAAGCCAAACTAAAATCCGCATACTTAAATAAGCTTCAGAATCTTTGGCTTGAATAAATTTTAACCAACGCTCAAAGATACTAAGTGAGATATAATGTGAACGGCTTTTGACTAAAGTTGCTTGAATATCTCGACCTAGTATCTCTTCTAAATCAGGCAAAGTTTGGGTAAGTAGTTGTGTTTGTAGAACTGTCGTATGAGTACTTACTACTACAGGATGTTTATTTTTTTTATGAAAAGCAATGGGGAACATATAGCCCATTGTTTTCCCAATGCCTGGCGGTGCTTCAATAGCTAATTTCTCAATGGAAGGCGCTTGGTTTAAATAATGATGGATAGTATCCATCATTTCACCTTGCACATCTCTATATATGTAATCGTTTTTTAGATACCGTTCTTTTTCTTCTTTTGTTTGTGGGTATTCGACCCGCATTTGCGCTTGACGGTCAGAATGCGACGATTTTTTCGGAGTTTTTATTGCAATTTGGTTTACTACAACTAAATCATCTCTTAAAGGTTTTACGTATTTTTTCGCACGTTCTAAGGCACGTTTAAAAAACAACTCTGTTTCATGAGTTGTGCATGCAGCCAATTCTGTAAGTTTTTCTAACGTCACTAAAGGAAGTGATTTTGCATAATTAAATAAACTTATAAAGATATGAGCCGTTGCTTTTGCATCCGCTAGTGCATCATGTGCATCAGATAAATCATAATCTAAATAGCTCGCAATATTTTCTAATTGAAAACTATCTAAAGTGGGATAAAGAATTTGAGTAAGTTCAACGGTGTCAATAGCTGGATTTTTCAACTCCTTAAACCCATGCGCTTTCAGTTGTTCATTTAAGAAACGGAAATCAAAACCGACATTATGAGCAACAAAAACAGTGTCCTCTAATAAAGATAAAATCATTGGGGCTAATTCTTCAAAATATGGTGCTTTCTTTACATCATTATTTGAAATACCCGTAAGATTCTTTATTGCTCTTGGAATACTTTTATCAGGATTCACTAAGGATTCAAATTGGTGAATCGCCTTTCCATTTTTGATTAATACACATGCAAATTGAATAATTCGCTCATCAGCGCCAACACTACCACCTGTTGCTTCAAGGTCGACGACTGCATAGACTTCTTCAGATAGCAAAGAAAGAACACCTCTTTTCATTATATATTTTAATCATTTAAACCTGGTATAAAATTATTTTCTTTTAACCAGAGAATAATCGTTTGTTTTTCATTGTCAATTTTTCGATAAATAACTGCTTTCAATGCGCTCTCTAGCGCTTCACTCATCCATTTTCCAGGACGTACGGTTGTTTCTTTCATTAAATCATTTCCAGAAACAGATAATTCCTCTTTTTCTTTGATCGGAAGATTATCGTACCGTTCAAGGACAAGAAGATGTTCTTGTTTCA
>DAIOTF010000069.1:0-6455 GCA_036752165.1 Atopostipes sp.
ATAATGAGGTGTTGGAATGATTTTGAAAAAAGATTCTCAGCTTAAAGAAAAAAATGGCGTGCGCGCGATTAACGGCAAGGTCGCTTTTTCTAGCGTCGAGCTGAATGTGCACTGTTTTGAGGTCGATGGCGTGTTGATCGACAGCGGGGCAGAGACGTTGCTTCGCGAATTTAAACCCTTTTTTGAAACAGTGGATGTAGACAAAGTGCTGATAACGCATGCGCATGAGGACCACACGGGTGGTGCAAGATATGTGCAGGAAAAATACGGGGTGCCGGTGTTTATAAATGAGCAGTCGGTTGAGAAAGTGGCGAATAAAGCGAAATATCCCTTGTACCGCCAAATATTTTGGGGAAGAAGACAACCCTTTGAAGCGCAACCTATTGGTAAGACATTCAGGTCAAGAAATGCGAATTGGGACGTGATAGAAACGCCTGGACACACAAAGGATCATTTGTCGTTTCTGAATCGAGAAACCGGTCAATTGTTTACGGGTGATTTATTTGTCAGCCCAAAAATAAAAGTCGTCTTGCGCGAAGAAAGCATGCCTTCTATTATGCATTCTCTCGAACGCGTGCTTGATTATGATTTTGACGAAGTATTTTGTTGCCACGCCGGTTACGTCGAAAATGGACGCCAGGCGCTAACGGAAAAGTGGGAGAATTTGAAAGAGCTTGAAGAACGGATTCTTTCTTTGCATAAGCAAGGTTATTCTAAAAAAGAAATTCATTCAGAAATTTATGACAAAACCTACCCGATTACTTTCTTTTCAATGGGGGAATGGGATACCAAGCATGTGATTAATTCATTTGTGGATGAACAAACGAAATAAACGGAATGAGCTGCCGGATATTAAGTCGGTCAGCTCTTTTTTTAGGGTTTAAAGGCTCCGATTTGTAATTTAGACCTCATTTTTAATCGTTCGACGTGCGAATTCGAGTTTCGTAGCGCAGAACTATGTGTCGTGCGATGTGAATTTGGATTTCGTAGTGCAGAGTAGATAGTCATGCGCTACGAATCTGACTTTCAGGCCGTGAACTTGTCTATTTTGACAATGGTTTAGGATTTCTCTTCATTTTTATCACTCACTCTCTCTAACTAGTTTGTGCTACACTTATTTTGATTACAAACAGAAATGGTGATATTAGTGAAAATTGCAATTGTTGGTTTTGGCGTAAGCGGAGCGGCTGTTTTGATGGCTTTGGAAACGTCTGGGAAATTAACAGCGGATGTTCAAGTGGATATTTTTGACCCGAATTCTGCGCCCGCAGTCGGCTTAGCCTACCGAAAAGATTCCACGCATCTACTACTGAATGCTTTTCCCACAGCCATGTCGTTGAACCCAAAAGATTCCTCTGAATTTTCAAAATGGTTGGAAGAGCATTATCCAGCCTATCAGTCTACAATTGATTTAGTGCCTCGAACAGTTTTTGGCGAATACGCAAGTGAGCGCTTGACACCTCTTTTAGAAAAAGAAAATGTCACACATATTCAAACAGAAATTGTAGATACGACGATTCAAAAGGGTTATCAATTAGAAGATGTAAATGGTAAGGAGTATGGCGATTACGACGCCCTCTTTTTAGCCGTTGGGAATCCTCCATATAAAGATTTTTACAATTTAAAGGGACAAGAAAATTATATCCACGACCCTTATCCAGTGGTCGAAAAATTAAAGGTAATTTCTGATGATGCGAGAGTGGCCATTATCGGTTCAAACTTGACGTCCTTTGATTTGGTTAATTACTTGAGCCATGAAAAAGACTTACAACATCCGTTGGGTATTTTCACAATCGTGCCTTTCTTTAATTCATTACGAGTGCTACCTTATCAAGGCACAACTCTCGAATATTCTTTAGACCGAGACTGGATTGAAAAGGAAGTTTTAGAAAATAAAGGTAAGCTCCCATTAGAACGAATTGTTGAAACTGTTCAAGAAGACTTAGAAAAGAATCAGATTGATTTAGCGGCAATTCGAAAAGTATATGATCCAATGGATTTAAAAGGCACTTATGAAACTTATTTTGGTAAAGAACATCCAGACCTTTCTAAACTGCAAGGCTATATTGCGAGACTTTCTAGTTATTTAGGCGACTTATATATGGCAATGACTCAATCGGATCAAGAGCGATACCGAGAAACTTACGCCCCACTTTTTAGTCACTACCAAGTGCGATTAGCACCCGATGCGGTTAAAAACATGTATGAATTATGGGCTGAAGACCAGCTTTATGTGGTTCCTGATTTAATCCGTATCACTAAAGACACCACTTTTTGTTTAGAAAGTGAAAGTGGGCAATCTTTTGAAGCCGACATCGTGATTAATGCGTCTGGCTTTGATTTCAATACGGAGACCATTGGCGAAGCGAACCCGCTCTTGGCGAACTTACTGAATAAGGGATTTTTATTGGATAAGGCGCAGCGCGGTTTGTTGGTGACGTGGCCCGAAACGCAGGTTATTAACCAGCGGTACGGCCAGTTACCGAATTGTTTTGTGCTTGGCCCATGGATTTCAAACACGCATTTTGCGAACAATAATGTGAAAGCATTAGTACAAAAAGCGGATGAGATTGTAGAAAATTACATGTTATTTTAAAAAAATTCTATGATAAGGTATTCAATTAAATTTATTGAAAGTATGGAAGAAGAACAATTTTATCAAATTACACAGAAATTCATGCATAATTTTTCATTTAAATTTTAATTAAAAATTTTGTGAAATTGTGAAATATTGCTTTGACAAAAAGAGATAAGATAGAGTATAATTTCAAAAGAGAAATGCATCTCGAATTTTTCGAGGTGCTTTTTTAG
This sequence comes from Atopostipes sp., assembly GCA_036752165.1. Taxonomy (GTDB): domain Bacteria; phylum Bacillota; class Bacilli; order Lactobacillales; family Carnobacteriaceae_A; genus Atopostipes. The sequence goes on from DAIOTF010000069.1 coordinate 2,812, forward strand.
CGCTTAAAATGAACTATTTTTGAAGATTGCAAAATTTCATGCTCACTCCTACAAATACGCTGAAAGACAATTGTGTATTTTTTATTTTTGCCTTTTTAGGTAGGTTTGAGTTTCATGCGGTCTGAAGTGTTACGGCTGAGAAGCCTTATGCTCAAAAATAAAAAAGGAAAGGATGCGATACAATGATGACGAAAGTCTTGATTGTAAATAATGAATACGATAAAAAGAACTTGGGTCTGGCTCCAAAAATTGGCGAAGCCCTATTAGCTCATGACGAGCGAGTATCCTTTGAAATTCTGCATTATACAGATATTTCAAAAGAAAACATACAAATGATTGACCCCCATATGATTTTTTTAACGGGCCGTCTTACATATGCCGGAGATGTGGCAAAAGATGCCTACGATGCGGAGTTAGAATTGATTCGTGAAACGGACGTACCTATGTTTGGCATTTGTCTTGGTCATCAGTTGATTTCTCTAGCTTATGGTGCTGAACTCGGTCGAATGGTTGAAGTTTCTGAAAATGAGGAACCCATCCGTGAAGAAGGTTACGTTGAAATGACGATGCGTCTTGGTGATCCACTCTTTAATGGCGTCGCAAATCCTTTTATGGTGTATGAATACCATTTAGAAGAAGTAAAAGCAGTGCCGGAAAATTTTGAGCTACTTGCCTCTTCTGAAATGTGCGGTGTGCAAGCGATGCGTCATAAAGATAAATTGATTTACAGTACACAATTCCATCCAGAAGCATTTAGTCCTATTTTCCCAGAAGGCCAACGAATTTTACAAAATTTCTTTGACCTCGTGAAACCAAAAACGCTTGTTCAATTGCCTGGTACGCAAGAATTTGCGCCTGGTGATGGAACAACAGAAAACATTTATTTTGAATAGAAAAAACGGTGTGCCATTCTGAATCGAATGCACGCCGTTTATTTTTTAGTATGAAGCTGTCACACCATCTTTTTGATGTTCAGTCCAATGGCATTTTTTATATTTCTTGCCGCTTCCACATGGACACGGATCATTTCGACCTACTTTTTCGCCAATAATGCGTTGTTCAACTTCCTGTGTTCTACGACGTCTTGTAGTGTAAGGAATTGGGCGAGTAGCCTCTTTTACTTTATCCGCAGGTTTTTCTGCTTTTTCTACAGGTTCTACCTTTTCTTCAACTTTGTCTAATTGCCCTACAAATTCTTTTGGCATTGTAAAGGCCAAGTCATCGTTATCTTCTGACACATAAAGAATTCCTTGGTTTACTGCTGAAGCAATTGTCTCTTTATGATTTTTGGCTTCTTCTGTTTTACCCTCTAATAATTCTTTTAGTGCTGACAATTCTTCTGCTTCAAATTTCGCGAAGCGTTCGTCCACAGAAGCTTTAAGTCCTTCGCTGATGACTTCGATCATTTGATCTTTGTTCCAGCTTTGCTTCACGTCAAAGTCATTTTCTTTTGCTAATTTGATTAAGTTTGGCTTTGTGTAGGCCTCTAAGCTTGCCTCTAACGTCTCCGCCTTCGGAAGTCCTTTGAGCACTAAGCCGTCCAAAGTTTCCACTATTACATCCGACATCCTAAATTCTCCTCATATCCCTAATTTACTTTTCTTAAAATGATGAATCCTGAGTTATTATACTACAAAAATTTAAAAATGAAAAATCGAGATGAAAACTTGTGGGTAAACGGTCTGTAAACTTAAATACGGAGTAGAAATTTTGTAACTATATTTTCTAATTTTGTAGTCGCAGATCGGCATAAAAAAGGCGAGCCGCTTCAACAAGCCGACTCACCTCAAATTACTATTTATTTTGCTACTTTAGATTCTAAACCTTCAGCTGTTAAAAATGCGCTGAACGGAACTAATTCTTCCGCTTCGTATTTTTCTTTATATGCTTGAATTTCTTCTTCGCTATATAAGCTTGGGTCTAATTTCAACGTTTCAACTGGAATTGGACGGTCTTTCGTGATTTTACAGTCAATCACCACTGTACGCCCTTCTTTATTAGCTTTCACCGCATCCGCCATGACTTGGTCCATATCTTCAATACGCGTAACTGTAAATCCAACTGCCCCTTGCGCTTCGCCAATCTTAGCGTAGTCGACGTCTGTAAATTCCGTACCAAATGTATTCTCGTTGGTATCTTCGTATTTGTTTTTGATAAACCCATACTCTGTATTCGTAAAGACGACGTTAATAACGGGTAAATCAAAAACAACGTTTGTGACAACATCTGGATAGTTCATTGAAAATGCCCCGTCACCCATTAAATTCCAAGCTTGACGATCCGGGTAAACATTCTTAGCCGCAATCCCACCTGGAAGCGCAATTCCCATTGTCGCAAAAAGTGGTGATGTACGCCACATGTTTTTTGGTGTCATGTGTAAGTGACGAATCGACGTTTGCGTTGAATTTCCAACGTCAATTGAGTAAATCGCATCTTCATCCGCATGTTTATTAATCGCATTGTAGACTTGATACAATTGTAACGGTCCACTTTCTTTGGTTTCCAATTTCGTCATGTAGTCGCGCCAGTTTTGAATATTTTTCAAGTTCGCGTTCCACCATGCCGACTCTTCAACCGTCTCAACTTTATCCAACAACATATCTACAGCTTCGCCTGCGTCACCCAAAATCGCAACATCCGCATCGTGACGTTTTCCAAGCATTGCTGGGTTGTTGTCAATTTGGATAAAGTTTTCGATATTTGAAAACGTACCTTCGACTTCCGCAAATGGGAAGTTTGAACCGACGAATAATACTGTATCTGCTTCTTTTACTGCCTCATTCGCTGGCTTCCAACCTACGCGGTAAGTTGAACCTGTTAAGGCTTCAAAATCATATTCAAATGTCTCAAAGTTTTTACCTGTTGTAATGACTGGTGCTTTAATTTTACGTGATAATTCTTGAACCGCTGGACCATGACCCATTGTTCCGATTCCTGCATAAATAACTGGGCGCTTCGCTCCTTTTAAAACCTCAACCGCTGCGTCAATATCCGCTTCATTAATCGCAGATGACACATAATCACGGTAGCTATGTCCAGAAGAATAAAAGGCATCTTCCGCAATTTCTTTAAATCCAAAGTCTCCAGGAACTTCTAAAACAGCAACCCCACGCTTCGCAATCGCTGTACGAACCGCATCATCAATCATTTTCGGTAATTGTTCTGCGTAAGCCACACGACGGTTGTAAACCGCAATGTGATCAAACATTGGGTTTTGGTTTAATTCCTGAAACGCATCCATGTTTAACTCTTTTTGAGGACGTGCACCTAAAATCGCAAGCACTGGCGTATTGTCCATCGCCGCGTCGTAAAGTCCGTTAATTAAGTGAGACGCACCCGGTCCACCTGAACCCACACAAACGCCTAATTTTCCGCCATATTTCCACTGCATAACGGCCGCCATCGCGCCAACTTCTTCATGTTTTACTTGAAGGAATTTAATATCTGTTTCCTCTTGTTCGCCTAACGCTTCCATTAAAGGCGCCAACGTACCTGAAGGAATTCCATAAATCGTATCAATTCCCCAGCCCGCTAACACTTTTAGTGAAGCCGTGCTCACCTTTGTTTTATTCGCTTCCATTCAACATCCTCCTAAGATCTTTCTTCGAAAATTAACACCTTAGTTACTGTATCACTTTTTCTTG
>DAIOTF010000070.1:0-6375 GCA_036752165.1 Atopostipes sp.
GTGCTAACGAGCGCGTTAAATAAAGACAGTATTCGAAAACTTATGCAAACCATTGACAAAGAGCGAAATGGTCGTGACGTCTATGTCGTGGGCGCAACAAACGTCGGAAAATCCACGATTATTAATCAAATTATTAATATTGCGACAGATTCACCGGATGTCATTACGACTTCTTATTTCCCAGGTACGACACTTGGAAGTATCGAAATTCCACTTGAAGATGGAAGAGATATAATAGATACACCAGGAATTGTGCATCGATCAAATCTGACGAATCATTTGTCACATAATGATTTAAAGAAAGTGATTCCAAGACGTGAAATAAAACCAGCCGTGTATCAATTAAATGAAGAGCAGACAATCTTTATCGGTGGCTTGGCGCGCTTTGATTACATCAAAGGTTCAGGCAAGCAACCCTTTGTCTTTTATAAAGCAAATGAAATCAATCTGCACCGCACGAAACTTGAAAAAGCGGATTTATTTTATGAAAAGCATTTAGGTGAAATGATTACCCCACCAAGTGATTTTGTAAAAGAAGACTATCCAAAATTAAAAGAGCACCAATTTACAATTAAGCAGCCATCTGATGTAGTTGTATCAGGATTAGGATGGGTAGCGGTGCATGAACCAAACACAAAAGTATCGATGTGGGCACCAGAAGGCATCGACGTATTTGTACGAAAAGCAATCATATAATTATTTTTCAAAATGAAGGGAGAGTCTCTATGACTCAATTAACAGGCAAACAAAAACGATTTTTACGCGCACAAGCACATGATATGAGCCCGGTCTTTCAAATCGGGAAAAATCCATTGACTGAAGAAGTGATTGGTGAATATGAAGCTGCACTTTCGAAAAGAGAATTAATGAAAGTTCAAGTTTTACAAAATTCAGATACATCTGCAAAAGAAGCAGCTGCATTCATCGAAGAACACTCAGATATTACGGTAGTTCAAGTCATCGGTGGAGTGATTGTCTTATATTTACCAGCGGATGAGGAAAAGTATCAACGCTATTCAAAAGAATTACCAAGATAATTTGTGAACAATTTGGATAGAAAGGAACGATTGGGTTTGAGTAAACAAGCCATTGTGACAGAACCAGAGATTTTAATTGAAGAAATTCGAACTAGCCAGCGCGAAAAAGTGGGCATACTCGGTGGAACATTTAATCCACCACATATCGGCCATTTAATTATTGCCGAACAAGTACGCGATCAGTTGGATTTAGATAAAATAGTTTTTCTACCAACAGCTGAACCCCCACATTCTTCAATCGATAAAAAGACCATATCATCGGATATTCGAGTGGAACTCTTGGAGTTAGCTATCCAAACCAATTCGAACTTTGAAATGGAGCTCTATGAAGTAGAAAAAGGTGGAAAAAATTACACCTACAACACAATGAAAGCTTTAGTGGACTTGTATCCAGCTGTAGATTTCTATTTTATTATTGGGGCAGATATGATTGAGGATTTACCGACGTGGTATGAAATTGATAAGCTCGTCGAATTGGTCCAATTTGTAGGCGTCAATCGGCCAGGTTATGAAGCTGAAACAGACTATCCATTAATTATGGTTGATGTTCCATTAGTGGATATTAGTTCCAGTGCCATTCGCAAGAAAGTTGCACAAGGCTGTACGATTCAATACCTAGTGCCAGAAGATGTCCAAAATTATATTGAACGAGAAGGGTTGTATCAAGATGACGAGTCAAAAACCAATGGAATACACGAATAAGTACACTACATTTTCACGTGAAGAAATTTTAGAAGAGGTTTCTGCTTCAATGAGTAAAAAACGTTTCAAGCATGTCTTAGGTGTAGAAAAAAAAGCCATTGAACTTGCAGAACTTTACGGTGAGGATACAGAAAAAGTAAGTTTAGCTGCATTACTACACGATTATGCGAAGGAACAAGCAGAAGCTGAGATGTTAGATCTCATTATAAGTGAAAATATGGATTTAGATTTGACCCAATATGGTAGTGCGATTTGGCATGGACCAGTAGGGGCAATTCTTGCGCGTCGCGAATTTGGAATTGAAGATGAAGAAATCTTAAATGCAATAACCAATCATACTATTGGCGCGCCAACGATGAGTCTGGTCGAACAAATTGTATTTGTGGCTGATTATATTGAACCAGGACGTGACTTTGAGGGTGTCAGTAAAGCCCGTGAATTAGCAGAAGAGTCGATTCGCGAAGCTGTTCGTTATGAAATGGAACAAACGATTCAACATTTATTATCAAATAAAATGAAAATTTACCCGAAAGCGATCGATAGCTATAATGCTTGGGTCGCGAATTAATTGGAGGAATGTAATTAATGACAAAAACACCTGAAGAATTATTAGAACTCGTTGTAAAAACTGCGGATGCCCGCCGAGCAAAAGATATCATGGCCATTAACATGCAAAATATTTCAGTGATGTCTGATTATAACGTCATCATGCATGCATCAAACAGCCGTTTAATCAATGCGATTGCGGAAGCTGTAGTAGATGAAGCTCAAAAAACTGGGATGGACCCAAATAAAATAAACGTTGAAGGAAAACAAGCGGGCGCTTGGGTCTTAATCGACTTAGGTGCAGTAATTGTTCATGTCTTTGATGAAGATGAACGAAGCCACTATAACTTAGAAGGGCTTTGGACAGACGGAGAATTAGTCGACGTTTCAGAATGGATTACAGAAGAATGATTTATGATGTATTTGCTCATGTCTATAGTGCTTTAATGGATGAAGACGTCTTTTTAGACTGGCAAACCTATACAGAAGAGCTTTTACAAAAAGGCTCTTCTGTTTTAGAGTTAGGGTGCGGAAATGGACAACTAGGGATTTTATTAAAAGAATCCGGTTATGAAATGGAAGGTATGGATTTATCCGAAGAAATGTTGGCATTGGCTTATGAACGCCAGCAAGCAGCCGATATGGAGTTTCCACTCATCCAAGGCGATATGCGGGATCTATCGAATTTTGGTACATACGATGCGATAATCAGTTTCTGTGATTCTTTGTGTTACTTACAGACACGTGAGGATTTAGAAACGACCTTTGCTGAAGTTTATGCGCATTTAAATGAGGGCGGCGACTTCTTATTCGACGTCTTTACGACAGAACACATCGCCACTTTAGACGGCTATGCTTACCATGATGAACTTCCAGGCATTGTCTTTTTCTGGGATAGTTTTGAAGGAGACGTTCCTCATTCGGTTGAGCATGATTTATCTTTCTTTATTGAGCAGGAAGACGGTCGATATGAACGCCAAGAAGAGTTGCACAAAGAACGCACGTATCCCATTCAGGACTATGTAAATATGCTAGAAACTGCAGGATTCAAAAATATTGCTGTTTCAGCTGATTTTGGTGAGGAAATTACTGGGGACAATACACGCTGGTTTTTCCACGCCCGAAAATAAGGAAGGATTTTTATGAAAGCTTGTGGAATTGTCGCTGAATATAACCCTTTTCACAATGGTCACGCCTATCAAGTGGAGCAAGTCCGAAAAGAAGTAGGCGCGGATGTGGTCATCGCAGTTATGAGCGGAAACTTCCTCCAACGAGGGGAGCCAGCCATTGTGGACAAATGGACCCGTACGAAAATGGCGCTGGCCGGTGGCGTTGATCTTATCGTCGAGTTGCCCGTCGTCTTTTCCACACAGCCCGCTGACTTTTTCGCAAAAGGAGCCATTCAAATTCTAAGTGCGCTTCAGATTGATACCTTAAGCTTTGGCGTCGAATCTGGTTCAGCCTCGGATTTCTTCAATAGTGCTCAGTGGCTCTTCGAAAATGAAGAGCGGATAGCGGAGGAAATTAAAAAAGGGGAAAAAAGTAAAGAGCCTTATGCCAAGCAAATGGAGCTAATTATAGAAAGCTTGGCACCTGATTTTCCTTTGCATTTGCAATCTCCAAACAATCAATTAGGCTTTGCCTATGCAAAAGAAATTATTCGATTAGGTTTGAGGGACGAAATTGAGTTATTTCCATTAGAGAGAGCTGAGGCCGGTTATGCGGATACTGAATTAACTGTGGATAGTCCTATTGCAAGTGCAACAGCTATTCGACAAGCTGTTTTGAATGGAAAAGAGGTTTCTACTTATATTCCCAAACAATCCTATTCATATTTTAAGGAAGCTGCTCCTCAAATGGTTCATTGGGAAAATTATTTTTCTTTACTGAAATATCAGTTAACTGTGCAGTCAAAAGATTCTCTACGAGAAATTTATCAAATGACTGAAGGGTTAGAAAACCGGTTGAAAGATTTTATTCGCGAAGCGGAGAGTTTTGAAGGGTTTATGCGTAAGATTAAAACGAAGCGCTATACACAAACGCGCTTGCAACGGTTATTAACGTATACGCTCTTACAGTGGGAAAAGAATGAAATTATCGGACAATTAGAGGAAGAGCCAGCTATCCGTGTGCTTGGTTTTAACCAAACAGGCCAGGAATATTTAGGGCATGTGAAGCATTCAATAGGCCGGCGATTGGTTTCGAATGTGGGTCAAAAGCAATCAAAAAAATTAAGATTGGACATCCAGGCGGGTGCAATTTATCAATTGGGTGCACGTCCGTCTATTTTGGAGCAGGATTTTAAGCGAAAGCCTATAAAATTTGATTGACACTAGGGTTAAGAGCGTGTATAATAACTGGTGTTGTCTATTCACATTCAATATAAACTTCGATCATGTTTGAGGTGACAAAGATGAAATTAAAATGGTCTTTAGCTGAACTTCAAAGATACCGGAATGATTACTATCCTGTTTCTGGAGTAGTGAATTTAACGAATGCGTTAAAGAATCGTAAGGATGATCTGATTGATGCGAGTCCAGTCGAAATCGAAGGAACAATTACGCTTGAAGGAAGCGATAAGTATTATGTGGATCTTACATTAGATCTTACACTTACAATGCCTTCTTCACGATCACTTGAACCGGTTGAATTAGATATGACTTTGCCATTTCATGAAGTTTATCTCGCGCCTGACGCACGCATTGTGGCTAATGAAGATGAAATCGAGGATGACTTATATTTCTCATTAGAGAAAGATATCCTTGACCTTCAAAAACCAATTGAAGATACAATTTTAGCTTCGATTCCATTGAAGGTGTTGTCCGAAGAAGAGCAAGACTCGTATGAGCTGCCTAGCGGACGAGACTGGAGTATGCGATTAGAAGATGAGATGGACTCAAAACCTGTCAGTGATGAGTCAGCAAAATCTAAAGCTTCCCCATTTGATATCTTAAAAGATATGGATTTATTTTCGGAAGATGAAGACTAAGCGATGCATGAATAGTTAGTTGAAATATTTTAAGGAGGTGTTTGGAACATGGCAGTACCAAAAAGAAGAACTTCAAAATCAAAGAAATTAAAACGTCGTACACATCAAAAATTATCAATGCCTAACTTGAGCGAATGTACAAACTGTGGTGAATTGAGAAAAAGTCATCATGTTTGCCCGTCTTGTGGACATTATGATGGTAAAGAAGTTGTTGGTGAGTAATATTTATTTTCCGCAACCTACTTAAAAACGTCTTTTGGAACTACTCAAAGGGCGTTTTTTTTGTTATGATAAATGAAATTGATTTTATAGTAAAGGAATGGTGGATCGTGAGTGAGACAGTCGATCAATTATTATATCTATTTTTCTATCTTTTCCCGCTTCTCATGATTTTTATTGGTGTAAAATTAAAACCAAATTTAAGTTTTTTGCCGATCCCATTAAAAACTGTTGATTTTTTGACTCCTTACTTATTACTATCGGTAACGATTCAAACCTATTTAGCGAATTTAGAGCCGGCCCATTTATATTTTTACATATTATTAAGTGTCTTTGGCATCGGTTATGCTTCCTATCTAGCCTTTAGCAAGCGTATCTTAATCATAAGCACTTTCTTCAGAACCTGGTGGCGATACACCTTCATTTTCACACTGATTTATCATTTCTTAGTCGGTGGCTACGGCGTATATGTAAACCTTCTTGCATAAATAATGGATAATGAATAAAAGACGAGCCGCTGGCTCGTCTTTTTGTGTGGTTATGGCGTTAGTATTCACGAAAACAGATTTGGTGAATCCAAATGGCGTTAGTATTCACGAAAATAGATTTGGTGAATCCAAATGGCGTTAGTATTCACGAAAATAAATTTGGTGAATTTTAACAGCATTATCAATTCAAATTTTTTTAGTATATAATCGAAAGTTATTTTCATAATAATCTTCTCTACCTCTCGATATTAATCTAAAATGATTTTTCAAAACTTTAATAATATAGCCTCTACTTGCTTGCCCATTAAAAAAGTCCAGTAAAGCATTTGCAGTTAGTGGTTTTGTAAAATTCAACACCCCATATTCACATATTGTACGAATGGTTGCTTTTTCA
>DAIOTF010000071.1:0-6283 GCA_036752165.1 Atopostipes sp.
AAAGAGAAGTCTTTACTAATTTATCCAATATTTTTATCAATATCACAAGCATCTATGCTCAATTTTTATTGTTCTTCAGGTAAAATATAGAAAAGGTGGGGATAGCTATGAGTAATTTAAACATTGACCAATATAAAGTAAAACCGGGTCAACCGGTTGATTTATCTACTTTTGAAACTGGCATTGATTTAGAAAGCATTCGCGAAGCAGAGATTGAAGAGCGACTAAAAGAAAATACAGAAAAACTGCAAGAGATGCAGCAACGCTTGTTGGCCGAGGAGAAGCAGGGGATTATTTTTGCGCTGCAGGCCTTGGATGCGGCTGGGAAGGATGAGGCGGTGCGGTATTTGTTTTCGCGATTGAGTGCGCAGGCTTTGCATACGACGTCTTTTGATAAGCCGACAGAAGAGGATTTGAAGCATGATTTTCTGTGGCGCTTGCATGACGCGATGCCGGAGCGGGGGATGATTGGGGTGTTTAATCGCTCGCATTATGAGGAGTTAGTGGCGGCGCGGGTGTATGAGACGCATAAGGAAGAGCCTCTGCCGGAGTCGATTCAAAAGGATCCGGATATTTGGATGAAGCGTTATGCGGATGTGCGTCATTTTGAAGAGTACCTGGCCAATAATGGCTTTCATATGGTGAAGATTTACTTGCATGTGTCGAAGGATATTCAAAAGGAGCGTTTGCTGGATCGTCTTGAAAATCCGGATAAAAACTGGGAATTTTCAATGAGTGATTTGAAGGATCGAAAGCATTGGGATGAACACATGGACGCTTTCGAGGCGGCCTTTCAGCATACCTCGACAGAATCCTCGCCGTGGTTTGTCGTGCCGGCCGATCATGGCGATTATGGCCGATTGGTGATTAGTGAAATCTTGCTTCGCAAATTAGAAGAATTGAATCCTAAGTATCCAGAGTTGTCTGAAGAAGAGAAGGAAGAGTTTGAACAAGCGGCTGAGGATTTACGTGCGGGGAAGTATGATTAAGATGGAATAGGTTGTTTTTTGGAATTAGCTGGACGTTGGAAGGTCTATCGTCTACGTAATAAAATTAGCTGGACGATGGAGTGTCTATCTTCCACATAAATAAATTAGCTGGACGATGGAGTGTCTATCTTCCACGTAAACAAATTAGCTGGACGATAGAATATCTAATTCCCTATTCATCTGGCTCTCTTTATAAAATTTTATGAAATCGGTACATTCCGTTGCAATAAATCTCAGTTTTGTTATAAACTAGAGAATGTGTAACGGAATTTTTTGTTAATTATTTATTTTCAAGGAGGAAGAAAAATGAATGAACCGGTTAAAAGCGAAAACAAAGGCTTTTTCGGTATGATTGAACGGGTCGGGAATCGATTGCCCCACCCAGTGGTCTTATTTATATTATTAGCAGTCGGATTGATTGTGCTTTCTGAAATCATCGCGCGCTTTGGTGTGACGGTGGATTATACAGATGCGACAGGAGAAAGCGTAGTGGTTGAGGCCGTATCCTTAATGACAGGCGACGGATTAGCCTACATATTCAACTCGGCCGTAACGAACTTCACTGGCTTTGCACCACTTGGTACGGTATTGGTCGCGATGCTTGGGGTTGGAGTAGCTGAATGGACGGGCCTAATTGGAACAACTCTGAAAAGACTTTTACAAAATGTGCCAACGAGTCTACTAACAGCTGCGGTACTTTTTGCAGGTATTGTTTCAAACATCGCATCTGATGCAGGTTACGTAGTAGTTATCCCTCTTGGTGCCATCGTATTTGCGGCAGCCGGCCGTCATCCGATTGCTGGACTTGCGGCAGCCTTTGCGGGAGTGTCGGGTGGATTCTCAGCCAACCTTATGTTTGGTCCAACGGATGCCTTACTTGCAGGAATTACAAACGAAGCTTTAACATCCGCAGGTTACAATTATGAAGTAGCCGTTACAGCGAACTGGTATTTCTTAATTGTATCGACGTTTGTATTAACAGCAGTCGGTGCTTACGTCACAGAAAAAATTGTTGAGCCTCGACTGGGTGAATACACAGGCGATTATCAGCCAGACGATGAACCAATTACGGACGACGAAAAACGTGGCATGCGTAATGCGTTAATTGCCCTCGTCCTTTTCTTAGCTGTGATGGCGTTCTTGATGATTCCTGAAAATGCGCCTCTTCGAGCATTAAACGAAGATACCGGCCAAATGACCTTAGATAATTTCTTAGCAAATGGGTTGCTATTCATGATTTTCCTACTATTTGCTATTCCGGGTTATTTTTACGGAAAAACAACAGGTAAAATTAAAAACTCACACGATTTAGTGACAGGAATGACGGAAGCGATGCGCTCAATGGGTGGCTATTTAGTTTTAGCCTTCTTCGCCGCACAGTTCATCAACTACTTCTCGTACACGAATTTAGGAACAATTTTAGCGGTGAGTGGTGCACGAGTTCTTGAAGGCATTGGCTTCGTGGGCTTGCCATTAATTTTAGGATTTGTTCTCGTGACAGCGTTCATCAACCTATTTATCGGTTCCGCTTCCGCGAAATGGGCAATCATGGCGCCGATTTTTGTACCAATGTTGCTTGAATTAAATATTGCACCAGAAATGACACAAATGGCTTATCGAATTGCCGATTCATCGACAAATATTATTTCACCATTGATGAGCTATTTTGCGATGATTATCGTATTTGCGCAACGTTACGACAAGAAGAGTGGAATTGGAACATTGGTTTCAACCATGTTATCTTACTCAATTGCTTTCTTAATCGTATGGGCGTTACTGCTAATGGTTTGGTACTACTTAGGCCTTCCATTAGGACCAGGCGCACCAGCTACACTATAATTTCATAAAATGAAAACCGGCCTTTTCTATGTTTTATAGAAGAGACCGGTTTTTTTTGTTTAAAATGGGGATCCGCGACCTGAAATTCATTTTCGTAGCGCACGAAGTAAGGTTGTGCACTGCGAATTCCAGTTTCATAGCGCAGACTACTGGGTTGTGCACTGCGAATATGGATTTCGTATCGCTAAAGGGCACTTTACATAATAATAATCGATTGTTAACCCAGTTATTTCTATATAATTTGGAAGTTCCCCTTTAATCAAACACGTGTTGTGTTTCACAAATTAGTAAAGTATAATTAAGTTGAAATATATGAGATTGAAGGAGTCCTATATATGGAGTTAAAAATAAATTATATTCGTGCGTTAACGAATTTGTATGGTCACGTTGAACCGGTGAAAGTTTGCGAGATTTATAATCAACAAAATGATGAAATGAAAGATCCAAATGAATTCGAAGTTTTCTTGAAAGAACTTAAAGAAGTGATTGAGAATCGGTTTGTCTATATTAAAGAGGATAAATTTTTGGATGAAGTTTACTATTTGTCTCGAGATAAATATGAAGCTTTGTGTGCCAAACAAGACGGGAAGCCGCACTATGTTCCTGAAAAGGAAGAATTACTAAATTATGTGAATCCGCTGTACTGGGAGAAGCCTTTAGTGTTTGAAGAATTGGAAGAGTATCTTTTGAATCAATTGTTTCCTGAGGATGAGGTGACGGGTCGAACACTAGCGAATGAGATTTTAACTTATATGATTGAAGACAAATTCGATGCGACGTTGCAACTTCTTCATCATTACGAAGTGGTTTTTGATGAGGACAAGGCAGTGGATGAGTTATTAAATATCTTGCAGCGGTTAAATAATAATACGCGGATGCGCGTACATAATGCGTTTACTCCAATTGAAATCAGTCAATTGACGGGTGAGTCGGTGTACATACTGCCGGATAAATTATTAGAAGATGATAATGATTGCCACTGTGGAAGTAAAAAGAAATACTTTGACTGCCATAAGGAAGCGGATAGCAAAATTAGACGATTAAGTGAATATCGAAAAGAAATGAAAGAAGTTTAGATTCAAATCCCTTAGTATTCTAGAGTGATTAGAATATTAAGGGATTTTATACTACCAAGAGCTAAATACTATATTATGCATAGGTTAATGTCAGTGAAAAAACCATCCATTATTTTTAAAATAAATGGATGGTTTTATTCGTTCTCTTTTTTTATATTGAACTCTTTTTAAAAGAAAATTATTTTTAAATAACTTCTTTTTCCACTAAAATTTTTTCTGCTACTTTTTCATTTTCATTTTTTTTATAAAATTTATCCACAAAGACTGCGATTGCATTATCTCCGGAAACATTGGCTGCAGTACCAAAGCTATCTTGCGTAATATAAAGACTCATCATAAGCTGTTGCATGGCATCTGTCGCAATACCTATCATTGGTAGAAACGGAAGAGCAGACATAATGGCTCCACCAGGGGCTCCCGGGGCTGCTACCATTGCGATACCTAGTACGGCAATAAAGCCAAAGATTGAGCCAAAGTCGGTAGGTAGATTGTACATAAGGAGAACGGCGACCGACGTAGATACAATGGTGATCATGCTTCCTGCAAGATGGATTGTCGCACCTAAAGGAACTACGAAATTTCGAATCGTTTCTGAAACACCATTCTTTTTAGCCACTTCGACGTTAACTGGAATGGTAGCAGCAGAGGATTGCGTACCCAAAGCAGTTAAATAGCCAGTCACTTGGTTCTTGATAAGTGTCCATGGATTTTTCCCTGCGTAAGTACCTGAAAGAACAAAGAGAGTAGAGATGTAAAGAACTTGAAGAATTAATACGATAATAAAGACTCGCCAGAAAACGGATAGAATACTAAAGACACTTCCTGAATAGCTCATATTCGCAAAGTTACTTAAAATGTAGAAAGGTAATAAAGGCACAATAATTGCAGCTAATACTTTCATTATTATAGCTTCAAATTCAATAAAAAATGTGTACATGATGTTACCAGTTTCTGGACTTTGACCACGCAGCCATGAAATCCCAAATCCCATCATAAATGCAAAAACTAGGGCAGATGTTACAGATAGAAACGGTTCTAATGGAAGAGTAAAATATGGGGCTAATCCATCTCCCGATGCGATTACATTAGTGACTAAATCTGGGGTAATAAAACTAGGAAAAATAGTAATCGCTAGAACATAAGCAATGGTTCCTGAAACAAGCGTTGATCCATAAGCTGTTATAAATGTTACACCTAAAAGTTTTCCAGCCCCTTCAGTTAATTCTGCAATGCCTTTCGTAATGAGCGCCACAATCATAAGTGGAATTACGAAGTTTAAGAAACTGCTGAAAAATTCTGCTAAAGTAAGTAATATTCGGATAAAACTTTCTGGTACAAAAGATAACTGTCCGATAAGAATACCTATAATAATAGCGATTATTATTCGAGGAACAAGCCCGAGATTTATTTTTTTCATATTAATAATCCTTTCTATTAGTGTGATAGATTTATCATAGCTTGAATTGTAAAATTAAGCTAGAAAAATATTAAACCACTTGTGATCTACTGGTATACTATCCCTAAAGTAGGCACCTTAAAAATAAAGCAGAGTATAAGCACTTAAGTTGAAGATGACTTGAGTGCTTTTTACATTTTTAAATTCTGAGAGTGAAACAGTTCAAAACTCGTACATCTGTTATAGCCTCTCAAGATTCATCAAAAAAACACCTAACCTGCAAAGGTTAGGTGTGTGTTCTTTATAAGCTGTCAAATTATAAGATTTTTAATACCATCCATTTTGTAACCAGAACGATTTAGCTGCTGTCCATGAACCGTAACGGCTCGCAACATATTCATCCGCAACACGTTCTTGGTTTTCTGGTGAAAAGTCACCGTTTAAATAGCTGTCGGTTAATTGGTATTTTCCAATATAGCGACCGTTTCGCGCATTGTAGTTATTCGTCGATTCTTTAAACGCAATCCATGCTTTGGCGTCCGCTTCACTTTCGCCAAGGTGAGACTGCTCAGTTGGCGTTGGTGCTACAAAGGTTTTAGTAGGTGTTTCATTTTGAACTGGCGCTTCCACTTCAACTTTTTCTGGCGTCTCAACTTCTTTTACTTCAGGTTCTGAGACATCATAACTCGTCACTTCATTTGTTTGGCTATCTTGAATCGAGACCGTTTTGTGATCAGAAGAAAACGATAAGATATTTCCAGTCATAATAAAATCTTTGTTCGCAATTTCATTGATTTGAACAATTTCATTTAAAGAGACGCCAAATGCTTCGGCTATTGCCCCTAAAGTATCTCCCCAACGAATCGTATAATGTGATTCCGTGTCATTTTTTTCGATATCGGCTTCAATTTCAGTCACTGTCCGCGCTTCCCAAACCGCAGCTTCTGCTTCTATAGAAGTTGTAGTCATAAATGCGCCCGCTA
>DAIOTF010000072.1:0-6188 GCA_036752165.1 Atopostipes sp.
GAGAAAGTTTACGTGACTACAATCGATATAGCGCTTGCTTCTGATGCGTTTAAAACCTTTATTCAAAATGAGGACCAGCCAAAGATTACTTACGATGCGAAAGCAAACTCTGTTGCTTTGAAGAAAAAAGGCTTGGAGCTTAAAGGTGTTGAATTCGATGTGATGTTAGCTTCTTATTTATTGACATCTGAAGACAGTAGTGGGGAAGTCTTAAAGGTCACAGAACGCCATGGGTATACAGGGCTTTTACCTGATGAGGCTATTTATGGAAAAGGTAAGAAAAAAGCGGCCCCAGAAGATGTCGAACGTATGTATAATCATGTGGCGACTAAAGTTGATGCGATTTATTCTTTAACAGATAAATTAAAAGATGAACTTGCTGAAAATGAACAAGAAGAATTGCTATATGATATCGAGTTGCCATTAGCCTTTATTTTAGGCGCTATGGAAATTGATGGAATTAAAGTAGATGCGAACGAACTTGAGAACTTGCGTGTAGAGTTTGCAGAAATTCTATCGGGCTATGAAAAGACAATTTATGAATTAGCAGGCGAAGAGTTTAATGTCAATTCACCGAAACAATTAAGTGAAATCTTGTTTGAGAAGATGGAGTATGAACCGATTCGTAAAACGAAGACAGGTTACTCCACCGCAGCGGATGTACTAGAAAAAATGCGAAGCTACGCACCAATTGTGGAACACATTTTAGACTACCGTGAAATCGCAAAAATTCAGTCCACTTATGTCGAAGGTTTACTAAAAGTGATTGAAGAAGATACAAGTCTTGTGCACACTCGTTACCAACAAACGGTAGCGCGTACTGGACGATTGAGTTCTGTGAATCCAAACCTTCAAAATATTTCAGTTCGATCAGAAGAAGGACGAAAAGTAAGAAAAGCTTTCGTACCAAGAGCGAATAATTGGAAACTCTTTGCGGCGGATTATTCACAAATTGAATTGCGAATCTTAGCACATATTTCAAAAGATGAGCATTTAATTGAAACGTTCAAGCAAAATGAAGATGTTCATACAACTACAGCTGTCAGAATTTTTGACTTGGAATCTGCGGATGACGTTACGCCGAATATGCGTCGTGACGCAAAAGCAGTGAACTTTGGAGTCGTCTATGGCATTTCAGATTATGGACTTTCTGAAAACTTAGGCATTAGTCGTAAAGATGCGAAAGAATATATTGATACGTACTTTGCGCAATTCCCAGGCGTTCAAGACTATATTGATAATATTATTCGCGAAGCAAAAGAACAAGGTTTTGTCGAAACGATGTTCCATCGACGTCGCTATTTACCGGATATTAATTCACGAAACTTTAACTTACGTTCATTTGCGGAAAGAACGGCGATGAATACGCCGATTCAAGGAACGGCTGCGGATATTATTAAAGTAGCGATGGTACAAGTGGCGAAGCGCTTAGAGGAAGAGAATTTAGAAGCTAAGATGCTACTTCAAGTACATGATGAGTTAGTGTTTGAGGCACCGGAAAACGAAATCCCAGCGCTTGAAAAATTAGTCGAGGAAACCATGGAACACGCCATTGAGTTGTCAATTCCGCTGAGTGTGGAAAGTAGCTCGGGCGAAACATGGTATGAATTGTGATCGTTAGAATGGAGCGAAGAAAAGTTGCCAGAATTACCAGAAGTTGAAAGTGTGCGGAGAGGTCTAAATGAATTGGTAGTAGGCGAGACGGTTGAAAAAGTCGAGGTCAGATGGCCGCGTATTATTGGCTCTCCCTCCCACAACCAATTTTCTAGACAATTAATCGGACAAACAATTGAAAAGGTCGATCGACGAGGGAAATTTCTCTTGTTTTATTTTACCGACGATGTGATGATCTCGCATTTGCGGATGGAAGGGAAATACGCGCTCGTTGAACCCGAAGAGAACGGTCAGTTGCCCATTCGTGGAAAACATACGCATGTGATTTTTTATTTAGAAAGTGGAAAAAAGCTTCTTTATAATGACGTGCGGAAATTTGGTCGCATGCATCTGGTGCCTAAAGGGGAAGAGTTTAAGCATACTTCTTTGATGAAATTAGGACCGGAGCCGATAGCTAAAGATTTTATATTAGAAGATATGCAAGAATTTTTAACGCGCCGAACAAAAGCGATCAAAGGCGTTTTACTCGATCAAGAAATTGTAGTGGGAATTGGAAACATTTATGCGGATGAAATACTGCATCGCGCTCAAATCCACCCAATTACGCCCGCCAATACGTTAACAGAGGACGAAGAAATTCGCCTACACGAGACGATTATTCAAGTTATGGATGAGGCAGTTCAAAGTGGTGGAACCACGATTCGTAGCTACGCCAATGCTTTCGGTGATGTGGGTAACTTTCAAGATAAACTACAAGTTTATGGGCGCGATGGAGAAAAATGCCTCACTTGTAGCACTGAAATTCAAAAAACGAAAGTTGCTGGCCGAGGCACGCATTATTGCCCCGTGTGTCAAGCATTGAGAGTGTGATTGTATGACAAAAATAGTAGGATTAACCGGGGGGATAGCCTCTGGTAAGTCAACCATTTCTAATTTTTTTAAAGAACAAGGCATTCCTGTCATCGATGCGGACCGCATCGCGCATGAAGTGATGAAGGCCGGCGAGCCGACTGTTGAAGAAATTCGTCAAGCCTTCGGGGATCAAGTCATTCAAGAAGATGGTGAAATCGACCGTGATAAACTAGGAGCTATCGTTTTTGATTCCGATGAAAAACGAGATACCCTCAATCGAATTGTTCATGGAGAAATTCGGAAGCGAATCAAAGAGCAGAAGGACCAGCTCATCGAAGAAAACCATCCGCTAATAGTTTTGGATATTCCACTCTTATTTGAAGCAGGATACGCCGATGAAGTAGATGAAGTGCTGCTGGTTTATGTGGACCGTGAAACGCAGATTGAACGTTTGCTAACTCGTGATTCGCATTTAACTAGACAAGATGCGATCAATCGAATTCAAGCCCAAATGCCTTTAGAAGAAAAAGTCAAACGGGCCGATATAAAAATAAATAATGAAGGTACAATAGAAGAAACGATTCAGCAAGTCAAAAAATGGCTTGAAGCGACGAAACAGAATTAAATTAAAAGAGACGAAATGGGTGGGCAGTTTGCCATCCATTTCGTCACATTTTTTTATAGAATTGAAAGAGTAGCACTAAAGTAAATGAAGTTATTGCAATAAATCGCATGAATAGCTAGGCTACCGGTTACGAAATCTAATGATGCAATCGGTAGATTGAGTGATTAGGTTTGAAATAGCCGAATGAATCAAAAATACTCTGCCACTGATTGCATAACCTCTTTTCAAATCTTTTTAACTAAGTTTGAGGTTTGAAATAAGAAGATAAACCTAGAATCGTTCTCTACTGGTTGCGAAATTCAATCATGCAACCAGTAGAGGAGAGTTTTACTAAAAATAGCGTAGCTTTTATTTAAGTCGCCCATATTCAGACTGATATCTGAAGTTCTATTCAAAAATAAAGCTCCCTTGTGCTATAATTGGAGACAAGAAAAGAAATAAAGGACTGATAAGAATGAGATGCCCACGATGCACATACAACGGCAGTCGGGTTATAGATAGCCGGCCAGCTGACGAGGGAAGATCGATTCGTCGTCGTCGCGAGTGTGAAAAGTGCGAATATCGCTTCACGACTTTTGAACGCGTCGAAGCCACACCGCTTCTCGTTGTGAAAAAAAATGGCGACCGAGAAGAATTTGACCGCTCAAAAATTTTACGCGGCATTCACCGGGCGTTTGAAAAACGACCTTTTTCCGCCCAAGAACAAGAAGATATCGTCAACCGCGTCGAAGCTAAAATCCGCGACAACGGCATAAACGAAATCGAATCCGAACACATCGGCGAGTACGTCATGGATGAGTTGGCCCTTGTTGACGACGTGGCTTACATTCGTTTCGCTAGCGTTTACCGCCAATTTCAAGACATCGAAGTGTTCATGGAAGAGATGAAAAATCTTGGTCATAAAAAAGATCAAGACCCTTCCAGTCAAAATGAAGACCTAAAAGAGTAGAAAAAAGAAAGGAGACATGTACAAATGGAGACTTACCCTTGGAAAAGTATTGATCCAAAAGATGAATTACAAATTGAGTCTTTGGACTCTTTAACTTCAAAAGATGTGCATGTCTTAACCAAACTGTACCAACCTTTAATAGGTGCCCAAGCCTATGCCCTTTATATGAGCTTGTTTGCCTATTTAGACTTTCAAAATACAATAAAGCAGACGACAGTTTCTGAAGTTTTAAGAAAACTAGATATAGGTATCCCTGATTTCTTTCAAGCCCGCATTAAGTTAGAAGGAATTGGTCTCTTAGGGATTTATCGCTCGAAGGAAAACCAAAACCAATATATTTATGAAATTGTTGCGCCGATGCCTGCTGAAGAATTTTTCAAAGATAGTTTATTACGTACGCTTCTTCTTGAAAAAATTGGGCAGCGCCTTTTCGAAGAAGAAATGGGCGCGCTTGTGTCGGAAACTTCAAGTAAGGTAGGGTATGAGGAAACGACGCGCTCGTTTGTGGATGTCTATAATTTTGCTTACCAGAATGCGAGTCAGTTGAGTCAGGCCGATTCGATAGCTTTCGATACGCCAAGACGGGCTAAAGTTTCAAAAACAATCGACCAAATGGATTCCTTTGATTATACCTTTTTCAAGCAGGGATTAGACTCTCATTTTGTGAGCCCAGAAAGCCTGACGCGAGAAATTAGAGAGATGATGTACACGTATCATGTGGTATATGGGATTGATGAAATGACCATGCAGCAGCTGATTTTAGAAAGTGCAGATATCGGAAGTGGCCGTGTGGATGCGAAGAAGTTCAGACGGCTTGTAGAAATTCAATATTCGAACCAACAAAAAGCGAAGAAGATGCAAAGGGAAGCGACTCAAAATACCACTAAGTTTGAAACGACCCAATTAGAGGGTAGAGGCTTTAATTCGGCAGAGATATCCATTATTAAACACGCGAAAACCGCCCCGCCTGCGAAATACTTAGAGTCGATTAAAGATCAAAAAAAAGGGTTTGTTACGCAAGATGAGCGTTATGTGTTGAAGGATCTAGTTGAAAAATCGCCTTTGAGTGTTGAGGTTATTAATATTTTAATCAATTATATCTTAGTCGTTCAAAATAATGTCGTGTTAGATAAACGATATACCATGAAAATTGCGAATGACTGGGCACAAAGTGATGTGAATACAGCTGAGGATGCGATTGCTAAAATTAAGAATGTCTATTCAGAAGCACAAGCGCCTAAGCCCAAGGGACAAGGCGGACGAACGTATTCGAATTACAATCGCCGTCCCATTCAAAAAGAAAAACTCCCAGATTGGGCGAAGAAAGAAAATCAAGATACCCAAGCAGCGGATCAAGTCAAAGCAGATGAACAAGGTGAATCCATTCAGGACCGAATTGAGCGCCTACAAAAGCTACGTGAATTAAAGGAGGGTAATTAATGGAAAGTATTTCAGATTATTTAAATAAAATGACCAGTTCAAGTGAGGTTCGAAATAAGTTCCAAGACCTCGTCAACCAAGCCTTACAAGATGAAGAAGTTATGCAATTTATTCAAGCGAATCAAGAGTTTTTAACTACAGAGGCGGTTGAACGTAGTGCGGCTTCGCTTTATGAATTTGTAGTGGAAAAAGAAAAAGCGCGCAAAGGAGAAGGGCAATTGATGCCTGGCTATGCGCCACAATTAATTTTGAACAATAAACGAATTGAAGTCAGTTATATTCCGACCAGCGATCATCTACATAAACGCGCACAAGAAGACTTGAAGCGTCGAATACGATCGGTGTATATGCCAAAGGATATTAAAGATGCGACATTTGCTGGATATGAGGATACCCATGGTCGACGTGAAGCTTTAGAACGAGCGATTCAATTTGTCGAAAATTATATTGCGAATCCCGATGGTTTTCAAAAAGGCTTGTATTTACATGGGGCATTTGGAGTAGGAAAGACTTACCTATTAGGTGCCATGGCACATGAATTATCCACGTTTGGTTATGAATCGACGATTGTCCATTACCCAACGTTTGCGACGGAAATGCGCAGTTCAGTTAAGGATGCGTCAACGGGTGATAAACTAGAAGCTTATAAAACTACCCCAATTTTAATGCTAGATGATATTGGTGCTGAATACCAAACGGATTGGATTC
>DAIOTF010000073.1:0-5855 GCA_036752165.1 Atopostipes sp.
GCATCTTCTAGTGCTTGCCACATTTCTTTATCTGTCGCATCCGCTTTAGCGACTAATAAATTTGAACGAATCGTTCCTTTAAATAAAGCCACCTGTCCAGAGACTACACTCACTTGATCTCGCAATCTTTTGCGGGATTGGCTATCAAAAATTTCTGGATTATAGGCAATTTCACCCTCTGTGGGTTCATAAATATTTCCGATTAAATGGAGAATCGTTGATTTACCTGAGCCTGTTCCTCCAATAATTCCAAATCGCTGCCCTTTCATCACATCAAAATTCAAATGGTTAAGGACATTCTTTTCAGCAGTTGGGTATCGGAAACTAACCTCATTAAAAGCAAAAGCAGTATCTTTTAGTTTTTTCTCTGTACTTTGAGAACGGACATCCGTTTCGGATTCATAATTAATAATTTTCGCTACACGTTTCGCACTGACCCAGCCACGATTCAGACGAACGGTTTGTAAGACTAATTTTGTTAATTCAACTAATATCGCCAACAGATAATTAACCAAAGCAACAATCTGTCCTTGTGTCAAAGTTCCCTCAAAAACAAAAGTCGACCCATTCCAAATTAATAAAATTAAAGTTAAATTCACCGTCACAAAAGTCAGTGGTGTCGTTAAGACGGTTACATAACCCGTCTTTTTTTGCTTGTTGGTTAAGGATTCATTTAAACCGCTAAATTCATTTCGTTCTCTTTCTTGCTGATTAAAGGCTCGAATTACTCGAAAGCCTTGCATCTGCTCTCTTGTATGAGTCACCAAACGGTCGAATTTATTTCGAATATCATTTTGAAAAGGAGTGGTGAGCACAATAATACCAATAATAATCACAAATAAAATCACAATCATAATGACAAAAAGGCGCGTCATCCGTAAATCAATTTGCATCGCCATAAATAAAGAACCAAACACAATAAATGGGGATCTTAAAAACAGCCTAAAAAAAATATTTAAAGCATTTTGAATTTGAAACGTGTCACTCGTTATACGAGTCACTAGACTACCTGGTGTAAACTTATCTACTGCTGTTTGACTAAGTGATAAAACTTTTTCATATAAATCACTGGTCAAATTTTTAGTAAAGCCAATGGCGGCTCTTGCAGAGAAAAATTGTGAAGTCATTGAGAAAGCCAGACTCACGAAAGCGACTAAAAACATCAAGCCAATATAGTAAATTAAGGACTGACGATCCCCTGTTGGAATGACGTAGTCAATAATCTGTACCACAATTAATGGAACCGTTAATTCGAGTAACGCTTCGGCTAATTTTCCTAAAGGCGCAAGAACTCCCATAAGCCGGTAACCTTTGAAATATTTTAATAATGTCTTCATGCAGTTGCTCCTACTCTACTCTGAAATTTTGTGAACTCATCATAACATAATTGAATCATTTCTATTAAAAAAGAGGGTCTTTCATTAAACTTTATTGCTTTTTTTTCGGTATTTAACAATACGATTGCATATGAAGCCTAGTAGTGCTCCAAAAAGAAACCCATAAAGAACGAGCCCAAATACTAAAAGAAGCGGGTTAGCATAATATGAAATGGCGTGCATTAAATCATAAAAACTCCAGTTCTGCTCTTCAAGTCCTAAAGGAGGGCGAGTAAAATACCAAAAAAGGGATTCAAAAATAGCAATAACAAGCCCGTTAATGCCGCCTAGCCAGACTAATGGTCTGAATGGGTACTCTGTTTCATTAAGTACAACTACTGGCCACAAAGCAATAATCCCTAACAATAAGAAGAAATTAAACCAGCTGCCTTCCCATAACCACCCAAAAGCACTCAAGGCTCGGTGAATAAGCCCTAATAGAGGTAAAATGATATACCATTTTATTGGTATATTCTGGAACTTCTTGTTTTTATTCATAATTTTGCCTCCTCTAAATATCTTTTGTTCATGTTATCATACCCTTAAGAAGTTCAAAAAATATATGGTCCTATAATCTGTCCGAAATCAAAATGAGGAGTGTCGATTATGAAATGGCATATACATGAAACATGTGGAAATTCTCCTAAAAATCAAATGTTGATTGACTGGATTCAAGCATTCTTTGATCAAAATAAGCCTCTTCTATTCATCGATGAAAGTTCTGTTTTTATTTTCAGTGATGAGATTCAACCTTTTGCGTCCATAGATCCACCTACCAATCTAGAAAAAATTCAGATAAAAAAGCTATTACCCACGGAAAAGTTGGGGCGGTCTTGGGTCAAGCGATGGCCAATCATGAAATCTATCCTTTCGCTTTATTTTTTGAATTCTCTTTAGGAAAACAACCTAAAATTAAAGAAGTGGAATGCATTGTGAGCTTTAATAACCTCTAAACTTAGTGAAAATTAAAAAGACTTCTCATTCGAGAAGTCTTTTAATCATTTATTTAACGCATCGTTACAAATTCTTCAGCAGCTGTTGGGTGAATCGCCACTGTATCATCAAAGTCTGCTTTAGTAGCACCCATTTTAATTGGGACGGCAAAACCTTGAGTCATCTCATCCATACCCGCACCAATACCGTGCAAGCCGACGACTACTTCATCTTCACCTTGAACAACTAGTTTGAAGTAAGCGCGCTCACGTGTTTTTGATAAAGCTGCATGCATTGAAGAGAATTCATTTTTATACACTTTAATGTTTTCTTTTCCATATTCTTTTACCGCTTCTTCTTCCGTTAGACCTACTGTTCCAATTGGGGGCTCAGTAAAGACCACCGTTGGAATGTTGGTATAGTCTAAGAAGAGATTTTTCTTGTTGTTGAACAAACGCTCAGATAAACGACGACCTGCAGCAATCGCAACAGGCGTTAAGTTTAAAATACCTAATACGTCACCTACTGCATAAATATTTTCAGCTGTAGTATTTTGGAATTTATCCACTTTAATGTGACCATTATCCGTTAATTCAACACCCACTTTTTCAAGACCAATATTTTCAACATTTGGTGCACGTCCTGTTGCCCATAAGACTAAATCTGTTTCATGGGTTTTTCCATCTTCAAAATGTAAGACATACTTCTCGCCTACTTTTTCGACTTTAGAAACGGATGCATTGGTATGAATAGAATCCGCATAACCTTCACGTTTGGCAATATCCATGTACCCTTCTTTAATCATTGGATCAAAGGTATAGAGAACGGAAGATAAGAATTCAAATACATGGGCATCCACACCTAACGTACGAAGTAACCCACTAATTTCAACTCCAATATAGCCTCCACCAATAACGGCTACACTTTCAGGTAATTTTTCTAATTCAAAGAACCCATCTGAATCAATTCCGTATTCAGCTCCAGGAATATCTAGACGTTTTGGACGACCACCTGTCGCAATTAAAATATGGTCTGCCGTATATTCTACGCCATCTACATCAACCGTGTTCTTATCAACAAATTTCGCATAACCTTTAATCACTTCTACATTGTTACTGTCTAATCCTCTTTGGTAGGCAGTATGTAAAAATTTAATGTAATTGTCACGGTTTTCTTTTAATTTAGGATAATTTAGAGTCGGTTCTTCTTTAAATTCAACCCCGTAACCTTCCGCGTATTTATCAATATCACCGATCATTTTAGCTACATACCACATCACTTTTTTCGGCACACAACCTAAGTTTACACAAGTTCCACCTAATTCACTGGCTTCAATTAACCCTACTTTGGCTCCATGTTCGCCGGCACGGTTTGCGGATGCAATTCCTCCACTACCTCCACCGATGACTAAATAATCAAAATGTTTTGTCATTTACTTCACTCTACTTTCTGTCTTCAAATTTTCCAATTCTCTCTCGTATTTAAAATAATAGGCCCCTAAATCCATTTTATATTTTTCTCTTTCTTGCCATGGTTTATGTTTTCCACAGTAATGAATAAACACGTTTTTTTCTTCTACCCATTTTTTATTAAATGTATCCGGCATCACAAATTGTCCAACCTGGTA
Source organism: Atopostipes sp. (assembly GCA_036752165.1). Lineage (GTDB taxonomy): Bacteria > Bacillota > Bacilli > Lactobacillales > Carnobacteriaceae_A > Atopostipes. The sequence goes on from DAIOTF010000073.1 coordinate 3,937, forward strand.
CAACCGCGGATCTAAATTATACAACTCCCACGGCCCATCTTTTACATGCCCGTGGTACAAATGGTTAAAGACATCTTGATCCGGAAGAATTAAAATAGCTTTATTCTTTACAACTGCCTCGGTTATCTCTTCCGGACGTCGTTTGGCTTTAATTTGTGGAATGTTCATTAAAACAACGCCAGTATTATAATACCGTTCCGCATGTCGTGTCCCTAGTCGTAAATTATTAATGGGTTGAAGCCATTTGGTCTTTACCTCGTAATCCATTGCAACAAATAGCTTTTCCTCAAAAGAAGTATCATAAAATGGCTGGATGGCATTTAAATTTACAATATCAGGGTCTAAATAAAGTGCTCTCTCTACGCCTTCAGGTAACAAATAAGGCGCAAATAACCATAGATACATCTCCACTGTATAATAGCGATTAATTGTCACATCCTCGGACTGTTCGAGATATGGCTGACAATCAATCGGATAAAATACGTAACCATAATATTGGGTGGCCTGCTTTAAATCTTCTAACGCCTCCGATGCCATTGCATAATGTAGAAAGTATATATTGAACTGTTCTTCTGGATTATTTTTATAAATCGAATGCAAGAGAACTTTAAAAGTTAATGAATAATTGGCATCAAACGAAAAAACTAAATTCATCCATTCACTCCTAATAGTTATATTTAAGCATAGATATATTCTAATACTTGTACTGCTTGTTCAACCGTTGAGACCGTAACATTGGCTTTATTGGATAATTCTTTTAAAGCATGGATTAATTCTTCTGGACGAATAATAATCAGCGGTTTGTTTTTATTAATCGCTGTTGTCGCATCCATCGCCGTATTCCATTGACGGTACTGATCGCCAAACAAAGCAATCACGATATCAGCTTTTTCCATTAAGACACTTGTTCGGAAGTTATTTATATCTGAAGCTGCATCGTCTCGGTAATATTTACCAGGTTGTTCACCTAAAATATTTTCACCAATCGCATCTGACAGATCATGTTCTGTTTGCGGGTACACAAATTCAAAATCCAACCCTTTTTCTTCAACTAGGTCAATAATATCTTTACGCCAATCGTCATGAATTTGGCCTGCTAAATATACTGTAAAAGTCATTGTATCTCGTCTCCTTTAATTAATCTATACACTCTTCATTATAAATGAAAGGTTGGGTATATCAAACTTTACTAACTTTCACATAAAATTGGCTCATTTTTAGAGCCATGTTTTATTATTAAAATTTGAACCAGAAATGAGTTGAAAGTGGTATAATATGGGAGAAATGATTAAAAAGGAGTCGAAGAGAAATATGAAAATTGCAGTAGTCGGCGCGGGAGTTTCTGGCGCAGGGGTTGTGAGAGCTTTACTCACCCATTCAAATTTTACAAGTGCGGATCAAATTGATGTGTTTGAACCTAGAGATACTTTAGGGCCTGGTTTACCTTATAATCCTCATGAGGATGAAGCGGTTCGTTTAAATCTCGCTCCGGAAATGTTGAGTGTGGTGAAAGAAAATCCTAATGACTTTGTGGAGTGGCTAGAAGAAAATATGGATGAACCAACGAATTTTGAAAACCTTGTTTCTAGACCCACTTACGGTAGATATTTAATGGAACGTTTTATGCCTTATTTTGAAGATGAAAGAGTCACCCATATTCAAAATATGGTTATTGATTTAGAAGTTATCGAACAAGAAACAGGTTTACTCTATCGACTTAAGACCGATAAAGGATGGTCTGATACGATTTATGATGCGGTATTCTTCTCAATTGGGCATCCACCCTATAATGATTTTTACAATTTAGCAGGTGTAGAGAATTATATACATAATCCATACCCTATGTATGAGAAATTAAGTCCGATTGACCCTACTAAGAAGATAGGAGTAGTAGGAAGTGGTGCAACTGCTATGGATAT
>DAIOTF010000074.1:0-5840 GCA_036752165.1 Atopostipes sp.
TCAGCATGACCTAATCTTTCTTGAATGATTTTAGGTGTTGATGCAATTTCACTCAACAGAGTCGCATGGGTATGTCTCAAGTCGTGAAATCTAATCCTTTTAATATTGGCCTCTTCACAAATACTTTTCATGGTACGCCTCACATTACCAGAATCTAGATAAGTGCCATTGGAAGATGCACAAACTATTTCAGTTTGAGGATTCTGAGTCTTTTGGTGACTTCTGAGCAATTTTAACTGAGTTTCATCTATATTAACTAAACGCCTCGATGATTCAGTTTTTAAGGCTCCTCTTTTTTTAGTTTTTCTATTTAAAGACTCAGTAACAGAAATAACTTTATTCTCAAAATCAATATCTGTCCAATGCAACGCCAAAATCTCCCCCACACGCATTCCCGTATTAATTGCTATAATAAATACAATGTAATATTGATATTGTTTGGCATAGTGCAAAAATGTACGAACTTCTTCCTTACTCCATACCTCCGTCTTACCATATTTTATCCTTGGCTTGTCTACATTTTCTAATGGATTATGCTTTATTTCTTCCCATTTCATAAATTGTTTGTATATTTTATTCATTATGTTATGCATACGGCTAATAGTGGATGTAGAATGCGTTTCTAGCTTGCTAGTCCAAAGTTTCTGGATTTCATATGGTTTTATACTCGTAATCTTTCTGTGTCCAAAAACAGGCTTGATATGGTTTCTGTAATGACTTTTTTCAAGATCTATACTACTTTCACTCATTTTTTGAACTGCAACCACTTCGAAATAAATTGTTGCACATTCATCAAAAGTTTTCTCTGTCTCTTCAATATAAGACCCTGAATTGATTTGGTGCTTAATATCTACCTCATCTAACTGTGCATGTTTCTTAGTCTTACGCCACTCCCCTAATATCCGCTTTTCTTTCGTATATACATTTGCTCTATATCTCTTACTCTTTTTTCTTTGAACTTCCTGAATTGCCATATTATTCAACTTCCTTTCAATAATGAAGAAAGAAGAACAACTTACATACTGTTTAGTATATATAATTGTTCTTCTCTCTTCAATTTTTTATCTACTCATTTGGTTGCTCTTTCAACCATTCCAACAGAAAAAATTCAGTTTCTTCTGCTGGGAAGAGCCACTTACGCCCGACTTTTCTTCGAATCATTGCGAATCGGGAATCATAGAAAAATTTATCCTTAATGTAGCCTTCTGAACAACCTGTGAGATATTCGAGATCTGACATTGTCCAAAAAATTTTTTGATTTGAAATTTGTTCGAGTTTTTCTCGTACATGACTAATAATGAGTTTCTCAATCATCTCTTCATCAACTTCAACTTTTAGGAATGTTGTCGTGCTCATATTGAATCACTTCTCTTTCATACTTTTTGGCAAGATTAACTAATTCATTAAAATTATAATTAGAGTTAATCATTTCATTGTTAAAGTAGAGATTAACCAACCGTTTAAACTCTTTTAATAGCTCACGAAGATAGTAATCATGTGTATTTTCATGTGTTGGAGCAAGCAAAGGTTCTAAAAAACCTTGATCGACTAGCTTTCTCAATTTCTTATATAGCTGCTCTTGTTTAAATTCTAAATCCATAGGATCAAAATTTAAAAGAACCTCTGTAATTTTGTCTAAATTTCGTTTTTTCATTGTTCCCATGGCTTCCCCTCTTTCTGATAAATTTTTTTGTATTTTTTAACAAAACCAATATGATCGTCGTTTGGTGAAAATTTTTGATAATATTCTTCATACAGCCAGTTTAATAGTTCTTTATCAGCATCATTTCCAAAAATCTGCTTTACTTTATAGAGCAATGGATAAAGACCACTATTAGTTTTGATATAATTGATTGACTGCGATAATAGGCTGTTTCTTGTTGACTTCGTTGTAAAGGAAAAAGCATTATTGTCTAATAGATTTAACATTTTCTTTGTTTCCGGTGTAGGACGATTTACTTTTCCCGATTTTGATTCTTTCGTATAATAGATACCGTACCTATCGAGAATTGAACAAACGATTACATCCTTTAATTCAGTATCAGTATTACACTTACTGATTGCTTCTGTTAGTTGGTGTGCATATTCGCCTTTATACTCGGCTTCAAATCTTACCCAGTCTTCAAGTTTCTCAGCTTCATGTCTCATGTGACTCATATTTTCCCACCTAGTTGCTCAGCTTTTTTGTCATAAATTCTCAGCATCGCATTGTTATTTTGACTTCTCTTACCGATATATATTGTTTCTGCAATAAAATTTTTACTCACATCTCTAATTGTCGATTGATTCTTTTTGAATTTTTTTGAGTTTTTACTCATGACGATATCTCACTTCAGTTCTACCAGATTTTAAAGAACGATATATCCTGCCAATATCAACTTCTTCATTTTTAAAATCGATTGCTAAATCAATTCGACTAAGACGGTATGAATATTCGTCTGATTCAATCAACTTTAAAAACTTGTGTAATTGTATTGATTTTTGATATTTTTCTTCATACATTTTTTGATATTCAGCCCATGCATAAGCTGAAAAGTAGACCGAAATTCCCATTCGTATATGCAAAGGGTGATATGCAATTCGGAAATAAAAGGGCAGATTATCAAAAGTGTAGCCGTGTGTATAACTTTTTAATAATCCACCATCAGCATATTCCATTTGTCCAAACTGACTGAATAATGTCGCAATTTTTGATTGGATAAGAAATGTATTAATTAAATCATCTGCTTTCCAATTTTCCCAATCTTCAAAATCAAAATTTAGCGAAACTGGTTGTAGAATTAATGTGAATTGATCAATTGTCGGTTCAATGCTCATATATCTCATACACTCCTTTAAATCCAAACGTTGTTCAACGTTTTTTGGTTATTTTATATGGTTTCAATTACTGGTATATCAGCGTTACTGTTATAAAAGTCTGTTATAAATTATAGCTCTGGAGCTCCCCTTATTAGCAAAAGGGGAGCTTTATAACACAGAGCTGTCGGGCTGTCGCCCGTAGCCATTGCGGCTAGCACCGCAATGGCTAGTTCCTAACACAAGAGCTTGCAGTTTAGAACTTATCCTTTTTGCAACTTTTAGCGTAGTCCACTCCACAATTTCGCAGGGGATTTCGTCCCGTCATCATAAGCTTGTAAGAACCTCAAATGCGGAAAGCTAATCAACATAGGTTTCGACATTGTATCGTCCATGTAGACACCTTGACCTACAGAAAATCTAAATTCAGGAATATCTGAACTTGACTCAAACGCTGTCGTGTATGTTGTTGAAGGTGCATTCCCTAGAACAATTTTCAGCAATAAATTAGAACGAATTGAAGTTGGTAAGGTAGTACTGTCTGACTTTTGCATAATCAAAAATAAGAACACTCCAGCACCTGCACCACGTTGCACCACTGCGGTCAATTGTCCAATGACAATCTTTTTCTGTTTATTATCTAGAACACTTATAAATGATGAAAATTCATCAAAAATTATAATAATTGGTTCTAAATTGACATCTCTATAGTCACCAGTCATACGATCTGCTGTTGCTTGTTCCATTTCCTTTTCTCTATCAAGTAAGCGTTGATAAGCATCATCAATTAACACTATTATTTCATCAGTTGTAACAGCAGCTTTCTTAGAGTTAACCCAATTACCAACCTTTCGGATTTGATCGTTTTTTGGATCTGCAAAGTACAAATCATAATTAATCGGCTTGTTTAACATCTGCAGAAGTAACCCCAGAAGACCATACGTCTTACCACTTCGAGTGGCACCTACGAGTAAAAAATGACTCAAATTAGCTGTTAGCCGTTCGTCATAACGAAGTTGATAAGGATTTGCATTATCGGTTGCCCAAGTTAAATAATCATTTAACTCATCAAAACGCTGTTGGAATTGTGTAGAGATGTCATAAAATTCGTAAATGAACCAGTCGCCATCATCAGAAATATAAAAACTTTCAATTTTATAATTTTTTAAAACAGGTGTAAATGTGGCACTTTCTAAACGTTCGTGAAATTCTAAAGAATCACGGATAGATAACTTGCCGGTTTTCATATTTTTATCATCAAATTCTATTTTAATAGCTGGAATCTTGGCAACACGCTCACCTACAAATCTTTCATCATGATAACGTGCATCAAGCAAAGCACGCCTTACACTCAACGTTATTAAATAACGTTTAAATGCTGATTTTCCTTGCCAAACCTTATTTCTTATACACCACATTATTAGAGTTGGGATCAGCAATGAACTAATCAAAATGAATGTAATTAAAAGAATTTCTTCTTTTATTAATTGAAAAGAAAAATTAAATAAAACAAACAATTCATTTAACACATTAATATTTTTAAGTGTTAAGGAGGAAACGATTGAAATTGCAAAAATGGAAAAAAATATATAAAAACCATGCAATTTTCTCTGTGTAAGTTTCAATTTAACCACTTCTTTCTATTTCTTAATATTGAAAGCAGTGTAATAATTACCACTGCTTTCTCCTTTTTTGAAACTTACTTTTTTACAATATCTAAATCGCTGAATATTATTGATACTTGTTCTCCAAAATCATTTCTGTAGCCAACAGCTTTTTCTAGTTTACTTAAATCGATATTAACCGGTGTTCCTTTTGGAACATCGAAATCAGTATTGGAAACTTTGATATCGAATTGCTCAAACTTTAAGTTTGAAATCTTTCTTCCTGCTTTTGTATGACCATAATCTTCTTCATCTCGCGTACACATTAACGTTAAATTTTTCCCGATGATATTGTCTGTTCGTTTTCCATCAACATATTCAAATGCATCTCTTACTCCAACTACAACATAACTTTTTGTGTCGGGGTCGAATAGTCTCTCTACGTCAACAACTGATTGCACAAATAAATATTGGTTTGGTAATCTCGCCATAATAATTTCCTGCTTTCTTTTTTTGTATTTTAGTAACGTTGTTTACTAACGCAAAAATCAAAATACTTTTAATTCCTAAAGCAATCATAACGATAAACAGTGCGTAAATCAATGCAAACCGTTGACACTGAAGCCTTTTCCTCCTTATTAAAAAACAATAATACAATACAATTTACCTACGTAAAGATTAAAAAATAATTTTTTTTTACTTTTTATCTACGTAGTTTGTGATATAATAATATTAACATTAAAGTATAAAGGAGTTGATACGTATGTTAGATAGTAAAGATGTTGTAATGATGCGATTAGAAAAGAAGATTGACGAAGTTAGTTCAAATTGGTTAAAACTTAGTGATATCCAACAATTAATTGATGATATATTTGAATATAATCGGGATGGTTGGTTAGATGAAGAAAATCTTATCAAAAAAAGTAGCAGCTGGCAGACACATAGAGAAGCTTTTGATAGACATTATAAATACAAAAACTTTAAAACAAGTGATGGAGAAGAAAAGCTGACCGGTGAAGGAAAAGGAAGAAAGTACCACGTTGAATATGTAAAAAATGTTATTGATTTTCGATTTAAACAGTTACAAAACCATTATGAAAATAATTCGATTGAGTTTCGGAATCCTATTTCGAATGAAATATCAAAAATAAGTAAGCATGAAAATGAATTAAGAGAGAAACATGCTGGTGATTATCAGAATATTCAAAATGAATTATTTCAAGCAGTAGCTATTAAATTTGCAAAAAAAAACATGGATTTAGAAAAAGTAGAAAAAGATATCCATTCAATGATTGTTCATCAAGAAAAGACAGATAATAAAACCTTAGCAAGATTTAACGAAGCAAATTACCATAAATAAAATTAAGATATAAGTTCTCAAAATATTCTCTTTCTTATATTTTTCGTTTTGTTTCACGCAAGCGCCCATGCAGAGATTCA
>DAIOTF010000075.1:0-5794 GCA_036752165.1 Atopostipes sp.
AGTATCAACTCGATGGGCTTACCTAACTTAGGGCTCGATTATTACCTCGACTATGCAGAAAAGAAAGAAAATGAAAATCCAGATAAACCTTACTTCTTATCCGTGACGGGTTTAACGGAAGAGGAAATTCATCAAGTCTTAAACAAAGTCAACGCGAGTTCTTTTCACGGCTTAACCGAACTCAACTTATCTTGTCCAAATGTACCGGGCAAGCCTTTAACTGGCTATGACTTTGAACAAGTCGAAAAGATTTTAACCAAAGCCTTCACTTATTTCACAAAGCCTCTTGGGGTAAAACTACCGCCTTACTTTGATGGCATCCATTTTGACCAAATAGCGAATGTTTTGAATAAGTTTCCGCTAACTTTTGTGACGACCATTAATAGTGTCGGGCAGGGATTGTGGATTAATGATGAAACGACGGCGATTAAACCGCAAGATGGTTTTGGAGGCATTGGTGGAAAGTATGTGAAAGCGACCGCTTTAGGAAATGTCCATGCGCTGTATAAACGTTTGAAACCTGAAATTCAAATTATTGGAGTAGGTGGGGTTTCGACAGGGCGCGATGCTTTTGAACACATTTTGTGTGGGGCGAGTATGGTTCAAATTGGAACTTCACTGCCAGGGCGTGGACCTGAAGCAAAATTTAAGCAGGTAACTGAAGAACTTGAAGCGATTATGAAAGAAAAAAACTATACAAGTATCGAAGATTTTAGAGGGAAATTAAACGATTTAAATTAATACCATACCTTAATTTAGTCCTGTGAGGCTAAAAGGCATGACGCATATCATGTATAAGGTATTGTCAATTTCTTAAACCATTAGGAGGACAATTACCATGATAAAAACAAAATTAGCTTTAGATCACTTTGTGAGTACCGAGTATTTAAGAGAAGAAGAGATCGCGCAACTGATTCACCGCGCACTTGAGTTTAAACAGATGCCTGAAGAACTTCTACCGAGTTACACCGGTGAATACGTCAGCAATTTATTTTTTGAGAACAGCACGCGCACGCATTTAAGCTTTGAAATGGCCGAGCGAAAATTGGGCATGACCGTTTTACCTTTTGACCCAAGTACAAGTAGCATTACAAAAGGGGAGACCTTACTAGACACAGCCATAACTCTAGAAGCACTCGGCGTTGATACCCTAGTCATCCGCTCAAGCGAACAAGATTACTACCAAAAACTCATCGCGAGTCACGATTTAAATGTATCCATTATCAACGGTGGTGATGGCTCCGGCCAGCATCCTACCCAAAGTTTATTGGACGTCATGACCATTTACGAAGAATTTGGAACTTTTAAAGGTGTTAAAGTGCTAATTGTTGGGGATCTCGCACATTCACGGGTGGCGCGTTCCAATGCGGAGTTGCTGTCGCGTCTTGGGGCGAACTTGTATTTTTCAGGACCCATGCGCTGGTACGACCGCGATTTCGACCAATACGGCACGTATTTACCTTTGGATGAAGTAATCGACGAGGTGGATGTGGCGATGATGCTGCGGGTTCAGTTCGAGCGCCATCACGGAAAATCTTTGCTCGACTACAACATGTACCATCAAAACTACGGGTTGACCGAAGAGCGAGCGCAGAACATGAAGCCTGGGGCCATCATCATGCACCCAGCGCCAGTCAACCGTGATGTGGAAATTGCCGACAGTCTGGTCACGGCGCCGCAATCACGCATTGTTACACAAATGAAAAACGGCGTCTTCGCACGCATGGCCATCCTTGAAGCCATCATGAACGGAAAGAGGTAAGTATGACTTATATAAAGAATGTTCATATGTTAAATGAAAACGGCGATTTGGTTCCCGTTGAGGTGGTTATTCAAGATCAAAAGATTCAAGCCCTTAGTCGAAATGTAACCCCTGACGATGTAACCGATGAGGTGATTGATGGCAAGGGTGGCTTGATTACCCCTGGCTTAATTGATGTACATGTGCATTTTAGAGAACCCGGATTTACCGACAAAGAGACGATTCTAACGGGGTCTGAAGCGGCCGCTCGTGGAGGCTTTACCACTGTATTTGCGATGCCCAACTTGAATCCAGTACCGGATAATCCTGAAACTTTTGCAGAGTTGGATGCGTTAAATAAGAAAAATGGGCGAATTAAAATTGAACAGTATGCATCGATTTCTAAAGATTTAACGAGTGAAACGACTTTAGTGGATTTCAAAGGCTTAAGTGAAGCTGGAGCAATTGCCTTCACGAATGACGGAGTGGGAGTACAAACGGCGGGGTTAATGTATCAAGCCATGCTTGAAGCCGCGGGGTGTGGAAAGCCTTTAGTTGCGCATACCGAAGACAATTCCTTGTTATTCGACGGGGTCATGCATGCCGGCCCGCGTGCCGAAGAATTAGAATTGCCCGGAATGCTGGGACTGACTGAATCCACGCAAATTGCGCGCGATGTGTTGTTGGCTGAGAAAGCCGGTGTCCATTACCATGTTTGCCATGTATCAACGAAAGAAAGTGTACGCGTCATCCGCGACGCGAAACAGGCGGGAATCCATGTGACTTGTGAAGTCGCACCGCATCATTTAATTTTAACGGATGCTGATATTCCAGGAGACGATGCGAATTATAAAATGAACCCGCCTTTGCGTGAAGAAGCCGATCGCCAAGCCTTAATCGAAGGCTTACTCGACGGGACGATTGATTGTATTGCAACCGATCATGCCCCGCATACAGCAGAAGAAAAAGCACGTGGCTTCAAAGAAGCGCCTTTTGGAATAACCGGCTTAGAAACAGCTTTTCAGCTGATGTTTACTCATTTTGTGAAACCTGGTATTTTTACATTGAAACAAGTCGTGGATTGGCTGACAGCAAAGCCTGCTGAGTTGTTTAACTTAGATAGAGGCACGTTAGCAGTCGGCCAACCCGCTGATCTCGCCATCTTTGATTTAGAAGACGAACAAGTCATTCGCGCAGAAGATTTTGCCTCAAAATCTTCCAACACACCATTCATTGGTGAAAAAATCTTTGGGACTACACGCTACACCATTTGCGACGGGGAAATTGTCTATCAAAACTAAATAATAGAGACCATGCCAATCTATCCTTTGACTTGAATAGGAGAAGGCATGGTTTTTATTTTGAAAAAGGGTGTCTATTGGTCATGTAAACTGAATATAAAGCCCGAGACTTTTTTTGCGTGCACATAATTCTAATTATATGCACGGTAGAAGTGTCTTGCGTGCGCGTAATTATGATTTCATACACAGTAGAATCAACACACTGACTATGAATTTAGGATTTGTTGTCAACTAGATCTATTTCTCATGGCTTTATAAATTGGATTACAAAGCCACAAGACTTTCTCATAGCTCTATAAATCGAATTATAAAGCCACAAGACTTTCTCACGGCTTTATAAATTCCATTTATAGTCTAAGAAGAAGAGCCTACTCTTTTCTAAATAAATTTGATGGGAGATCGCCATAACTTCAGTAAAATTCGCTTCCTTATTCGCAAATTAGTGGTGAATATGCTAGACTATCAAGGTATTTAAAGGGGGAACGAGAGTGAGTGCTTTTTATGATTTAAAGAAATATTCGAAAGGACTATTCCTCGTCTTTTTTCTGACGATGGGGAATGCGATTGGTGAATTAATTTTGCCTTACTTGCTGTCACTCGTTGTGGATAATGGAATTGCGACGGGTGATATTCAAACAGTTCTTAAAATAGGAGCGGTCATGTTAATTGTGACGCTGTTAACGGTGGCGGTAAGAACATCGGCTTCTTATTTTTCGGCTAAAAACTCGATGGGTTTTTCGCATGACTTAAGAAATCGCTTGTTCAAAAAAGTCAACGATTTAACCTTTGATGAGACTGAACATTTTGGGATTTCTTCATTGATTACCCGAACGACGAATGATGTGGATGCGATTGAACAATTTACTTTACTTGCGCAACGTCCACTTTTGCGTGCACCTTTAGGTTTCATCGGTGGCTTGACAATGGCGTTTTTGGCTCATCGGCAATTGACACTGATTGTATTAACGAGTTTACCAATAATATTTATTGTTATTTATGTCATTATTAAAAAAGTATTGCCCAATTTTCCGAAGTTGCAACGCGCACTGGATCAAATCAACTTACAAATGCGTCAGCGACTGACGGGATTAAAAGTAACGCGTGCGTTTAATCAAAACGACTTTGAAAAAGAAGAGTTTTCCAAAGTCAATGACAGTTACTACAATTATTCGCTAGGAATCAACAATGTGTTGCGTACGTCAAGGCCACTGCTTGCTTCAATCGTAGGGATTATGATTGTACTAGCGGTTCTTGTAGGTACGCAATTTATTCAAAATGATACGCTTCAAGTGGGTACATTAATGGCTTTTATTCAATACACGACCCAAATGCTGAATGCTTTGGTGATGTTTGCGCATCTCCTAACTGTTTTCCCACGGACGACGACTTCACTCCAACGGGTGGAGGAAGTGTTAAATTATCCGTCAAGAAGAGTGGGTGGCGAGAGTCAACTTTCTAGCAATATTTCAAGTATTGAAGCGAAAAATTTATCTTTCAACTACCCTGGCAGCAAAAGAAATGCCTTAGAAAATATTAATTTTAAAGTCAACAAAGGCGAAGTATTAGGAGTCATTGGCGGAACGGGGTCAGGTAAGTCAACGTTATTAAAACTATTGATGCAGTTTTATGACCCGTCTTCAGGTGATCTCCTCGTTAACGAAGAGTCGATAGAAAATTTAGACCCGGCCTCTGTCCGAAATGAAATGTCTTACGTGCCGCAACAAAATTTCTTTTTCACGAATACCTTGCGGGAAAATATTTATTATGCAAATCCAACGATTGCGGATGAAGAGGTTCATGAGTACTTAAGCCTTTCAGATGCACGTGGCTTTTTACCGAAACGAGATCCATTGGACAGTCAATTGACTCGAGGAGGTCAAAACTTTTCAGGTGGACAACGCCAACGTTTAGCTTTGACTCGAGCTTTATCGAGAGAAGCTTCGGTGTATATTTTCGATGACTCATTCTCGGCTTTAGATTACCAGACCGATTACACGATTCGAAAAAACTTACAAGAAACCCTAGCTGAGGCCGTCACCATAGTGGTTGCTCAAAGAGTCGCGACGATTCACCAAGCCGATAAAATCCTCATTTTAGAGGAAGGTAAAATGGTCGGGTACGGGAAACACGAAGAGTTACTTGAAACGAACCAAGTGTACCAAGAAATTGCACGTTCACAAGCACAAAATGATGAGGAGGGGGATGCATATGACCGTTAAAGAAACCATTAGCCGATTACTTTCTTACTTAGGGCGCTATAAAAAAGTCCTCGTATCTTCGATAATTTTTACAATATTCGTAACGATCATTCAAATTTCGACTCCGGTTGTTTTACGTCAAATCTTCAACCATCTACAAGTCGCGCTAGGGAATAATGAAGTGGTCGATACGGACTATATTTTTCAACTCGCGATTTTGTTAATCGCACTTTACGTCTTCTTAGCTATTTTTGACATTATCAAAGAACGCAGTCTCGTTTATTTATCGCAGACGTTGACGCGCGATATGCGAGAAGATGTTTCGGAGAAAATCGAAAAAATTCCACTCAGCTATTTTGACAATCACTCAACAGGGGATCTTATTTCACGAACGACCAACGATATCGCGAAAATCGGCGACAACATCCAGACTTCGGTGAGTCAAATTTTCAACTCGCTCATCCTGGTGGCAGGGATTGTTACGATGATGTTTTTCCTCTCTTGGGAATTGGCGCTTATTTTCTTAGCTACTGTACCTCTAAACTTTTTAGCGG
>DAIOTF010000076.1:0-5777 GCA_036752165.1 Atopostipes sp.
TTTTTATTGGGCTGTAGCCAAGCGGTAAGGCATCGGGTTTTGATCCCGTGTATCCTAGGTTCGAATCCTAGCAGCCCAGTTTTTAATATGGTATTGGCGCGGTAGCCAAGTGGTAAGGCCGGGGTCTGCAAAACCCCTATCGCCGGTTCAAATCCGGTCCGTGCCTTTGGTTATACAATTTAAAGCACGGAATCTTTATGAAGGCGATGTGGCGGAATTGGCAGACGCGCTGGACTCAAAATCCAGTGTCCATTGCGGACGTGTCGGTTCGATCCCGACCATCGCTATAAAATATAACTTTTCGAAAGTCTTTCTCTTACTAAGGGAAAGGCTTTTTATATTTTATAAATGTAAACAGTAATCAATCCACATGATGTAAGAGGAAAATTGCTCCAGGCAGAATAAATTGCATACTCTTTTTTGAAAAAATTTTGAGTGTGTCTTACAATTCTGTTAAAATGGTTAAGATATTATGAAACGTCATTATTGGTAAAATAGTTAATTAAACAATTTTATAAATTCAGTATATGGGAGAAGATTTTCTTATGAGTGAACAAGTATTAGTTATTAATGATTTACCAGGTGTAGCAAAAGTTGCTGGCATGTCGAATTTACCTATTTTAGAAGCGGCGCAATTTGAAGTAGCTTTATTACCTACTTTGATTTTATCAACTCATACAATGGGGTATCCTGGATTAATCAAGCATTACCTCAATGAGGCTTTTGATGAGATACTTGACCATTGGTTTGATATGGATATTCAGTTTAAAGGCTGTTTAACGGGTTATTTTGCGGATAGCCAACAAATTACTAAAACTATTGAATATCTAGAATCCATCGACTATGAAATGCCGGTAGTTATTGATCCAATTATGGCTGATTTTGGTAAACTTTATCCAGGATTTAGCGAAGACTTCCCGAGCCAATTTCGTAAAATGGTACAATATGCAGATGTAATCGTTCCAAACTTAACAGAAGCTTGTTTGATAACTGGTTATCCTTATTCTGAAGATTTGGGACCTGAAGATTACCCTCAATTAGCTCAAAAATTAGTGGAACTCGGCGCGAAGAATGTTGTCTTAACCAGTGTATACAAAGATAAAAATAAGCGTGAAGAAGAAACGGGATACTACGTGTATAGTGAAAATGGTGAATCCTACTACCATATGCATAAAAAAGAAGATACATGGGTTAAAGGTGTGGGGGATATTTCGGTTAGTTTAATTATGGCTTACTACTTGCTTGGAGATTCAATCAAAGAGGCTACGGTTCGCAGTTCATATTATATTGAAAAAGCTTTAAAACATACGTTATCCGTAAATCGTGATCAAAAACTAGGCATTTACTTTGAACCGATTATTCCTGAATTTTCTAATGAAATAAACGAAAAAAGAAAAAAATTAGAGAAATAGAAGTCCATTAAAAAGACATCTGCTTAAAGGAGTCCTTAGAAACCTTAAGCAGATGTCTTTTTGTTATTCAAGCTCTCCTACGATTTGTGGCGTTTTGTCTTGTTTATCTGTCATGGGGATAGAGGAGCCTTTAGAGTTCTTTTTCGCATACTGAATATTTTTTCCGTCCTTTGTATATTCAACTACACGATAAAAAGGATCGTGATAGAAGAGGAATTGATAGTTGTTTTCGAAACCTTCTTTTAGTAACCGCTGTTTTGCAGCAACAGAATCCATTGGATAATCGTCAACACCGCCAACCCAAAGAGGGTTACTATGTACAAAAGTGAGGAGAATATCGGCCATATGTAACATAGTTTTTCCATCTTGCTCAAAGCGAATAATTGAATGCCCTCGAGTGTGACCGCTTGTATGTTCCATTGTAATTCCTGGGGCTATTTCAATAAAATCTTTGAATGTTTGAACTTGCTGTTCAACGGGTTTCCAGTTTTCTTCCAAATATGTATTTTTCGATCGCTCATTTGGGTTTGTCACATCTTCCCATTCAATCGCATTCACATAAATGACTGCATGTGGATAGGTTGATTTTAAGGTATCCTCATCGTAATAACTTAAACCTCCAGCATGATCATTGTGCATATGTGTCATTAATACAGCATCAATATCTTCTCGTGTGAGGTCTAAAGAATTTAAACTTTTTTCAATATTTCCATCATAGACAGCACCTAAATTTTTCTTCATTTTGTCAGAAAGTTTTTCAATGCCGATGCTGGCATCAATTAAGTAATTTTTCCCCTGATATTGCAACAAGATAGGGTCCACATTTGAGGGGATTTGATTCAATTCGTTATGAGGATAATAACGGCTCCATAATGTACGAGGGACTGGACCGAAAATCATCCCACCGTCTGTATTCATTTTAGGCCCATCAAGCCAAGTAAATGTCATTTCACCAAAGTTATATTGATCAAGCATATATTTCACTCCTAGTATAATCTATATTTACTATAACATGTAACCAAATAATGAGTATATAAAAGCGTACTCTACTTAAGCAGTTTTTCTCATTTCTAATGATGTATGCTTGGTAAAGTACGCTTTTAATGTTTGCTAATTATTAATTTCGAACCCACGGTGCAGCAATGATTTGTTTCTGTGAGCTTGAAGACCCACCATATATTGCGGTTACTTTAGCATCACGGACATAGCGCTCAATATCACTATCTTTCATATAGCCATAGCCACCAGTCAATTGAATCATGGTCTCAGTTGTTTCAATAGCTGTTTTAGCTGTGAGAATTTTACTCATCGCGACTTCTGATAAGCCTTGGGGATTCGTTAAAATAATTTGGCGAGTAAAAGCTTCTGCAGCATAAATTTGAGTGCTTATATCTGCTAGTGTTTCTTGAGTTGAAACATTATCTATTAAACGATTCCCAAATTTTCGAACGAGACTTAGGTAATGCATTCCTTTCTTAAAGGACCCTTGGGAAATCCCAATCGCTTGCATAGCTACACTCAGCTTCATTAAATTCATAATATGTTGAACTTGTGTTTCACCATCTAAAGAACCGCCTAGAAGGGCATCATGTTCTACCTGAACTGTTTTTAGGCGAATAGAAGCTACTGGTAAAGATTTAATTCCCATTTTATCCATTGCTTTTTCTACCGTCAGCCCTTTAGCTGAACGTTCAACAAGAAATATGCCAACTCTATTTTCCCCATTTAATTTTTTCGCTTTTGCTACAATAAAAAAAAGATCAGCAACTGGAGCATTTGATATGTAGTGTTTGCTTCCTTCGAGAGTCCAGCCTTGCTCAGTTTCCCATGCAGTTGTTTCAAGATAAGAAATATCAGCACCACTATATTCTTCGGAAAAACCAAATCCTCCAAGACTTTTGCCACAATTTAAGTCTTTTAAATAACGCTCTTTTTGTTCCTTTGTTCCAAAATGGTACAAAGGACTTATTGCGTAAAAACCTTGAGTTAATAAAATACTGGCTAAAGAAGCAAAAGAGGTTGAAACGATACGAATTACTTCTAAAAAAGCAGACAAGTCTATTTTGGATTGAGTATTTAAAAGATCAAAAATACCATTTTCAAAAAAATAGGGCAGAAACTCCGTTGGAAATTTTTCGGACTCATCGTACTCTTGGGCGACTGGTGCTAATGTGGATTTTGTATATTCACTTATGTCTAGTAATAGTTCTTCATGTTTCTTTAGTAAATGACTTGCTTGATTTTCCATAACATTACCTTTCTGTTGATTATTTTATGTTTAATGCATGATATCTTATAAAAACACACAACTGACTATATGTTAGCTATAGTTTCTAATTATACAGTGCTGACAACTACTCTTAATAATAATTGACCCTTTTACTATAATTTTAACTAATGAAGTAGCAAAATACAGTTAAAACTCATAGTTTCCTTACGGATTTTGAATAGGTTCGTAAAAATGATTAATAATATCTTCATATACAAATTCTTCTATGCTACTGTATTTATCTTTTAATGGACGACACAGTCGAAAGTTAAAAGGAATAAAATCTTCAAAATGCTTAACAGCGAAAGCGTCTGAATTAATAAATGTTTCGACAGGACGTGGCAAAATAGTTATAATTTCTTTGTTACGAGTGGCTTCAATCAAATAATCCCATGTAGAGGAGGTGAATTGAATCTGGTCCTCGATATTGGCTTCTTGAAGCTTACCGGCTACAAGTTCATGAGTCATGAAGTTTTTGTTAAAAGTACCAATTGGGAAACCTTTTAACTCTCGCCATGTTAATTTATTTTTATTGGCTTTAGGATGCTCAATATTCATAAAAGCGACCATTTCATCAATTTCAATAACGTGTTGTTCATATTGCTTGGGGTCCAAGCTCGTAGGCTCAATCAAAATAGCCATATCAATTTCGCCGGCGATTAACATTTTTCTTAACTCGTTGCTACCGTTTTCAGTGATTTCGATATGCACATCCGGGTGAGTTAAAGATAAATTAGGAAAGTATTCGGAAAAATACACACGCAAAATCAGAGAAGGTAAACCAATCCGAATAGTTCCTTTTTGCTTTAAGGATTCTAAACGTACAACTTCTTCCATTTGTTCGTGTAATTCAGTGATTTCAAGAGCGGACTGGTAGATTCGTTCACCTGCGGGGGTTAAACTTTGAAGACGCCCATTCTTGCGGTTAAATAAAGTTAGTTCTTTTTCTCTTTCAAAATTCGAAATGAATTGACTCAATGCGGGTTGACTAATATGGATCTTTTTAGCTGCTAAGGAGAGATTATAGTTACATTCGACAATATTAATAAAATAATACATTTGGATGATATCCATTTACACCATACCTTTTCTATTTGTCTATATTATAAGCTTTATTTGCACAAAAATAAACAAGAAGTCAGCTATTCTATAAGTAACTGACTTCTTGCTTATATTTAAGGTTTTTAAGGTTTGGTACTGTTAATTAAATCTGATTTTTAAACAAATGCACCTTTACCAGTAATTTCACGACCAACGATTAATGCGTTTACTTCGTGAGTACCTTCGTAAGTGTAAATAGCTTCAGCATCCGCAAAGAAACGAGCAACATCTGTTTCTAACGTAATACCGTTACCACCAACAACTTCACGAGCTAGAGCAACTGTTTCTCTCATTACAAGTGAATTGTGCATTTTAGCTAATGACGAGTTTGTCATATCGTATTTTCCATCTTCTAATAATTCAGATAGACGAGTTGAGTAACCCATCGCAGCTGTAGTATTAGCTTGCATACGAGCAAGTTTTTCTTGAATGATTTGGAATTGAGAAATTTTTCTTCCGAATTGCTCTCGTTCTGAAACATATTTAAGAGCAGCAGTGTAAGCACCAGCTGTAATACCAGTTGCAATATGAGCAACGTCAGCACGAGTGTTTACTAAAATTTTAGCTACATCGCCAAAACCGTTAATATTTTGTAAACGATCTGATTCAGGTACTTCTACGTTTTCTAAAGTAATGTGTCCGTTTTGAACCATACGTAATGACACTTTTTGAGGGATTGGATCTGCGTTGTATCCTTCAGCACCTTTACGAACCATGAAAGCTTTAATCTTTCCGTCTTCTTCATCACGAGCGAATACTGGAATGATGTCAGCAGTATCTGCTCCACCGATCCAACGTTTTTCACCGTTTAAAATCCATTTATCGCCTTCGCGTCTAGCAGTAGTTGCTAATCCACCAGCGATATCTGAACCATGATCTGGTTCCGTTAAAGCGAAACAAGTTTGCCATTCAAAGTTTGCCACTTTAGGTGCAAATTCTTCGATTTGACGTTCGTCTCCACCAATTAAGATTGTGTTGTATCCTAATCCACCGTG
>DAIOTF010000077.1:0-5640 GCA_036752165.1 Atopostipes sp.
CATTTTTAGGAACCATGGCGATTACAGCGGTGCTTGGCGTGGTCACAGACCAAATCGCCTATAAACCTCTTCGAAGTGCTCCTAGAATCTCTGCTTTAATTACAGCAATTGGGGTCTCTTATTTATTAAGAAATGGAATGATCGTACTGGCCGGTGCAGAAACAAGAGCTTACCTACAAGCTTTTGACAATGTTCCTTCATTTGTTAATCAAAGTTTTCAAATTGGAAATATCACTATTCGAGTGATGCAAGTCATCTTACTTGTCACAACGATTGCTTTAATGGTGATTTTACAATTTATTGTTCAAAAAACAAAGATGGGGAAAGCGATGCGAGCCGTTAGTGTGGATGCAGATGCTGCCCAATTGATGGGGATTGATACAAATACAGTTATCGCATTTACCTTTGTTTTAGGATCGGCTTTAGCCGGGGCATCTGGGATGCTTGTCGGAATATATTATAACTCCATATCGCCATTGTTAGGTGCAGGATACGGAACAAAAGCTTTTGTTGCTGCAGTTATTGGTGGTATTGGTTTGATTCCTGGAGCGGTATTAGGGGGCTATTTATTAGGAATGACTGAGGTAATGATTACGGCTTATGGGAATTCAATGATTCGTGATGCTGTTGTTTATATTATTTTAATTGTTATTCTCTTAATACGACCAGCGGGATTGCTTGGGAAACATCAATCAGAGAAAGTGTAGGTGAAGACATTGAGATTATTTAGTAAAACAAATATAGCCTGGTTCAGTACAATCCTTGCTATCTTCTTATTATTAACTCTTGGTGTCTCTACCGGATTGGTTTCAAGAGTTCATCAACAGACGTTAATTACGATTTTTATTAATATTATTTTAGCGATTGGCTTAAACTTAATTGTTGGTTTTTCTGGCCAATTAGCTTTAGGGCATGCTGGATTTATGGCGATAGGCGCCTATGCTACCGGAATTATTACACGTCAAACACCCACGTTAGGCGGTTTCTTTTTAAGTTTACTTGTCGGAATTGTCCTTGCAGGAATTGTCGCTTTTTTAGTTGGCTATCCAACTTTACGTCTTACGGGAGACTACCTAGCCATTGCGACATTAGGAGTTGGCGAAATTATCCGAGTGGCTATTTTAAATATGCCGGACTTAACCAATGGGGCAGCGGGTTTAAGTGGTATTCCTATTCAATTAATGAATTGGCGTTTTGCCTTTATCCTCATGGTTTTAGTGGTCATTGTTATAGCCAACTATGTAAATAGTAGTCAAGGGCGAGCGACGATTGCCGTTCGTGAAGATGAAATTGCAACCTCATCACTAGGATTAAATACCACACGTCTTAAAGTTCAAGCTTTTGTTTTAGGCGCGATGACTGCAGCTGTTGGAGGGTCTATTCACGCTTCTTATTTAGGTGTTATAAACCCAGGTCAGTTTACGTTTGATCGTTCAATTGATATTTTAATCATTATTGTTCTTGGTGGAATTGGAAGCATTACGGGCACAACAGTAGCAGCAATTGTTCTAGGGATTATTAACTTATACCTTCAGCAATTTGGGGCTTGGCGTATGATTATTTATGCGGTTGTCTTAATTTTAATTATGATTTTCAAACCATCCGGCTTACTCGGAAATTACGAGTTTAAATGGAGTAAATTCTTTGAAAGAGATGACAATTTACCGGTCGATAAAATAGCAGATGACGAAAGAAAGTTGGGTTGATATGAGTCTATTAAAAGTAACTAATTTAACGAAAACCTTTGGCGGTCTCACCGCTGTTTCGGAGGTTGATTTTGAAATTAAAGAAAATGAACTAGTAGGACTCATTGGTCCAAATGGGGCCGGGAAAACAACTTTATTTAACCTGTTAACCGGTGTTTATCAACCAACTGAAGGCACGATTGAATTCACGACCAATGAGGAAACCCATGAACTAGGTGGCAAGAAAACACATCACATTGGCGCACTAGGAGTAGGACGTACCTTTCAAAATATTCGCTTGTTTAAGAATTTGAGCGTGTTAGATAATGTGCTGATTGGTATGCATGGTGAAAAGAAACCCAGTTTATTTAATCTTTTTTTGCGGACGCCCAAATTTTATCAATTAGAAGATGAGATGAGAGAAGAAGCAATGACGCTTCTAGAAATCTTTGATTTGCATAAAGTTCATGGGAATAAAGCAGGAAACTTGGCTTATGGGGATCAAAGAAAATTAGAAATCGTGCGCGCACTGGCAACGAATCCAAAACTTTTATTTTTAGATGAGCCGGCTGCTGGGATGAATGCAAGCGAAAGTAGGGATTTGGTTCGCTTGATTAATCAAATCCATGAAAACTATGACATTGCGATTGTACTTATTGAACACGATATGAATGTGATTATGAATATTGCTGAGCGGATCTATGTGTTAGAGTATGGCAGGAAAATTGCCGAAGGAACACCGAAAGAAATTCAACAAAATGATCGAGTCATTCGAGCATATTTAGGTGGTGATTAAATGTTGACAGTAAAAGATTTAACGGTTCATTATGGTGTCATTGAAGCCATTCGAAATGTCAATTTTCAAGTAAATAAAGGTGAAATTGTCTCATTAATCGGAGCCAATGGTGCGGGAAAAACGACGATTTTAAATACGATTTCTTCATTAAAGAGACAATCTGGAGGAGAAATCCATTATTTAAATGACCCCATTCATGATTTAAATACAAAAAACATTATCGCAAAAGGAATCTCACAAGTTCCAGAAGGTCGCCACGTGTTTAGTGGGATGACTGTTCAAGAAAACTTGGATATGGGCGCATTTTTAAGAAAAGATTCCGGGCAAGTTAAAAAAGATACTGAGCAAGTATTTAAAAGTTTTCCTGTTTTAAAAGAACGCTTAAATCAAGATGCACAAACATTGTCTGGTGGCGAGCAACAAATGTTGGCCATGGGCAGAGCTCTTTTATCTAACCCTGATTTATTGTTGTTAGATGAACCTTCAATGGGACTGGCGCCTTTGTTTATTAAAGAAATCTTCCGTATTATTGAAGAAATCAATGAACGAGGCACAACCGTCCTATTGGTCGAGCAGAATGCGAATGTAGCTCTTGGAATTTCAGATCGAGGCTATGTAATCGAAACGGGCAATATTGTGGCTGAAGGTTCAGGCAAGGAATTATTAGCTAGTGGTGACATTCAAAAAGCATATCTAGGAGGATAACGAATGAAAGTAAAACACTATATGACAAAAGACGTTTTTACGGTTACTTCAGACGTTAAAATTACAGATGCAGTCGATATTATGGAAGGAAATAATTTCCATAGGCTGCCAGTGGTTGAAAACAATCAATTCATCGGATTAATCACAGAAGAATTGATTGCGAAAGGTTCACCATCAAAAGTATCTAGTTTAAGTATCTATGAAATGAACTATCTGTTTGATAAGGTACTTGTAAAGGATCTTATGAAGACTGAAGTGATTACCATTTCAGACGACATCCATGTTGAAGAAGCGGCTGTTTTAATGGCTGAAAAAGATATTACCGTGTTACCAGTAGTGAATGATACAAATGAAGTGATTGGAATTATCACCCATAAAGATATTTTCAAAGCTTTAATTCAGTTGACAGGGTACCAAGAAAAAGGGGCACGTGTAGTTGTTGAAACAAAAGAAGACCGCATCGGTGTGATTGCAGAGATTTCTAATGCCTTAGCTCAAAATGAAATCAATCTAAGTCACATTTTTGTCAACCGTCCAGATGATGTCATTGAAATTACATTACAGACGAGTGGTAAAGAACCAAAAGCGGTAAAAGAATTAATTGAGCGTTTAGGTTATCGAGTGATTGAAGTCATTTTATAAACGATTAGACAATTAAATAGATGAAATCAAAAGGGAATATCATTCAAAAGGAGTGATATTCTCTTTTTTTAAAAATTGTTTTTACTATATGGGACAAATAGTTCTTATTCAGAAGTTTTAATGGTATTCTAATAACATATAAAAAACGAACGCTAAATAAATAATGTTCGTTATTTAAAAAAAGGAGATGTATGTGTAGTGGAGCAGTTAGAATCTGTGATTGTTGCGTTTAATGAGGTTTTATGGGGTTGGCCGATGATGGTGATATTAGTAGGCTTTGGTATTTTTGCCTCCGTCTATTTAAAATTTCCACAAATTCGACATTTAGGAAAAGGGTTTAAAGAAATGTGGGCGGGTATCACTGGACGCACAAAGTCTGATAAAGGTACGATGTCATCTTTTCAGGCTTTGGCAACAGCTGTAGGGTCTCAAGTAGGGACAGGAAATATTGCAGGTACCGCTACGGCGATTATTTCTGGTGGACCTGGTGCTGTCTTTTGGATGTGGATTACAGCCTTAGCAGGGATGGCAACCATATTTGTTGAAGCAACCCTCGGTCAAAAATACAGCGAGACAAGAGAAGGCGAACTTGTTGGGGGACCTGCTTTTTATTTAAGTCGCGGGTTTAAAAATCGAGGAAAAGCCGGCTTAGGTAAGATACTCGCATTAATTTTTTCAACCTTAATTATTATTGCCTTAGGTTTTATCGGAAATGCTGTACAATCCAATTCAATTGCTACCTCCATGCAAGCAGCTTTTGGTTTTAATCCAGCTGTAGTAGGATTAATTATTGTCGCGTTGACCGGTTTAGTTGTAGTGGGCGGGATTGACCGAATTAAAAAAGTAGCTGAATTAGTTGTTCCTTTTATGGCGGTTCTTTATGTGATTCTTGCTGTGATTATTTTAGTGATGTTTTCGGATATGATCTTACCTGTATTAGAAGCTATTTTTGTAAATGCCTTTAGTTCCCGTGCCTTATTAGGTGGAGTTGCTGGGTACGGTATTCAACAAGCTGTTCGTTACGGTATTGCAAGGGGTTTATTCTCCAATGAAGCAGGAATGGGCTCGACACCAAACTCTCACGCAGTCGCTATGGTAAATCACCCCGTCACTCAGGCGAACGTCGCAATGGTTGGTGTTTTTGTAGATACTTTGGTTGTTTGTACAACAACGGCAATGGTGATTTTAGTAACTGGTGGGAACGTTATTGGGTTAGAGCTAGGTTTAGAAGGCGCTGGAGTTACAATGGCCGCATTCTCTCAAGGATTCGGTGCTTGGGGTGACGGCTTAATTGCTATCATGCTGTTCTTTATGGCTTTTACTACGCTCATTGGCTGGTACTACTTTGCTGAAAACAACGTCAAATATTTAACAAATAAAAAAGTGTACTTGAGATTGTATCAAATTATTGTTCTGATTTTTATATTTATTGGATCAATTTCCAACATTTCGATTGTCTGGGAATTGGCCGATATGGTGAATGGACTAATGGTCATCCCGAATATTATTGGGATTTTATTCTTAATTAATGAAGTAAAGGATTTAGAAAAAGATTATACCGAGCAATTAAAAGTAGGGGAATTACTAGAGTACGACTATAAGTACCGCTAAGATTCTTGCTATTGTTGAATGGATTTGCTATATTGACCAAAGAATGATAGAAAAAGGAGCGAATTCATTTGATTGATATTCACACCCATTTAATTCCTAATGTAGATGATGGGGCGCATTCAATAGAAGAAACCTTGAGACTGGCTCAAGCCGCTTCGCTCGAGAGTGAACCATTACTTGATTTAAAAGTCTACTTTTGCC
>DAIOTF010000078.1:0-5586 GCA_036752165.1 Atopostipes sp.
ACCAACTGAAATCTGGATGGTTTTCTTTTATCTGAATGTAACTTATTGGTAATTAAGTTACATTCATTTTCCCGGTTTTATTGACTTTCTAAAAAAAAAGAGTGAAACTGAAATTACAAGAAAAAAAGATACATTCAAATCATTGATTTAACTGGGCTCGTCTTTCATTGGCGGCGCTCTTTTTCTTTTGATCGAAATGCCTTGAGTAGTTCGCTACATACGGCAATTAGCCAATAAAAAAACGCTCAACAACCAACCAAAAGGAGCTTGTCATGAGTAAACAAAACGAGATTAAAGATGTGCAGCCAATCCGGTCGCTGGACCGCATCGAAGATATGAAATGGAGCTTGAAGAAATGGTGCGGCGAACGGGATTACATTTTGTTTCTCCTGGGCATCAATTCGGGGCTGCGAGTCGGTGACTTGTTAAAAATCAAAACGAGCGAGATCCAAGGCAAGAAAGTCGTCTCGTTACGCGAAGGAAAGACCGGGAAACGCCGGACCATCCACCTAGGTAACATCTACGACGAGCTAAATACTTATACCAACTCGCTGGACGCGTCTGAGTGGCTATTCCCGAGCCGGAAAGGTACTGGGCCCATTACTCGTGTCCAAGCATACCGACAGCTCAACAAGGCGGCCCAGATGGTCGATATGCCGGATGGCATCGGCACGCATACGCTGCGGAAAACATTCGGCTACTGGCATTACAAGCAATTCAAGGATATTGCCGAGCTGCAGAACATTCTCAACCATGCCCATCCGCAGATTACGTTGCGCTATATCGGCATCACAGCCGAGCAAATCGAGACTAACCTCAAGACGTTCAGGCTGTAATACCCGGAAACGGGTTCTTTTTTTGGCGTTTTTCCTTTTTTAAACACAACATTTGTTTCATTTAAAAAGATTTTAAGGTGAATCAAGAGAACTATCGGTTATTTAAGGATTTTGGATTCTAACTAAACCAAAGCCTTCACTAGAAAAAGGATAGCCGAGTTTTTCGGAATTCTTAACTAAATATGAATATACTTTAGCATTGATAATTTCTGTATTATTTCGATTAATTTGATTCAATATCAAAGAAATTAGACCAGCTACATGTGGTGCAGCCATTGATGTTCCAGTTAACTTTCTATAAGAACCGTTAGGATAAGTTGACAAAATCTCTGAACCTGGGGCAACAAAATCGATATTATTATTAGAATTAGAAAATGGCATGATTTTTTTCTTTAAATCTATCGCGCCAATTTGAAGAACTTCTTTGTAGTAAGCAGGAAACAAGATTTCGTCTGTCTTAGGATTGTCATCGCCGTAATTACCTGAGGCTGTAACAGTTATAATCCCACTTAAATTAAGATTGATTAACATTTGATGTAACTCTACATCTGTCTCATTCCCTCCAAGGGAAATATTTATGACAGACACTTTCTCGTCATTCAACCCTCGCCAATTTTCAGCATAACTTAGAGCTTTTTTTAGATTTTCATAGCTTCCGCGTCCATTTCTGTCAATTACTTTTAATATGAGGAGTTTACTAAGAGGAGCAACTCCAACGGTTCCTTTTGAATTTTCTCTCGCTCCAATAATTCCGGCTACATGTGTCCCATGGCCAATATAATCTGTCACGTTGTAAATGTCATCATTATTATCCTTTGTAAAATTATACGTTCCTATGATGCTGTCTAAAAGATCAGGATGATTAACATCACATCCTGAATCGATAATAGCCACTACATTTCCCAATCCTTTATCTGTTTGTGACCAAATAGAAGGTGCATTGATCAATCTAATTCCTGGGGGAATTTCCTCAATAAAATCGGAAGTTTTTACTTCCATGGGAAATAAAAATAGATCGCCCATAGTATCCTCAACCTTTCCTCTACAAATTCAGTTATCTAACCTGCAAAAATCTTGAATTTTATTTGCAATCATTTGTGAGTCTTTAATAATTTCATATAACAATTCTCTCTCTTCTTCGGTGAGGTTTTGATCATCTAAATTTTTAGCAAAGTAATACAACGTTTTACGTGATTCACAAAAACATTTAAACAAATTTTCACTTCTCAATTAAATTCCTCCCCACTAACGTTTTTAAAATTAAGGCAGCACTCGGAATTGAACCGAGGATCAAGGTTTTGCAGACCTTTGCCTTAACCTCTTGGCTATGCCACCAAATTAAATAAATTCTTTTACTGAGTTATTCTAAAAATTTTTCGGTTTCTAAAGGATTAAAACCCTGTACAAAATTCTCAGTTGGGTTATCTTCATTTTTTATAACTAAATATGGAATCGCTTTTGCTTTATATTTTTTAAAATCCTTACTATTTTCAATTTGATTAATATCTCTATAAGAGAATTCAACATTTCTGTTATTTAACCAGTTTTTTAATTGTTGACAATAAGCACACCAATCGGTTCCATACAATATGACTTTTTTGTTTGTCATAAAATCACTCCTTTATAAGTCTATAAATACAAAAGAGAAGATTCTTTTTTAAAAAACAAAAGGTGCTTATTTTTAATTTTGTTTATTTCTGTATGAGCGTGACAAACTTAATTTATTGCGTTACGATATTCAAAAGTGGAACATACGTTCTTATTTTTTTGATTTTTCTCCCATTTTTTCCTCTTTAGCTCTATAGGAGGTGTTTATAAAAATGAGTCAAGCCATTAAAAATTTCTTCCTTCACAATAAAAAAAAGCTCGATGATCCTATTATGAAAAACTTTTTACAAAATGCTGCACATTACAATTGGTTAATTGAAGCCTTAAACCAACCTTGCAAGGAAAATAAAGAAAAGTTAGATCTTGCTTTTAAAAAACACTATAAAAATGCAAAGATGATTAGTTATCTAAGTAAGTTAATACACTTCTTTTCAATCGATGTTGATAAAAAAGTTTCTCAATATCGTAAAAGAAATATTTTAAGCGTCGATTGTGAAGATGGAATAAAAAAATTAAATAAGGGACAAATCTATCAGGCTGAACCGCAGATATCTTCTGATAAAGACCTAACCTATCAAGAATTTCAAGCTGGACAAAGTTTTAGAAATTCGATTTCAAATGAATTATTATTTGATTCATTGAAAATTTTATCTGAAAAACAATTGAAAATCCTTGAGTTAAAGTATTCCAATGGTTTAACCAACAAAGAAATCGCTTCTGTTTTAAAGGAATCGGAACAAACAATTTCTTATAATCACTCAAAGGCTTTAAAGAAGATAAAGGAATTTTTAAGCTAAATTTGGTGGAGGTGATTTATATGGCATATATAAATGGAGAGGAACAATTTACTTACGAAGAAATTTTAGAAAATTTCAACCTTAAAATAAAGAAAAGCATTAATGCTGTTCCTTATCAAGAAAGAGATGACCTGGAGCAAGAAATCAAAATTAAAATTTATGAAAAACTTGATATTGTAAATAATATAGAGTGTCCCGGTTTCTATGACTATATTTACAATGGTTAGATCATAAAAAAATCAGAAACAATTTGATAAATCACATTCTAACTTCTCTTTAACTAGTAAGAAGGTGAAATAGCCGGCTTTTTGCCTTCAAAAATAAAAGGAGTTGGAAGCATGACTAATTTGAATGGGACTTATATTAAAGGTCAAGAACTAGATGAATTGGTAACTAAAGCGTTTAATGATCCAGACTTCAACCATTTGATGGTAACTATTAATAACCAAATTCTTTCTAAGAAGAATGACCTGAAGGTGAGAGAAGCTTATAAATTTGATATCGCCTTTGAAGAAGATTTGATTATTTCAGCTAAGCAAGTTGTATTTTTGAATAAAGAAAAAACCGTACAAATTGCATACCGCGAATCATTAAATTATGATTTACCTAAAACTGAAAGACTGTTAGCTCAAGTACTAGTAACTAACGAAAGCAATTCTGCTCTATTAAGTCTTTCTTTCGATGAAAATGATGAAATCCAATTAGATACACTGTCAGCAGATTATAAAAAAAATGAAGTGCCGATTATCGAAGAAAACCTTCCTGACGATCCGGATTATACTCCGCATGCTACAGGTGATTTAACTACTCAAGCTTGGTGGAATAAAAATGGATGTTTACCAGGCGGTTATCAATTTTGTGGTGGGAATTGTGGGAATTACGGAGATCATGGCGGTGGATCTTTTGTAAATTATACAGATCGCTGCTGCAGTCTACATGATGATTGTTATGCAAGTGGCATAACTAAGTGTAAATGTGACGCTATGTTATTAAAATGCGTAGCCGGAGAATTAACTGTCGGTTCGATCGCAATTAGAGGGTACTTTGGCCCGAAAGCATGTTAAAATTTAATCATTAAGAAAAGGCCTGGCATATTAATAATAGCCAGGCCTTTTTCTGTTTAAAAAGAAGTTTAATTAATTTTTTCTAAAGCTTAAAAAAGAAGTGATTGCTAAAGCGATGATTGAAGCGACAAGGAATGAAAGGCCAATAACACCCATTCCCATTCCAGCCCATCTTCCGACTATGAAGCTTAGACCAATGGCTATAACACTTAAAATAGCTACGATTAATGGCACTACATATTGAAATGGAGAATTTTTTTTATGAAATATCCAGGAAATATAAATCAATATAATACTAGTAATGAGCGTAATTATAATTAAATCCATTTTATAGAACTCCTTAGAATAAAGAATTGACATCATTATAACATATACCCACACTCGTTAAATTAAATTACAATAGTTTCAATATTTTCCGTTTTATTATTTCTAGCACTTATACTAGTGCTAAATTTTATTGCAAATTGCTTTCCCTTAATTAGTGTATTTCGCAACTGAAAATTGAGCCATTTCGCAATTTAGATTTGAGCCACTTATGAATGGCTATTTTCGAGCCACTTTTGCGTTTCTCTCATCCGGTAAGATGGGCCAATCATATTCACCACATGCGATTTATACGTCAATCGATTCGTCAAGGCTGCGCTAATCGGCATTACCGACGAGCAAATCAAGAGCAGTCTGAAGATAGTTCGGTTATAAAGTAAGAATTCTATCTTAATTTTAAAAATCAAATTTCCATGAAAATTGAAAAGAATGCCTGAAGACTACTAAAACTGTTAACAAGAAGTACCTGTTTTTCTAAAAAGGAAAAACAGGTACTTCTTTATTTTGTCTTAGTTCTTTATAGACTTCTGCTTTTGCAATGGATACAAATAATGCCAGGAAGGGATAGAACAAATTTTTGTAATCAACTCCTGAAATAGCAACTAGAATAACAAAAAAGAAAAAGAGGATGCGATAAATGATGAAGAAATTTCAATGATGTTCATTGGCTTTAGCTGCGCTAAATAATTGTCTGATGATGTACATGATTATCATGCAATAAATTGATTGAATGGGCCGGCTGCTAAACGTGAAAACGTTTGGCCATCGGCTTGCTTTTTGGTTTCGGGAACGAGCGATCAGCTGCGTGCCGGAAACCTTCTTTTGGGTTTTTGGGAAGGGTCAAGGGAAAGCATTTCCCTTGTGGGTTTGGGCAACGCCCATGGTCTTTGGGGGATTGGGGAACTCCCCAACAAGCTGTAAATGGGTACCATTTACGAAGCTTGCCAACCCTCTATT
>DAIOTF010000079.1:0-2687 GCA_036752165.1 Atopostipes sp.
GAATCTAATCGGCGAATCACTTTTGGCTTTAATTTATCTAAGTATCCAAAGTTTGTTAACCCGATTGTCCCGTACACATTCACAATCGCAAGGGCTAGAACCTCATCAATACCGAATAACCCCTCATCATTTTCTACGATTTCTTGTAAAGGGCTTGAAAGCATTTTACGCTCAGCCAAAACATCTAACTCAACACCTACTAGAACAGCATTTTGGATTTCGCGCTTGCGTAAGACAGCTTTTACGTTTTCGAGACAATCTTCCATTTTTAAATCTTTCAAATAAGGAATTTGCAAATCATAAACTAATTCTGCAATTTCTTCTAATTCTACCCCTCTCTCTTCGAGACGAGCTAAAGCGGCTTTTTCTAATTCTGAACTTGGTTTCACCAATGTCATCTTCCTTTCATGATTCCTTTATTAACTAATCTAATCAATCTTCTTGATAAGCTTTAAACGTTTCAGTACCGTAATCGTCACCGGTTGTTGGAGCTTCAATGATTTCACCTGGATTTAAATATTGAATGATACTATTAATTGCAGTAGGTGCCTCGCCAAAACCAGTAACAATCAATTTTACTTTACCGTCAAAAGTCGTCACATCTCCTGCTGCATAAATGCCAGGTATATTTGTTTCCATTCGTTGAGAAACGACCAAGCTATTATGCTCCGTTTCTAATCCCCAGTCGTTAAGTTGTTTATTTATAGATGAAAATCCATAGTTAACGATAAAGTAATCGACCGGCAACTTAATAATCTCTTCCCCACGACGCTTTTTAAAGACCACCGAATGAATTTTTTCATTGTCCCCAAGTAATTTATGAGGGACATAGGGTGTCAATATTTCAACAGAGGAACTCTTCAAACGCGTAACTGCTGCTTCAACCGCTCGAAATTTATCTCGTCGGTGAACAATATAAACCTTTTTAGCAATGTTCTCTAGCGTTAAAGCCCAATCAACGGCTGAATCACCGCCTCCTGTAATCACCACTGTTTTATCCTTATAAGAATCCAATTGACTCACATAGTAATGAAGATTCGTTTGTTCATATTGCTCGGGATAATCAAATGTGAGTTTGCGAGGTTCAAAAGAACCTTGTCCCGTTGCGATTAAAATTGTTTTACTATAATGAGTGCCTTTATCTGTTTTAATAATAAAGTAGTCATCTTCTTTATCAAGCGTTAAGACATTCTCTTCTAAACAGATCGTTTGTTCGAATGGTTCCATTTGCTTGTGCAATTGTTTAATTAAATCGGCGCCTTTTATATAAGGAAAAGCCCCAACGTCATAAATTTTTTTTTCTGGATACATGATTTCTACTTGTCCACCTAAAACAGGTAAAGTTTCAATAATTTTTACTTTCAATTCACGAATACCTGCATAAAAAGCCGCAAACATTCCAGTTGGGCCACCACCAATGATGGTAACGTCATAAATTTCTGATGAGTGCATGTAAACAACTTCCTCCAAATAATAAATTAACGAATGTAAAATATCACATAAATAAGTAGGGATAGAATAATACCATAGAGTGTTCCCATAATAACTTCAATCGGCTTGTGACCGAGAAAAACCGTGCCAGGTTGTGTATTGTTCTCTATTTTTTCTTTGATGTCAGCATTTTTACCAGTCAATGGTTGAGCCAGGAGTTGAATATCATGGATAAGCTCATTAATAATAATTCCATGCTCACCGCTTTGTCTTCGAACACCCATTGAATCAAAAATTACTAAAACACCAAATGTCATCGCAATAGCTGTGTATGTAGAGGCCCATCCGTGTGTAATAACTATAGAAGTAACTAAAGCAGATACTCCGGCAGAGTGGGAACTTGGCATACCTCCTGTCGAAAACATTAAAGCAATAGTTACAGGCCTTTTTAAAATATAAGCCACAGGTATCTTTGTAACTTGAGAAATAAATATTGCTGCCATGGCAGCAACTAGTGGAAAGTTATTTAATATGGACATCATCACCAACTCTTTTCCTATCAATCTTTAAGCTATTCTAACATGTTACTCACTACTTTGTCATTTAATTGTCGTTGGAAAGAAGTAAACGACTTCGAGTAAAGTTTTGAAATTTTTAAGAAATCATGTACTATTAAGAAGTAAAATAAAATATTGGAGGACAAATAAAATGAGTGACTTTCCGCAAATTAATACAGGTGAAACAAAAGTTATCAAAGCAATTATGAAAACTAACAGAGGTGCAGTAACGATTAACTTATTTCCAGAGTTAGCGCCTAAAACGGTTGAAAACTTTATAGGATTAGCAAAAGATGATTACTATAACGGAATTATTTTCCATCGTGTGATTTCTGATTTTATGATTCAAGGTGGCGATCCTACTGGAACAGGTATGGGTGGTGAGAGTATTTGGGAAGAGCAATTTGAAGACGAATTTAGCCCTTACTTATTTAACTTAAGAGGTGCTTTATCGATGGCAAACTCTGGGCCAAATACAAATGGAAGCCAATTCTTCATAGTAACGGCTACACAAGTTCCAGGACAAATGATTGGCCAAATGGAAGCAGCAGGTTACCCAGTAGAAGTAATCGAAGCTTATAAAAATGGTGGAACACCATGGTTAGATAACAAACATACAGTATTTGGTCACGTGGTAGAAGGAATGGATATCGTTGATGAAATTGATAAAACAGAAACAAACTACGCAGATAAACCAGT
>DAIOTF010000079.1:2787-5560 GCA_036752165.1 Atopostipes sp.
TTCCAATGTTGAAAAGACGCTAAACGTTGATTTTACTAGAATTCTAGAGGATAAAAGAGTTAGCGATTTGTTTCAATTCAAACTAAAATAGTGCTACAATAGAAACAACTACACATTCGTATGTAATGTACGATGCTACATTTTTTGAGGTGAAAGGATGGGCTATAAAGATTATCAAATAGGAGATGTTGTGACGGCCACTATTACTGGGATTCAGCAATATGGAATTTTTGCTTCTTTAGATGAAGAAACACAAGGATTGATTCATATATCAGAAGTAAAACACGGATATGTCGATAACGTAGATGAATTGTTTGAAGTTGGAGAAAGCATCGAAGTTATGGTATTAGATATCGATGAGTTTGATGGACGTATCAGTTTATCACTACGAAGTTTACAAAAGACTAAATATCATCCCTTTTCGAATCGTAAAAAGAATCCGAGATATGGTAGAAAAACAGGTACAGGTTTTGAGAGCTTAGCCAAACAACTTCCTAAATGGATAAACACATCGATTAATCGGATAAATAATAGTTAAATGATAAAACTTGCTACTTAACCGATTTGTGTGATGAAAGACTTATAAAAGGAGTATGAAACAATGGTAGAAAAACAATCACTTATTGCTTATACAGTTATGGTGCAAAGGACAGATGGCAAATGGATGTTTCTCGTGCAGCAAGGTTTGAGTGACTTTGTCTTCCCTGGCATACAAACGGTTAATAATGTAAATAGTACAGGTTTATCTTCTGTAATTGAAGCTTTAAAGCAAGAGTTGAATTTAAATTTTAAGAAGCTTGAATTGATTGAATTGACCAATGCTATTTATGGCAAAGAACGATTACCATTATTTGTTTTTAAATACCATTGTGGAACAGAATGCCCAAGCAAGTTACTCACACCAGACTCAACTTTAGAATGGCAAGTTTCAGACCGATTTAAAGAAACCATTCAAAGATATGAAATATCAGGTGTTCCCTTATTTTAAGAAGTAAATAAAAAAACTAAAAATACGGAGGGTTAACGTATGACACATATTTCGCTAGACTATTCAAATGTTGTAAATCAGTATGTAAAGGAAGAAGAGTTGGAAAACATCCAGTCTCAAGTAACTTTGGCTGATAAGGAATTAAGAGAAGGTACAGGACCGGGTAATGATTTTCTAGGTTGGGTTAATTTACCAGAAAATTACGATAAAGATGAATATGACCGAGTAAAGGAAGCGGCTAAAAAAATTCAATCGAATTCTGAAGCACTTGTTGTTATTGGGATCGGTGGCTCTTATTTAGGCGCACGTGCAGCGATTGATTTTTTATCTCACTCATTTGCTGACCAGTTAGATGATGATACTCGAAAAGTTCCTAAGATTTATTATGCTGGAAATAACATTAGTTCAACTTATTTAGCTGATTTAGTTGAAGTTTTAAAAGATAAGGATTTCTCGATCAATGTAATTTCAAAATCGGGGACAACAACTGAACCGGCAATTGCTTTTAGAATCTTTAAAAAGCTTTTAACAGAAAAATATGGTGAAGAGAATCTAAAAGATAGAATCTTCATTACAACCGATGCTGAAAAGGGTGCGTTAAAATCATTAGCGGAAACAGAAGAGTATGAGACTTTTGTCATTCCTGATGACGTAGGTGGGCGTTTTACTGTTCTTACACCGGTAGGACTCTTGCCAATAGCTGTAGCAGGTGGCGACATCGATGAATTAATGCGGGGTGCGCGTGATGCGATGGATCGATATTCAAATCCAAGCTTGAAAGATAATGCGGCATATCAATATGCTGCCATTCGGAACATCTTATACCGTAAAGGGAAAACAGTAGAAATGCTTGTAAACTATGAACCACGTTTACGTTTCTTTAATGAATGGTGGAGACAGCTATATGGAGAATCCGAAGGTAAAGATCAACGTGGAATTTATCCAACAAGTGGAAACTTCTCAACCGATTTACATTCAGTCGGACAATACGTACAAGATGGAAGAAGAAATATGTTAGAGACGGTTATTAATGTAAAAAATCCTACACGTTCTATCGAAATTCCAACTCAAGAGGATGACTTAGATGGTTTAGGCTACTTAGAAGGAAAAGATGTCGACTTCGTAAATGATAAAGCATTTCAAGGAACACTATTAGCACACGTCGATGGAGGCGTTCCAACATTCGTTCTGAATTTACCAGATATGGATGCTTATACATTAGGACATTTGTTCTACTTCTTTGAGATAGCTGTTGGAATCTCTGGTTATCTAAATGCAGTGAATCCATTTGATCAACCGGGAGTAGAAGACTACAAAGATAATATGTTTGCATTACTAGGTAAACCTGGTTACGAAGAACTATCTAAAGAGTTACAAGAACGATTAGATAAATAAAATTAATAGTACATCTACATCTATATGTAGAAACTAAAAAAGAGGCGATGGATTTTTAAAATAAAATCCATCGTCTCTTTTTGAATATTTATAAGGTGATTTTGAAATTAGTTTATATTTTTTGTCAGTAGAACCCATCAGGTAAAAGAGAAAGAAAGAATCTCTTAAATAAAGTTCAATTAAATTCAAAAATCTGTTGACAGTATTTGAAACAGATGGTAAGATATTCTTCGTTGCTTGATTGCGACACAACTAAAAATGTGAGTAGGTAACTCAACTCTGATTTAGAGATGATATATCAACATAAAACATTTTTTAAAAAAGTTAAAATAGTTCTTGACAAGTCATCTTGAAAAATGCTATTATATAACTTGTCGCTATTCCGGAAAC
>DAIOTF010000080.1:0-5492 GCA_036752165.1 Atopostipes sp.
AAGTAATGTACAAACGTCTAGAAATTAGGTAATATTAGAACAAGAAAGGTATAAGGAGGATTCATATGAAAGTTAAAAGAAGTGAACGTCTAGTGGATATGGTAATTTATTTTCTCCAAAATCCAAATACTATCACGCCATTAAATTATTTTACTGAAAAATTTAAAGCAGCTAAATCAAGTATTAGTGAAGACTTATCAATTATTAAAGAAACTTTTGAAGATAACAATATGGGTAGTTTAATAACTTATGCAGGTGCTCGGGGCGGAGTTCAATTCCAACCCTATTATGAGGATGAAGAATTAGAAAAAGAAATTCTCGATTTAAAAAATGAGCTGAATGGTTCTGAAAGGTTACTGCCTGGAGGATATATTTATACATCTGATATTTTAGGTAATCCAAACTGGTTGAAGCGTATCGGCAAAATTATTTCATCAAAATATGTCAATCAAGAAGTAGATGCCATCATGACAATGGCTACAAAAGGAGTACCGTTAGCTCAAGCGACAGCTTATAATCTGAATGTTCCTTTTGTGATAGTTCGGAAATCATCGAAAGTAACAGAAGGTTCTACAGTTAGCATTAATTATTTACCACGTTCTTCTTCTGAACAAGTAGAGAAGATGGAATTAGCGAAGAATAGTCTTAAAGAAGGATCAAAAGTTTTAATTATCGATGATTTTCTGCGTGGTGGTGGAACAATTACGGGAATGGAGCGAATGGCGGAAGAATTTAATTGTGAAGTGGTTGATTCCGTTGTCCTCTTAGAACATAATAGCCAAAGGGAAAAAGAAAGTTATCATTCATTATTAAAAGTGAGTTCTGTTAATCAAAGTGATCAAACAATCGAAGTGGATGTAGGAAACTTTCTTTCAGTAGGAAAGTCTATTGAAAATCACTCTTAAATCCCTTAAGATTAACGTGTAAAATGATTCATTTTATAAGATTTAAATATAAATTAAATATAGGGAGTTAGGAGAACGAAATGAAAAATCGTTATGTTATTGTACTGGCTGCAGGGCAAGGTACGCGTATGAAATCGAAATTATTTAAAGTTATGCATCCTGTGATGGGTCGCCCGATGGTTGGTCACGTAGTCAATGCGGCTTTAAATGCAAAAGCTACGCAAGTCATTACAATTACTGGTGTAGGTGCAGAAACAATTCAAGACTATCTTGGAAACCGTAGTGAATTTGTCTTTCAAGAAGAACAATTAGGAACTGCACATGCTGTTGAACAGGCCCGAGACCTTCTTGATGGTAAGGAAGGGACAACTGTGGTCCTCTCAGGAGATACTCCTTTAATCACGGCAGAAACTTTAGAACAATTAATGGATGAACATGAAAAATCAGATGCCAAAGCGACTATTTTAACGGCTTTAGCTGAAGATCCATTTGGTTATGGTCGAGTGATTCGAGCGGAAGATGGTTCAGTTACTAAAGTGGTTGAAGAGAAAGATGCGAATGAAGAAGAACGTGCGGTTAAAGAAATTAACACGGGTACTTACTGTTTTGATAATAAAGAATTATTTGATGCTTTGGAAAAAGTAGACAACAATAATGCACAAGGTGAATACTACTTACCAGATGTTTTAGAAATTTTAAAAGATAAAAATGAAAAAGTGAGTGCTTACCAGTTAGAAAATATGGATGAGGCTTTAGGTGTAAACAATCGTGTGGCTTTGTCTCAAGCGTCAGCTATTATGAAGAACCGTATTAATGAAAAACATATGGTCAATGGTGTTACACTAGTGGACCCCAATAATACATACATTGAAGCAGATGTAAAAATTGGTCAAGATACAGTGATTGAACCAGGCGTCTACTTAAAAGGGAATACCGTCATTGGTGAAGATGTTGTTATAGGCATGCATTCTGTGATTGAAGATAGCGAGATTGCGGATGATGTAGAAATTCATCAGTCAGTTATTGAAGAAGCTAAAGTAGGTAAAGGTTCTGATGTAGGTCCACATAGTCATTTACGTAAAAATGCAGTGCTGGGCGAGAACGTTCATATTGGAAACTATGTTGAAATTAAAAACTCAAGTATTGGTAATAATACGAAGGCGGGGCATCATACATATGTTGGCGATGCCGAAGTAGGTCAAGAAGTCAATATTGGCTGTGGAGTCGTATTTGCAAATTACAATGGAAAAGCTAAAAACAAAACGATTGTAGGGGACCATTCTTTTATAGGAAGTAATTCGAACTTAGTAGCACCTGTTGAATTAGGCAAGAATAGCTTTGTAGCTGCAGGTTCCACAATAACGAAAGAAGTTCCTGAAAATGCATTAGGTGTTGCTAGAGCTAGACAAGAAAATAAAGAAGAATTTTATACACGATTTTTTAAAGAAGATTAATCGATTAGAAATAAACAGATGGACTAAAAACGGAGGATCAATATGAGTAAAAATGATGAACGTTTAAAAATATATTCGTTGAGTGCTAATTTACCACTGGCTGAAAAAATTTCCGATTATTTAGGAATTGAACTAGGGGAATTAACTGTCAACCGTTTTGCGGACGGTGAAGTTGCAATTAGTATTGAAGAGAGTGTACGTGGAGATCATGTTTTCATTATCCAACCAACTTCTTATCCGACAAATGATCATGTTATGGAATTATTAATCATGATCGATGCTTTACGTCGAGCAAGTGCCAAAACAATTACGGCTGTTATTCCTTATTATGGTTATGCAAGACAAGACCGAAAAGCAAAACCTCGTGAACCAATTACTGCTAAATTAGTATCAAACTTAATTACAACAGCCGGAGCTGATCGAGTCGTTACTTTAGACTTACATGCTGCTCAGATTCAAGGGTTCTTCGATATCCCTGTTGATCATTTACTGGGAGCCCCTTTATTAGCTAGCTACTTCTTAGATCATGATTTACACGGAGAAGAGGTAGTTGTTGTTTCTCCAGACCACGGTGGAGCTGTTCGTGCGAGAAAATTAGCTGAGTTTTTAAATTCATCAATTGCAATCGTCGATAAACGTCGTCCAAGACCGAATGTTTCAGAAGTCATGAATATTATTGGTGATGTTAGAGGAAAAAAAGCGATTATTATTGATGATATGATTGATACAGCGGGAACCATTACAGCTGCTGCTCAAGCAATAATGGATGCTGGTGCAACTGAAGTCTATGCATCCGGCACACATGGTGTCTTTTCTCCTCCAGCTATTGAGCGTATTGAGGACTCAGTGATTAAGAAAATGGTTGTCACGGATTCTATTTATTTGCCTGAAGAAAAAAGAATTGATAAAATTGAGCTCATTAGTGTGAGTGAATTAATTGGACAAGCTATTCAACGGGTATATGATGAACGTTCAGTATCTCCATTGTTTTATAATAAATTTAGAAACAAACAAGAATATCAATTTGATGACTAATGAATTGATCCATTCGTAAATTATAAGACTTGTAGTTGACTGTAAAAGCAACTGCAAGTCTTTTTAGTTTAAACATAGACATATAGAGAGGGAAATTCGATGAAAAAGATAACTAACGAGAGTCTGTTTGAGTTAAAAAGCGTCAGTCAACCCATTATTTTAAAAAATCATGCATTCTATATAGAAACACGTATGGATGAGAAAGAGAATAAGTATTTTTCTTCGATTTATCGAATGGATTTAGATACAAAAGAACGAGTATTATTTAGTGATTTAGAGAGTTCAAATACTTCATTACAAATTACTCCTGATGAAAGAAAGTTATCCTTTTTATCGAACAATACAAAGGATAATAAAATGCAGTTATTTACAATTCCTTTAACCGGAGGAACTGCTAAACAAAGAACGTTTGAAAAAGATGGGATAAGTAATTATTTCTGGTTGGCGGATGGGCAAACAGTTTACTATCAAACAAATATACAGAGTGAAACTGAAGAAATTACTGAAGAAATGCAAGATT
This sequence comes from Atopostipes sp., assembly GCA_036752165.1. Classification (GTDB taxonomy): domain Bacteria; phylum Bacillota; class Bacilli; order Lactobacillales; family Carnobacteriaceae_A; genus Atopostipes. The sequence goes on from DAIOTF010000080.1 coordinate 3,915, forward strand.
TTCCGAAGAAAAAAGAGATTACGAAATTAAATTACAAGATGGATGGTCGAGGAGTCATTCCAGAGGACCGCTCTTATCAAATCAAAAAAATGTCACTAAATCATGAAGAATCAGAGGTGGTAATAGAAGCCGAACGTCCTCTGTCTTTAGGTTATGTAGCTAAAGATGAGTCGTATATTCTTTATTTTGATCGATTAGATCCAGAGGATGAATGGGTGTATGGCGGAAGCATGTATAAATACGATTTATTAACTGGTCAGTCAAAACTTTTAACCCAAGAGATTCCAAAAGGAAGCTTTCAGTTTAGCTTAGCAAATAAAAACGAGGATTATTTTTTATTTATCGGAAATGATTTTGAATATAAATTTGTTACAAATAATGCAGTTTACGGTTACGATGTAGAAAATGAGACCTTAATGAATCTAACAGGAACACTTGATTATGGTGTAGGAGACTCTCTAGTAGGGGATTTCCAACAAAATCTTGACGCTAAAAATATTTGGTGGTTAGAAGATGGAAAAGATTTTTTATTTAAAACAACTGAACGAGGAAAAATCACTTTATACCGTGGAGCTGTTGATGGAACTGTAGAAAAAGTCTTTGATAAAAATGTTCATATTACGGGATTAGATTTAAGTGAAGATAAACAAACAGCTGTTATTACCTATTCAACACTCACTCAACCAAGTGTTGTCGCACTTTTAGATTTAAAAACAAGTACAATCACTGATTTATATAATCCAAATGAGTTTTTCTTCCAAGAGTATGCTGTTTCGAATCCTGAGCGCTTCTGGTTCAAAAGTATCAAAAATTGGGATATTCAAGGCTGGTATGTCCCACCTATTGAAGTATCAACGCCGCACCCGGCGATTTTATATATTCACGGCGGTCCACAAGTTTCGTATGGTGAGACCTTTTTCCATGAAATGCAGGCTTTAGCTGCTCAAGGTTATGGAGTCATTATGCTAAATCCTCGTGGAGGTAGTGGTTATGGACAAGATTTTGTAGCTTCCATCTTAAATAATTATGGGGATGAAGATTACCAAGATCTTATGAACGGTTTAGATTTTGTTCTGGATCAACATCCTGAGATTAATCGAGAAGCCTTATATGTGGCAGGTGGAAGTTACGGTGGGTTTATGACGAATTGGATAGTGACACACACCAATCGTTTCCGTGCAGCTGTAACACAAAGAAGTATTAGTAATTGGATTAGTTTTTATGGCGCAAGTGATATTGGACCTGCTTTTGTGGAATTCCAATTAGGAAGAGACCTAAGTCATGCGGATGAACTTTGGAAAATGTCTCCTCTCGCTTATGCTGAAAAGACTAAGACTCCTTTACTCATTTTACATGGTGAAGAAGATTTACGTTGTCCACTTGAACAAGGGCAACAAATGTATATTGCCATGAAAAAACATGGAGTTGCTACTCGATTTGTTACATTCCCAGAATCAAGTCATGGTCTATCACGAGAAGGTTTGCCAAACTTACGTCTGGAGAGATTACAAGAAATTAGCAATTGGTTTGAAATATACTAATATAAAAATTAGAAATAAATGAGAAAAAGACACCTAA
>DAIOTF010000081.1:0-5374 GCA_036752165.1 Atopostipes sp.
GGAAGAAACCATCGTCCTCCAATTTAGATTTTAGGCGGTCATTGATTTTTTTAGCGGTTGCTATTATATTCTTTATCTTATTTGGATTATCCCTTTAAAAGAAATCAAACTGGTGTGTTTATTCGAATTGTCGAATAGATACACCAGTTTTTTATTCTCAATTAATGATATCTGTTGCAGCATTTTACTATGCAACAGCTTTTATCCGTACATCTGTTGGCTCATTAAAAATTGCAACCGTTAAAAGACTATTTCCTGTTGCATCATTAGAAGTTGAAGCAGCTATAGCGTAATTATCTATTGTATATTTAACAATTGCAACAGACTCAGTGAATCATCCATTGAGGCGTAATCCTTTATTGTGGTCTTCCTTTTCACCAAAAAAGCGCCTAGAGGAAAGGGGGAGAGCCTATCTTCTAGACGCTTATTTAATAAACACTTGGTTCATGGAGCTTAATCGACAGTAATACTCGCTGGATCGATACCTAAAGCTTCAGCCATTTCTTCGTTAATGATTAGTTCAAGATTGTCGGATGTTTCTACAGAGATGTCTGCAGGATTTGCCTCATCTTGTAAAATACGAAGCGCGAGACGAGCCGTTTGACGACCTAAATCTGTGTAGTTGATACCGTAAGTAGCTAAGCCACCGTCTTCAACCATTGCGCCAGCACCAGCTACAACAGGCAATTGGTATTCAACTGCGATTTCACCAATAATGGACATTGTGCTTGCCATTGTATTATCGGTAGGCAAATAGATTCCGTCGACTTCTTGAGCTAAACTTGTCAAGGTCGTTTGTACATCGTTAGTTGTCGTAACTGTTTGAACAACTGCCTCAATGCCTTGCGCTTCTAATTCAGCAATGGCTAAATCAGCTTGTATTTTTGAATTCGGTTCACTTGAGTTATAAGCAATTCCAATGGCTTCTGCTTCTTCAACAATTGATAAAAGTAGGGCAATTTGTTCTTCAATGGGCACCATGTCACTTGTTCCAGTTAAGTTCATTCCAGGCGCATCATTACTATCAACTAATCCTGCATCTTCTGGGTCCGTTACAGCCGTGAATAAGATCGGTTTTTCTTGTTCTACTGTCGCCAATGATTGGGCAGCAGGTGTAGCGATTGCTAAAATTAAGTCATTATTTGAAGTGAGTTGTTCACTCATACTTTGTAAATTTGATTGATCTCCTTGTGCGTTCATATCTTCAAACTCTACCGAAACATCTGAACCTTCTAATTCATCAACAAAACCGTCTCTCGCGGCTTGAAGCGAATTGTGTTCCATAAATTGTAAAATGCCAATATTAACGGCTTCACCATTTTCCCCAGTTGTATTATCTGCTGTATCTTCACCATTTCCACACGCTGCTAGAGCAAGTCCTGCTAATCCAATTCCCAATACTTTAATTAATTTCTTCATCCTTATTTCCTCCTAAAATGATTTGCGAGTAAAATAAAAACACCTCTCGAGATGAAATCATCTAAAGAGGTGTATAAAGTCATTGGTTATTCGCCACTTAGATTATTTCATCTACGTGGCCGAGTTTACTCACTCAAAAAGCTTTAGCCATCATAGATACAAACTCACATGTTTTGTGTATGTGTTTGTATCCATGAATGCCGGTCATGTTTACAAACAGTATCTAAAAAAGCTAAAGAAAAATCGCTTGTTTGAATTTATTTTATTGTTTGTTTCTAACATGTCCGTCACTCCTAAAATCGAATTAAGAATATGATACGCTTTTAAAATGAGGATGTCAAGCGGTACTTTAATCTTTTTCTAATTTTATAATTTTTTTATTTGGAAGAGTATACGACATTAACAAAAATATAATGACTATTTAGTTTATGAGATTGACAGTAGATAAAACATACGGTATACTTTAGAAGTATTTTTTAATCAAACACTCATTTTACAGCATTTTGGTAGAAGAGTGTTTGTCTAGAATAGGGGAGAATTCAATGAAAATTACAATGATTCCAGGTGACGGAATTGGACCTGAAATATCTCAAAGCACGATGGATGTTATAGATGCAACTGGCGTCGAAATTGATTGGGATATTGTTCGTGCGGGAGAAGCTGTTTTTAAGGAAACTGGTCAGTTAATCCCAGATGAGGTTTATGAAAGTTTAGAAACCAATAAGATAGGAATTAAAGGGCCTATGACTACACCTATTGGTAAAGGCTTTCGAAGTGCAAATGTTGCATTAAGAAAAAAATACGATTTATACACGAATATGCGGCCAATCCAATCTTTAGGTGCTATTAAATCTAAATTTGAGAATTTGGACCTCATCTTGTTTCGAGAAAATACTGAAGATTTATATGCAGGTGTTGAAGAAAAGATATCTGAAGATGAGATGCATAGTATCAAAATTATTACTCGACAAGGTTCGGAACGTATTATTCGAAGAGCCTTTGAATATGCTGAGAAGAATAATCGTCAGCATGTCACTGTAGTCACAAAAGCAAATATCATGAAGCTAACAGATGGGTTGTTTCTAGACATCGCCAGACAGGTTGCTGAAGAATATCCAAAGATCCCTCTTCAAGAGATTTTAGTAGATAATATGGCCATGCAACTAGTGATTAATCCTGAACAATTTGACGTAATTGTTACTCAGAACTTATATGGGGATATTTTATCGGATTTAATGGCTGGATTAATTGGTGGTCTTGGCATTGTTCCAGGAGCAAATATTGGTGACAACCTGGCGATTTTCGAAGCCGTTCATGGAACCGCTGATAATATCGCGGGACAAGATCTGGCAAATCCTACTGCTTTAATATTAAGTGGCTGTCTCATGCTTGATCATATTAATGAATCACGGGCTGCTTATTTGATTAGAGAAGCGCTCGATCAAGTATTAAGTCAACCTCAAAACTTCACGACTGATTTAGGAGGCAAGACTTCAACGAAAGAATTTACTTCAACTCTAATTCATAAAATTGAAGAACTTAAAGGAGCAAACAACTAAATATTTAAATTAAGGAGAATAAGATATGTTAGCATTTATGGGATTTTTAATGGTCTTTGCGACCATTTATTTACTTATAAGAGGTAAAGGCAGTCCAATTACAGTAATGATTATGGTTCCCGTGATTTCAGCTTTTATTGTGGGTACCAATTTTGAACAATTGAGTGGATATGTTGGAGCGGGTATAGAGACCGTTATGAATAATGCGGTTTTATTTATCTTCTCCATTATATTCTTTAGTGTGATGCAAGACCTTGGTGTATTTGATCCTATGGTCGATTGGTTAACTGAAAAGGCAGGGAACAGTCCGGTTGCTATAACAGTTGTCACAGCGATTATTGGAGTTATTGCTCATATTGATGGGGCAACTGCTACAACAGTTTTGGTTACAATTCCATCCATGTACCCAATTTATAAAAAATTAGGTCTAAAGACAGAGGTTCTCTTACTCTTAACGACAGTAGGTATGGGCGTTATGAACTTGCTGCCTTGGGGTGGTCCAGTAGCGCGAGCGGCTTCAGTGCTTGGAATGGATGCAAATAACTTATGGCTTATGTTAATTCCGGTTCAACTATTTGGTCTACTGCTTATCCTTGCTTTAGCCGTCTTTTTAGGACTGCAAGAGAAAAAACGTTTGTCTACGACTGGTGTAGAAAGTGGTAATATAGAGACTGAAGTTGTTCATACAGCTAAGCTGGCTGGTGTAAATGGCGGAAATATTGAGTTGGAAGCTGAGCAGACAACGACTCCGTCTGGAATAGCATCTGTTGAAGATGCAGAAGATTTTGCAGAAGCAGAGGTCAAAGAAGAGAAAAAAGAAACCAAAAAAGAAAGAAAAGCCAGAAAGCTCCTTCCGTTTAATACAATATGGACTTTTATTGTTATAGGGGTATTGGTTTGGAATGTTATGCCTGCTTATTTAGTCTTTATGATTGGTTTGAGTGTTACTTACTTTGTAAATTACCCAACACTTAAAGAACAGAACGAATCATTTGGTAAACATGCTGGAGCTGCTTTAACTATTTCAGCTACTATGTTAGCAGCAGGTGTCATGGTCGGTATTATGGATGGAACGGGGATGGTTGAAGCAATGGCTGGCGTCTTGACCGGTATTATTCCAGATATTTTGGGTCGATTTACGCATTTAATATTTGGTATCGTGTCAACTCCTCTAGGCCTTATGGTGAGTACGGATGCTTATTTCTTTGGATTTATGCCTCCGATATTAGAAGTAGGTTCTCAATTTGATGTTGCTTCACTCGATACCGCTATAGCGATGTTAATGGGTAAAAACATGTCTTTAATGATTAGTCCGATTGTCCCTGCCACGTTTTTAGCATTAGGGCTTGTTGATGACGTTGGATATGAACAACATTTAAAATTCAGTTTTAAATATGTCTGGTTACTTAGTTTACTCATGTTAGCCTTTGCATTTCTTGTGGGAATTATCCAATTCTAAGATGTAAATATTTAGAATAATGATCCTGAAGATACTTTTTTAAATAAAATAAAAGAGGCTGGGACTACAGCAGCTTAAAAAAGCAGTCAAAAATATGATATTCTCATATTTTTGGCTGCTTTTTTGACTTATTTTAGGATAAATAAATTATACGAACGCAATGGTGGTTTAACCTCGCTATAAATAGAATACAGCCAGATTGGAGTGTTTAACCTCGCCATAATAAAAATACAGCCAGATTAGAGCGCTTAACCTCGTTATAATAAAAATACAGCCAGATTGGCAAAATAAACTGCCTCATTCTAAGACCAAGACCAATAAGGAAGCCATTCGCCGATGCGAATGCCTCAAAAATCCTATCGAACGAAGAACAAAATAGAGGGCACAGTATAAAAACTGTCCCTCTAGCGTTCTATAAATTTTAATTTTAACCTAACAACATCGCATCTTCCGTCATACCTTGCCCACTTCGTTTTTTAAATAATTCTAGAAGGTCAGGGACCGTTAGTTTTTCTTTTTCCTCACCTGCAACATCAACCACAATCTTTCCATTCGACATCATAATTAAACGATTCCCAAAAGTTAATGCCTGTTCCATACTATGGGTAATCATCATGGTCGTAATTTGTTTCTCTCTTACAATTTTCTCGGTTAAACCTAGCACCATTTCACTTGTTTTAGGGTCGAGTGCTGCTGTATGTTCATCTAAAAGTAGTAACTTAGGGGTAACTAGCGTAGCCATTAATAAAGTCAACGCTTGTCTTTGCCCACCTGAAAGGAGTCCCACATCCATTTTTAGACGGTCTTCTAAACCTAAGTCCAATTGTTTCAACTCCTTTTGAAACAACGCGCGATCATCTTTACGAATACCAAAGCTTAGTCCGCGTTTTTTCCCACGCTTCCAAGCAATAGCCATATTTTCTTCAATGGTTAAACG
>DAIOTF010000082.1:0-5288 GCA_036752165.1 Atopostipes sp.
CCGGGAAATAGCATGTTTATTCAAAGTGATGCTTTTCCTGACCCTTTAAAAATTAATTATTCGCCACGCGATATTTCAAAAGCTGTGTCTGAAGCAGGTGGGTTGCCGGTCATCATTCCTGTAGGTGAGCCTGAACATCTTCAAAAGTATGTTGAAATGATTGATGGTTTAATTTTAGCGGGCGGCCAGGATATTTCACCGCACCTTTATGGGGAGGATCCACGCGAAGGGATTAAAGCCACATCTCCTAAGCGAGACGCCGCAGAAGTGGCTTTAACAGAAGCTTATATATCCACGGGTAAACCAATTTTAGGTATTTGCCGAGGGCTCCAGTTAATTAACGCCATGTTTGGCGGCACACTGTACCAGGACTTGAGTGAGAGCGACGAAATTTTTATCAAGCACGTCCAAGAAACACCAACCCATCATCCGATTCACCGCGTCAAAGTAGACTCGACATCTTATTTGGGCTCTATTTTACCTGAGGAAATCAAAGTAAACTCCTTGCACCATCAAGTGATACGAAAATTGGGCAACGGCTTAAAGGCAACCGCGCTTGCTGGCGATGGTGTAATTGAAGCAGTTGAAACAGTGGACCCAACGAAAAATATCGTAGCCGTCCAGTGGCACCCCGAAAGCACATACTACAAAGATCCACATAGCCTCGCACTTTTTGAAGATCTCGTCAAGCGCGCGCAACATTACGAAAACTAGACATAGAAGCTACCACTTTGCTCAGGGGTAGCTTCTTTTTTTCTTCGAAAATAAAGGCGACTAGTGGAGAAATGGACAGTCGTTTTAGTCCAATAGTGGTTATAAATAATTTATAGCCTTGTTTAACTCGTTTAATAGCGGTCATAAATAATCTATAACCGTGGTTAACTCATTTAATAGTGGCTATAAATAAATTATAACCGCGTTTGACTTGACATTATTTGTTTACACATGTAGACTATAAAGTGTAATGAGTGTTTACTTATGTAGACAATGATATAAAACTAATATAAATTTAAATAAAATCAGGAGGATGTAGAAATGACTAACGAAAATGAACAGATGCATCATATGCATTCCGAGCATGAGCATGATGATCATCAAAACCATCATCATCATGAAGGCCATGAAGATCATCAAGATCATGAGGGGCATGGCGACCATCACCACCACCATGGCGATTTTAAAGAAATATTTCTCAATTCTTTATGGGTCGGTATTCCAATATTACTCTTATCACCTTTTATGGGCTTAACGGAAACGGGCTTCATTCATTTCCCTTATTCAGATATCGTATCTGCCGTGCTTGCGACTATTTTATTATTTTATGGAGGGAAACCATTTTTCGAAGGAGGGTGGCACGAAATAAAAGCTGGTGCTCCTAGTATGATGGCGTTAGTTTCTTTAGGACTTGGCGTCTCGTACATCTATAGTATGTACGCGGTCATCGCCACGTATACGACTGGGACTCCGGTTATGGATTTCTTTTTTGAATTCGCTTCGCTAGTTTTAATTATGTTATTAGGGCACTGGATTGAAATGGAGGCCTTGGGTGATGCGGGGGATGCGCGTGAATCATTAGCGGCGCTCCTTCCAAAGGATGCACAAGTGGTTGCTGAAGATGAGTCCATTACGACGAAACCATTAAGTGAACTCCAAGTAGGAGAAATTGTCCGAGTTCAAGCGGGTGAAAATATTCCAGCGGATGGAACAATTATTCGAGGCCGTTCACGCATTAATGAAGCCTTATTGACGGGTGAATCGACACCGATTGAAAAAGAAGAAGGCGATTTAGCCATTGGCGGATCGACAAATGGTTCGGGTGTACTTTTTATTAAAGTTGAAGAAATTGGAGAGAAATCCTTTATTTCACAAGTACAAACACTTGTAGGACAAGCTCAAAATCAGCCGTCTCGAGCGGAAAATATGGCGAATAAAGTGGCTAGCTGGTTGTTTTGGATTGCACTCGGCGCCTCAATTCTAGCATTTGTAACTTGGCTAATTCTTGCCGATTTGCCGACGGCGGTTACTTTTACGGTAACCACACTCGTTATTGCTTGTCCACATGCTTTAGGCTTAGCCATTCCTTTGGTTATTTCACGAAGTACGAGTCTAGGCGCGCAGCGCGGTTTACTTGTGAAAAATCGCGAAGCTTATGAATTAACAACAAAAGCGGATGTGATGGTTTTAGATAAAACAGGGACGCTCACAACCGGCGAATTCAAAGTTTTGGACACGCAGGTACTTGACGACCACCACTCAAAGGAAGAGATTATTGGTTTACTTGCAGGAATTGAAGGGGGATCGAGCCATCCGATTGCACAATCGATTATTGAATTTGCAAAAAACAAAAATATTGAACCCGTTCCCTTTGAAAGTAATGATGTGATTTCTGGTGAAGGTGTCAGTGGTCGGGCGAACGGAAAAGAGTATCAGCTCATCAGTCAGAAAGCGTATGGCCAAGAGTTAACGCTCGATGTCCCGGTAGGAGCGACCCTCAGTATCCTTACGGAAAATGGAGAAGCAGTTGGAGCCGTTGCTTTAGGTGACGACTTAAAGCCATCAAGTAAAGAATTAATGGACGTCTTGAAGGCGCAAGGAATTGAGCCGATTATCGCAACGGGAGACAATGAGTCGGCGGCAAAAGGGGTAGCTGAAGAATTAAACGTGAACTATTATGCGAACATGTCGCCACAAGATAAATACGATTTAGTGGAAAAATATAAAGAAGAAGGAAAAACCGTGATTATGGTAGGTGACGGGGTAAATGATGCACCATCGTTAGCCCTAGCGGATGTAGGGGTGGCTGTTGGCGCCGGTACGCAAGTCGCACTCGATTCTGCGGATGTTATCTTAACGCAATCCGATCCGGGCGATATTGAATCTTTTATTGAACTCTCGACAAAAACGAACAGTAAAATGAATCAAAACTTAGTTTGGGGAGCCGGATACAACTTTCTTGCGATTCCGATTGCTGCAGGGATTTTGGCACCGATCGGTATTACGTTAGCTCCAGCAGTTGGTGCGATTCTCATGTCCCTTTCAACAGTTATTGTCGCTATTAATGCGGTCCGCTTAAACTTAGATTAAAAGATGAAAATCCACTTTAGGCATTTAATGCCTAGAGTGGATTTTTTTATAGTTGGTCGCGGTCGTGACCTCTTGTAATTTCACGCCATTCGTAAAACTCTGATTCCAAACCTCGTAACATCACTTCAGCCGAGCCCATATTCGTCGCAAGTGGCACATTGTATAAATCCGCCAAACGAAGTAAAGCAGTGATGTCCGGTTCATGCGGCTGGGCAGTTAGCGAATCTCTTAAGAAAATAATCAAGTCTAATTTATTTTCAGACACCAACGATCCGATTTGTTGGTCACCACCAAGCGGACCCGATTTAAAACGGTGTACTTCTAAGCCCGTTGCTTCGATAATGCGAGACCCAGTTGTGCCTGTACCATATAAAGTATGGTCTTTTAAAATGTTTTTATAAGCAGTGGTTAATTTAACCATATCGTCTTTTTTCTTGTCATGAGCGATTAATGCGATATGCATTGTAATCATCCTTTCTTTCCAGTCATCTGACTACATTATAGCAGATTCTTCTTCCAATCAGTAAAATAATTCTGGTAAAATGACTTTTCTAATGTTATACTTGTTATATAACAAGTGATTGATTAAGAAAAAAGGAGGGACTACTATGTTTATTGAAATAGATACAGCCAGTTCGGAACCCATTTACACTCAATTAATGAAAGAGTTAAAAAAGGGGATTGTAAAAGGGGAGATTAAAAAGGATGATTTACTTCCAAGTGTCCGTAGTTTAGCAGGGGACTTAGGCGTTAATATGCATACGGTAAATAAAGCCTATAATTTACTAGTGGATGAAGAAATTTTAATTAAAAGCCAACGAGGTTATAGAGTTGATACGTCAGATAAGATACCTGACGACTTAGAAGATCTATTAAAAGAAAGATTAGAAGAGTTACTCGTCGATATTTATATTCATGATGTACCAGTTGAACAAGTTAAAAATTGGACCCAGGACATTTCAAAAAAATTAAAGAGGGAGTGGTAAACGATGGGACTTTTTACAGGATTAATGTATGTTATTTTTATTATTATGGGGGTTACGTCCGGTTTAACCCCAATGTTTAGTCGGCAATCCACCCCGTTTGGAGTTGCGATTTCTGGAAAGCATGAAGAAATAGAAAAGTATAAAAAACGCTATGCCATTTATAATATTGTTGCCAGTCTGGTTCTTGGATTGCCCTTATTTATATTTCCTTTCATGGAAAATCAAGAACAAGCCGAAATGTGGTCAGCGATTTATGTGATGGTAGGTATCGGGTTATTTCTACTCTATTCATTCGGACTATACTTTAAATATCGAACAGATATTCAAAAATGGAAAGAACATTTACCAAAGGAAGAAAAGGCACAAGCGAAAAGAGTGGTTGTTGATACAAAGTACCATGAGAATTTGCAAACAAAAAGTCATTTTACATTCTTTATTTGGCAGTTTGCGATTATTGTGATTGGAGTGTTGATTGCGTTGGCTTTTTATGACCGTATTCCAGATGAAATACCCATTAATTGGAATGCTCAATTTGAGGTCAATCATACGATACCTAAAAGTGTGTGGAGCATACTCGCACTACCTGGGTTACAATTATTAATGATTCCCGTTTTGAATATGAGTAATCATGCGATTGTAAAATCCAAGCAGCGTCTTTCACCATTAGATCCTAAGACGGCAAGTGAGAAAAGTCGTTTGTTCCGTGAAGCGTGGTCAAATTTACTCTTTGCAATTACAATTGCGACGCAATTACTCATCTCATTTCTGTTCTTATATTCGTTATTTGGACAAGGAAGAAATGCGTGGCTTATTTTTGTGGTGACAGTCATTTATCTCCTACTTGCCGCAGGCTCGCCGCTTTATTTAACTTTAAAATACGGTCAAGCAGGCGAGAAGTTACTGGATGAAGAAGATATTTACTACAACGATCCAGATGAAGAAGACAATTGGAAGTTTGGTTTGATTTATTATAATAAAGAAGACCCGTCTGTCTTTGTTGAAAGACGTTTTGGAATTGGCTCAACATTTAACCTAGCGCGCTGGCAGGCTTGGTTATTTATCGGTGGAATTATTCTCTTTACTGTATTAACGCTTGTATGGAGTTTTCTTTTAACTTAATTTAAGAGGACAAAAAGATGCTCATCAGTTAGGAAACGAAAGATAATTTGAGAAGCTATAGCGTTCAGTTAGGAAACGAAAACTGATTTGAGAAGCTAC
>DAIOTF010000083.1:0-5160 GCA_036752165.1 Atopostipes sp.
TAACCGCCCCTAAAGTGTAGTCGATCTTAAATATCGCATTCAAACCAAGACCTGATCCACCAACGTTTCCGATGTTAAAGGCTAGACCGCCGAGTACGATAAAGAAACTTACAAGATACCCTAACCCTGGTAGGACTTTATTGGATAAGTCCTGTGCATACATGCCTGAAACGGATAACACCCGCCAAATGTTTACTTGAGCAGCAAAGGCAATAACTAATGATAGCATGATTGCAAAAGCAAAGTCTGCACCAAACTGTTCAGTAAAACTAGCTGTTTGTGTTAAGAACCCTGGTCCTAAAGCAGAAGTAACCATCAAAAATATACTCGTAATTAAATTATTTCGCAAGACTTTTTTCTCATCAGCTGTTCTTAAATCGACATGATCAACCTTATCAATATTCATTGTATTTCCTCCTGTGTATTACTAGATTTTTTTAATTTGAATGCCTTCTTTTTCTAAGCCTTCTATAATTTGTCGAACAAACTCGAGTGCCTTCTCCCCATCCCCATGTACACAAATACTATCTGCTTGAATCGCAATATCTTTTCCATCGATACTTTCAACTTTCCCTTCAGTTACCATGCGGATAACTCGTTGTACCGCGAGATTGGTATCCGTTAGCATCGCTCCTTCTTTTCTTCGACTAACTAATGTGCCATCCGCTTCATAGGCCCGATCCGCAAATACTTCATTGATCACTTCTAAACCTATTTCTTCCCCAGCTTTGATTAAGTTTTGATTCGCTAAGCCCATCAGTTTTAAATGTGGATTGTATTCTTTAACCGCTGCTGCGATTGTCTGAGCCAATTTATACTCTTTAAAGGTTTGGTTATAAAGAGCCCCATGTGGCTTGACGTGATTTAGCTTTAAGCCAACGGTCTGAGCCATTCCATCAATAGCGGCTAATTGGTATAACATAAATGCCCGTACTTCTTCACTTGTTAAATCCATATACCGCCGGCCAAATCCTTGCCGGTCTGGGTATCCAGGATGAGCACCTAGCCCTGTTGTCCCACTTTTTTTAATGCGTTGTAGTGTGTTTAGAAGAACAACAGGGTCACCGGCATGAAAACCACAAGCCACATTTGCGGATGTAATCAACGGAATAATGTGCTCATCGCTTTCGATGGTATAATTTCCATAACTTTCTCCTAAATCTGCATTTAAATCGACTGTTCGCATGAAGGTCCTCCTTAAATTAGGTTGTTTGTCTTCAAAAAATGAATATTCAAATCATTGGCTTGATAATTCGGATGATCCATTATAAACGCTTGAAAATCAATATTCGTTGGAATTGGACCAATCACCGTTTCATTCAATACTCGTCTCATTTTGGCGATCGCTGATTGCCTCGTGTCTCCATGAGTAATAATCTTGGCAATCATCGCATCATAATGTGGTGAAATGGTATAGCCATTGTAAATATGCGTATCGATTCGAACATTATGGCCTTGGCTGAAATGAAGGTTTTCAATTCGACCTGGTGAAGGCATAAAATGATTATTCGGATCTTCGGCATTAATACGCACTTCAATTGCCATTCCGTTCATATGAATGTTTTCTTGCTTCACCGTTAGACGACCATTGAATGCAACTTCTAATTGTTGCTCAACAATATCAACACCTGTAATAATTTCAGTAATTGTATGCTCGACCTGGATTCGTGTGTTCATTTCCATAAAATAAAACTTTTTTTCTTCTTCCACATATAAGTATTCGACCGTTCCAGCACTTTCATACTGCAATTTCCCCATCACTTCCGCCGTGAGCGTTGTAATATATTTTCTTGTTTCATCCTCTAAGACCATTGCTGGCGCTTCTTCGATTAATTTTTGATTGTTCTTTTGAATCGAACAATCTCTTTCGAATAAATGAACGGCATGCCCCTTACCGTCTCCTAAAATTTGGACTTCTATATGGCGCGCATTGGGAATGTAGCGCTCAATATACACACGACTATCATTAAATGAGCTGCGCGCTTCTTGTCTCGCTTCAGAAAAGAGTCGCTGAAAATCCGTCTCTTCTTGAATTAAACGCATGCCTTTTCCACCACCACCAGATACAGCTTTGACAACGACCGGAAATCCGATTTGCTTGGCTATTTCTAAACCTTCAGCCCCATTTTTTACGGGTCCATCGCTTCCAGGAATAACCGGTAACCCATTTTTACCGACTGTGTCTCTAGCTTGTGCTTTATTCCCCATTAATGAAATAAGCCTGCCGCTCGGTCCAATAAACTTAAAACCTTCGTCTTCACATCGCTTAACAAACTCTTCGTTTTCGGCTAAAAAACCATAGCCTGGGTGAATCGCATCCGCTTGACTTAATTTCGCTGCGGCTAGTACCTTATCCATATCCAAGTAACTTTGGCTGCTTGATGCAGGACCGATACAATAAGACTCATCTGCTAAAGCGACATGTAAACTGTCCTTGTCTGCCGTACTATAAATGGCGACGCTTTTTATATTTTTTTCTTTTAATGTACGAATGATACGGACGGCAATTTCGCCTCGATTCGCCACTAGAACCTTTGTCACCTTAATCACCCTCTTTTCTTAGCCGCAGGATGACCTGATCAAATTCTACAGGTTCGCCATTTTCAACTAAGATTTCTTCAATGACGCCACTATCTTTAACGCGCACTTCATTAAATATTTTCATTGTCTCAATTAACCCAATTTGGTCGCCTGTTTTTACTGTCTCGCCAACGCTTACAAAAGTATCCGTACTCTCTTCATCGGGTTGCGTATAAAACACCCCGATTTGAGTCGCTCGAACGTCAATTAAGTCGGACGCTTCCTTACCTTTCTCTGAACTACTCTGTGTGGCTAGCGGAGTTGGTTGTGGACTTACTTGTGAAAGGACAGGCGTACTTTCTTTCGAATGCGCCTCTAAATAAATTTCGACCTCTTGATCTTCAATACGTAATACCTTTAAATCGGAATCTTTCATTAATTGAATCAGTGCTTCTAATTTTTCAATCTTCATGTTTTCACCTCATAAATAGTTTTTGAACACGCTCAGCTTCTACTCGACGATAATAATGATGTTCATTGTCAACAGAGAGATAATTTCCACTGAGTATCTTGGCCATTTCTTCTTGATAGAATGCCGTCGCTTCTTCTAACGTAATCATTTTAAAGTGAATTTCTTCATCGGGTTTCATTTGAACGAGCTTAGGCAAATCAACTTTGGCTACACTTGCCATTCGTTTATAACCTCCGGAAGTTTGGCGGTCATTTAATAAAATAATAGGCATCCCATTTTTAGGGACTTGAATATTTCCTAATTGCGTTGGTTCAGATAGCAAATCATGAACGCCATCTTTGGTCTCCAAAGCTTCGCCTTCTAACCGAATCCCCATTCGATCGTTACTTCGTGTGATTATGTAGGGTTGATTGACTAACGTTTGAGTTGAGCGCTCTGTTAAATCTTGATAATTCGGACCGGGTACGATGCGTATCTCGTTGTTGATTTCATCTACATTATTTTTCGCGATTCTGAAATAATTTTCATTGTTTGCCCCGTTATAGAGTAGAACATCGCCCTTTCTTAGAGCTCTTCCCTTATATCCCCCCATATTTGTTCGCAGATGAGTTGAGTAGCTTCCTAACACGGACTCGAGTAGAAAACCGCCTGCTACTGCGAAATAAGTTCGTAAACCTTTTTCAGCATAACCAATTTCTACATCATCTCCTTTGGTTAAGGGGATTGCTCGACCAATGGGGTAGTTTATCCCATTGACCTGGATAGGCATTAAAGCGCCTGCTGTCGCAATCGTTGTATTTTTAGTCACTTTGAATGAAATGCCAGAAAGCGTCAGTTCTAAAACAGCTGTATCCGGATCATTATTGACGAGTTGATTGGCTAGAAAAGCACTTTTATAATCCAAAGCCCCTGCGGGTGATATGCCTGTAGATTGATAGCCGTACCTTCCTGAATCTTGTATGGTCGATAAAATACCTGGATTTTTAAGGATGAATGCCATTATTTTACACCACCTTTCACTTCGACTTTTACTTTGTAAGTTCCTTTTTCCACTTCTTTTTCAATTGCTGTAAATTCGTCACTCGTAATCGGTCGGAATAAGATCCTATCCCCTGCGTCATATAAAATCGTCTCTTCCCCACGCCTTAAGTCATAAAGATTAATGGGTGTTCGTCCAATCAAATTCCAACCCCCAGGTGAGTTAAATGGATAAACCCCTGTTTGTTGTCCGGCAATTCCCACCGAACCTGCTTGTATATTTGTTCGAGGACTTTCTAAACGGTCTTTAAATAATTTCTCATCTAATCCCCCTAAGTAAACAAAACCTGGCATAAAGCCCAGCATATAAACCAAATACTCTTTATGAGCATGTCGCTGAATCACCTCTTCGGTACTAAGGCCTGTTTCTTCAAATAACGGTAAATCAGGTCCGTATTCCCCACCATAGCAAACCGGAATTTCAACAACACGGTAAGCATAATCTTCTTGTGAGATTTTCTTGCTATCGATTTGTTCGATGATTTGAATGAGTTTTGTAGCATTCATTCTTAAAGGATCATAGTAAATAACCAGTCGTGTGTAAGAGATAACGGTCTCTATAACGTTTTCTAATTCTAGTGAATCAATATATTTTCGAGTGTTCACAATTTGTTTGTTCAACTCTGGGCTAATTTCTTCCCCAAATTCCAGTGTAATGGAATCTTCTGTATATCTTTTAATTTCCAAGAGCTCACCTCCATTAAAATAGTACTTTTATAATATAGTTAATATAACGATAGTGTAATTATACTAATTATTTTTACTTTGTCAACGATAATTATTAAAAACATTAAAAATAAATGAGATTATCCCTCTAAAGATTTGTAAAAATCAAAAAAGAGCCGACTTCATAATAAAGTCAGCTCTTATAATCTTGTATCTATTTCTCTACTGATTGCTTTTGAATTTTAAGTTGCCTAAACGAAACGAAGAGAATAACAATTAAGCAAATGATTTGTATCGCTAACATTGTCACCACATTAAATCGGACAAATCCGTAAATTAAAGCAAGAATTGTGGGAAGCCCCATTCGATTTAAAATAAGGTTTACAGACTCTTTGTAATTCATATTGATCCTTAGTTGTAAAGTTAAGTGCAACACTTCTAACATGATAGATAGTTATCTTTAG
>DAIOTF010000084.1:0-4947 GCA_036752165.1 Atopostipes sp.
TATTATCGATTAGCAGAAAATAAACCCGTAGAGTTTCGCTTTAAAGCGGGAACTGGCAATATCACAAGTTCAAATACGGTGAAATTTTCTTCAACTCAAGGTCAATATAAATTAACCTATTTACTGGGGAGCGGGCGCTTTGATATTAAGAAGGATGTTAAAAAATGAACAAGGCTATTTACTCATAGAAAGCTTAATGGGATTGACAATTTTATCCATTCTTATCCTAGTCCTTTATCCTCTATTGGTGGACTGGATTCTTTTAGTCGAAGTAGAGAAAGAACAGGTTGAGATTGCTAGGGTATTGTATGAATCGTCTTTTGATTGGCCGAATGCACCAGGAAGAACAGGTTACACTATACAACAAAATAAGAAGTCTTTAATTCTGACAGATGAAAAGAATACGATGGATGTGTCTATTTATGAATTCCATTTTGAAAGATGAACAAGGTTTTACTTTATTAGAAACGCTTCTTTCCCTCCTTATTTCTTCCTTTGTCATTATGCTTCTAACAGGAGGTCTCTTAAATGTTGTAGCCATTCGGGACACGCTGGTAAATAATGCTCAAAAAAGTGGGAATACAAATCAAATTACCGGGGATCGTCAAGTCGAGTGGCATATCTTTTTAAACCAATTCGAAAACTATTTACAAGGAAGTTATGAGCCTGAGGTTTCGAGTAATCACATTCATGTGAAAGAGGAAAATTCAAATGAAAAAGGATATCAAAATGTCTATTACCGAATAGATGGAAGTACCTCGAACTTTTCACGAAGAGAATCGAACGGTTATCATCGAATGTTGACAAACATTCAAAAAATTCATTTTACACATGAAGAAAACGGTTGGCTTGAAGCGGAAATTCTCTTCGCAAATGGGCAAACCTTTAGTGGAAAAATTTGGATTGAAAGTTGGTTAGAAAGAGTAGATGAAGATGAAATGGAAAAGGAAAAGGAAAAGAGCTTTGAACCTGTATCTGAAGAGGAAGAAGGAGACCAGGATGAAGAAGAAAAGAATGACAGAAAGTGACGGATATGTCTTAGTATCTACTTTGTTTTTCCTCATGCTAAGTGGTTTATTTGCACAGTCAATTATACAAATTTCAAGTAATTACGTCACCCAACTAAGACAGGTGAGTATAGGCTATGAAGCGAAAGCAGCTTTAAACATGTGTGAGGAACTAATTGTACAAAAGCATGAAGAAGAAACTCCATCTATAAAGGGAACAATTTCGACGAGTGTGGGGGTGGTAGACGTTCAAAGTAAAAAACAAACCGATCAAATCATCTATCAGTTAACCTTAGTCAAAGAGAATGGAGATATTTATAAAAAAGAGGTAAGTCTTCCTCTTTCAGAAGAATAACCAACAAAAAATGACCCTAAAACTAGTGGTCATTTTTTGCTTTCCGATGTATTGTGTATAATGATAGAAAGAAGAAAAGAGGAGAAAAAAATGACACTTGATAAAATAAAAATTGGTTTTCTGGGATTTGGCAATATGGCACAGGCGATGGCTCAAGGCTGGATTCGACCCGGAAATTTAAAGCCAGATAGTCTTTATGCGACAGCTCGAAATTTAGAGAAGTTAAGAAATAATACTGAAGCTCTCGGTATTCATGCCGTTGATTCGACAAAAGAAATGATTCAAGAAGTAGATATCGTCGTATTAGCAGTAAAACCGTATCAAATTCAAAGTGTTGTCGAACCTGTCAAAGACTTACTAAAAAACAAAATTATTTTTTCGGTCGCAGCGAATGTCACTTTTGAAATGTTTCAAGAATTTCTTTCAGAGGATCATTCTCACGTAAGCTCTGTTCCAAATACACCTGTCTCAATTGGTGAAGGGATTATTGTGGTAGAAGAAAAGCATTCTTTATCGAATAAAGAATGGAAAACTCTTGAAGAAGCTTTACAAATGTTAGGACTCGTTCAAAAAGTCCCGACTGATCAATTGAGTATTGCTGGGACACTTGCAGGATGCGGGCCTGCATTTGCGAGTCTATTTTTAGAAGCTTTAGCCGATGGAGCTGTGAAGTATGGCTTATCTCGTGCGGATGCCTATACCTTAGCAAGTCAAATGATGAGTGGGACAGGAAAAATGTATTTAGAAACAAACGAGCATCCAGGAGTAATGAAAGATAAAGTCACATCTCCAGGGGGGACAACGATTAAAGGAGTCGCAGCATTAGAAGAACATGGATTTCGTAATGCAGTTATTCAAGCATTTGACGCAATCGAAGGTAAGCAAATTAAATAAGAGCTTTTCTATATTTATCGATTAGGATTTGCTATAATAATAAATAGTGTACAGCTGATTATAGAGTTAGAAAGGTGATCAATTATGAACCGAATTAAAAATGTACAAATTAAAGTACAAGAAGCAAATATAGATGCCTTGCTTGTAACGAACATGTATAATGTTCGCTATTTAGCAAACTTTACAGGAACAACAGGCCTGATTGTTGTAACAAGAGACAATGCTTATTTTGTGACAGACTTCCGTTATACAGAACAAGCGGCTGAACAAGCAAAAGGCTTCACTATTATTCAAAATGAAGGTTTAATTTACAATGAAGTCGCAGAAATTATTAAAACAGATAAGATTGAAAAATTAGGTTTTGAAGAAGAAAATATTACCTTTGCAACGTATCAAAAAATAAATGATTTAATTCCTTGTGAACTCGTTCCAACTTCAGGAATTGTTGAGAAGTTACGCGAAGTGAAATCTGAAGAAGAAATTGAAATCATGCAACAAGCCGTAAATATTGCTGAGAAAGCTTATAATTATATTCTTGGATATATTAAACCGGGTATGACAGAGATTCAAGTAGCTAATGAATTGGATTTTTATATGCGTAATTTAGGTGCAACAGGAGTATCTTTTGACACAATCGTTGCGAGTGGGGTACGTTCTGCTATGCCACATGGTGTCGCGAGTGATAAAGTGATTGAAGAAGGCGACATGGTCACGATTGATTTTGGATGCTACTATAAGGGCTATGCTTCAGATATGACGCGTACTTTTGCAGTGGGCGATCCAGGGGAGAAATTAAAAGAGATTTATGCGATTGTTCAAGAAGCAAACCAACGTGTAACAGAACAAGCAAAAGCAGGCATGACAGGTGCTGAATTAGATGCGATTGCAAGAGATTATATTACGGAACAAGGCTACGGTCCGCAATTTGGTCACACAACAGGTCACGGATTAGGATTAGAAGTTCACGAAATGCCGTCAATTAGCTTTAGAAACAATGAAAAACTTGTTGAAAATAATGTAGTGACTAATGAGCCCGGAATTTATATTGCTGGACTAGGTGGCGTACGGATTGAAGACGACTTAGTCATTAAAGAAAATGGCAACATAAACTTAATGTCTTCAGCCAAAGATTTAATTATTCTCTAAAAAGAAATTTCACTTTAGGAATACATGACCATTCATGGTAGAATAAAAAACGATAAATAAGATAAGGAAATGAAAGGTGATCGCATGATTTCATCAAACGATTTAAAAAGAGGCCAAACCATTTTATATAACGATCAGATTTGGCGCGTATTGGAGTTCCAACATGTTAAACCAGGAAAAGGACAAGCTTTTGTTCGTTCAAAATTAAAAAACTTACGAACGGGTGCTAACCAAGAAATTACATTTAAAGCAGCCGAGAAAATAGAGCCTGCCCATATTGAAACAAATACCATGCAGTACCTATATGAAGACGATGGAATGCATATGTTTATGGATGTTGAAACGTATGAACAATTTGGTATTCCGACCGCTCAAATTGAAGATGAATTGAAATTCATGAAAGACGGAATGGAGATTGATGTTCAGCGTTATCAAGGTGAAGTGATTGGCGTTCAGCTTCCAGCTAAAGTGAAATTAGCTGTTATTGAAACAGAGCCTGGGATTCGCGGAGATACTCAAAGTGGGGGTTCTAAAACAGCGAAATTAGAAACAGGTGCTGTTATAACCGTACCATTATTTATTAATGTGGGCGACGTATTAGAGGTAAACACTGAGGATGCTTCATACAGTTCACGTGCATAAGAGATTTTTTTAGGGGGTAGTAAAATGATTGAAACATCAAGTAAAAATAACCCACTCGGAGAAATTAAAGTTTCAGCAGATGTTTTAGAGGTTATTATTGGTATTGCTACATTTGAAGTAGATGGCGTGTATGGCATGCGAAAAAATCTATCAAGTGATATCCGTTCAATGTTTGGGCGCAGTGATTTCTCTAAAGGAGTTGCTCTTTCAGTTAATGAATGGGGAACGGCGGCAGACGTTTACTGCTATTTTAAATATGGCGTAAATGTTCCAAAAGTAGCCCGCGAAATCCAAATCAATGTAAAAGACCAAGTGTATCATATGACAGATGTTGAAATAGATGAGGTCAATGTTCATATTGTAGGAATTATTCCAGAACAAGTAGCAACGATTGACGTTTTAAAAGCGAGTGACTTAGATTTAGGAGAAAATAATTAGTGAAAACAGTCAGACGAAATATTCGTATCAAAGCCTTTCAAGCTTTGTTTCAATTAGCTCAAAGTCCTCGTCAATCCGTTGACGAGGCCGTCGCTTTTTCGATTCGATACCCATTAGAGGAGATTGAAGAAGAATTAAGTGATGCTGAGGCTTTACGCCTAAACTTTCCAGACCAGGATTTAAACGATGAAGTGGTTCATGAACTATTGGATTACCTTAATCGTGTTGTTGCTGGTGTGACTGAGAACAAAAAATATTTAGATGAACAAATTGATGCACATTTAACCGATTGGTCAATTCAAAGAATTGATTTAACAAATTTACTTATTTTACGCTTAGCGGCGTATGAATTGTATTTTGTTGAAGATATCAGTCCAAGTATTGTCATTAATGAGGCAGTCGAACTGACAAAATCCTTTAATAATGAAAAAGCAAGTAAATTTGTTAACGGAGTGCTTCAAGGAA
>DAIOTF010000085.1:0-4935 GCA_036752165.1 Atopostipes sp.
AATGGAGATAATCGGTCTCGAACCGACGACCTCTTCACTGCCAGCGAAGCGCTCTCCCAACTGAGCTATATCCCCAAATGATAGAATAACATTATTTTTACAACATTGTTATTCTATCATTTTAGAAATTAGAAGTCCAGCTGAAAATTACTCTTGGAAAACTTTCCAAACATCGTCCATCATAATTTGATAGGCTTGTGCCCCGCCATTACTAAGGAATGAACACCGATAAATAGTGATAAAATACATAGTAATACGAAGAGAAACAAAACAATTACTCGATTCATAATTCTCTTTTTTGACATTTCTTTACATCCCTTTAACCTATAGTATCTATTTTGTTACAACAAAAGGTATTGTAACATTTTTCACTACTCTTTAAAACTTCTTTTTCATATCATCTGATTTTTTTCCAACCCTTAAGGGAACGGTTTCAAGTCTTTCCAACTATACATCAATATTGTTCTGTGCTAAAATAATCATAACGATTTGCGCTAAGACGCACAGAATGTACGGAAAATAAAGAAATAACTTTAATCAGTATATCGTGTCAAAATTCAAGACGAAAAGAAGAATAGACACTAGTTATCGTTTAATGATTGAAAAGAAAAAGGAGAACATATTTTAATGAAACCAGATATAAAAAATAATGAGGTTGCTGTTTTTGGCTTAGGCGGCCTGGATGAAATTGGAAAGAATACGTATGGTGTTCAATTCCAAGATGAATTAATAATTATTGATGCAGGAATTAAGTTTCCAGAAGATGACTTATTAGGAATTGATTACGTGATTCCTGATTACTCTTACCTAGTAGAAAACCAAGAAAAAATTAAGGGGTTATTTATTACCCATAGTCACGAAGATCATATTGGGGGCATTCCTTATTTACTTAAGGAGTTAAATATCCCCATTTATGGAAGTAAATTAGCGATTGCGATGATTCGAAATAAATTGGATGAGCACCGTTTATTACGAGATGCGAAATTGCACGAAGTAACCGAAGATTCAGTGATAAAATTCCGTAAACTATCGGTTCAATTTTTCCACACTAACCATAGTGTGGCTGAATCATTTGGTATCGCTGTTCAAACGCCTTACGGTCATGTTGTACAAACCGGAGACTTCAAATTTGACTTCACACCACCATTTGGAAAAGATTCAAACTTACAAAAGATGGCTAAAATTGGTGAAGAAGGCGTTATTACTTTGCTTTCAGATAGTACTAATGCGGAAATTAGCGGTTTTACAGAATCTGAACAAACGGTTAATGAATCGATTAATCATTTAGTAGAAAATATTGAGGGTCGAATCATTTTTGCGACCTTCGCTTCTAACCTTTCACGAATTCAACAAGTTATTCAAGCCGCTCAAATTCAAAATCGTAAAATTGCGGTGTTTGGTCGCAGTATGATCAATGGTTTAGAAATCGGACGCGAGCTGGGTTATATTCAACATGATAAAGATTTATTTATTGATGCTAATGCCATTAATTCGTATGAACCGAATGAAATTTTGATTTTATGTACAGGTTCGCAAGGTGAGCCATTTGCGGCACTTAACCGAATTGCAAATGGAACGCATCGACAAATTTCGATTATTCCTGGAGATACGGTCATCTTTTCAAGTTCACCAATTCCTGGAAATACAAATTCAGTGAACTCTTTAATTAACCAATTAGCCGAAGCAGGCGCGAATGTTGTACATGGCAAGATTAATAATATCCATACTTCTGGACACGGAGCGCAACAAGAATTGAAACTTATGCTTCGTTTGATGCAACCTAAATTCTTTACACCTATTCATGGTGAGCGACGTATGCAACATGAACACGTTGATTTAGCTATTCAAACAGGGGTTAAAGAGGAAAATACATTTATTTTGGATAATGGAGAGGTGCTCGCCTTTACAGATGAGCATGCTAGACGTGCCGGTCGATTTAAAGCTGGGGATGTATACATTGATGGAAGTGGAATTGGAGACATTGGAAATGTCGTACTCAGCGACCGCCGTATGCTTTCAGATAGCGGACTTGTTGTGGTAGTGGCTACTATTGATGCAGAAAAACGTCAAATCTTAGCTGGTCCAGATATTATTTCTCGCGGTTTCATTTATATGCGGGAATCTGGTGGTTTGATTCGCGAAGCGCAAAAAGTGGCTGAAAAGAGTCTAGAAAATTCATTTACCTTCAAGCAGTTGAATGAATATAAAATGCGCAACGACTTGATTGATGATCTAAAAGCTTTCTTATATGAAGAAACGGAAAGAACGCCAATGATTTTACCGGTTGTATTAACAGCAGAATAACCCAAATAGTAAGAAGCCCTTTGCATGAGCAGATGGCTTCTTTTTAAATTTCCGACGTCAAATTTTGAACCTCTGTTGCATCTCGAGGGGTTGCGACAAACTTACATCTTTTCATCCTATATAAAAACATCTCCATCAAGCTGGAGATGTTTTGTTAATTCACTAAATTATTTTTGAAAGCATAAATCGTCGCTTGTGTCCGATCCGAGACTTCTAATTTCGATAATATATTTGATACATGGGTTTTCACAGTTTTTAAGGTAATAAACAGCTCATCCGCAATCTCTTGATTCGATTTCCCATCTGCAATCAAATGAAGCACCTCTAACTCACGCCCGGTTAAATCTTCATGTAAATTATGACGCCCGCCATTTTTTTCATTTTCTTTTAATTTTTCCGATACTTCTTCTTCGATAATGGCCTCGCCGGAATACGTACGGCGAATCGCTTCAGCAATTTCGCTAGCCGAGGATGTTTTGAGTAAATAGCCACTCGCCCCTGCTTCCATCGCCGGATAAACCTTTTCATCGTCTATAAAAGAAGTTAAGATCAAAATCTTCGCTTCCGGCCATTCGTCCAAAATCGCTTTGGTTGCTTCAATCCCATCCATGACGTCCATCACTAAATCCATTAAAATGACATCGGGTTTCATGGTAAGCCCCATCTGAACCCCTTGTGCCCCATTTTCGGCTTCGCCAATCACGTCAATATCTTCGAGTATTGAAAAGTATGAAGTTAAACCAAGCCGCACCATTTCATGATCGTCTACAATTAATAATTTAATCATTCCTAGCCTCCTGTAATTAACGGAATTCGAATTTCAACACTGGTTCCTTCACCTGGAAAAGAAATAATACGAACATTTCCTCCTAAGCCTGCAATCCGTTCACGTATGTTTCTTAAACCAAATCCGCTATCCTTTTTAGCGTTCATATCGAAGCCTTTTCCATCATCGATAAAACGCAAAATATAAAAATCTTCAGATTTCTTTAAATAGACTTCTAACTCATCTGCATTAGAATGTCTAAGGACATTTGATAACAACTCTTGACTAATACGAAAGAGGTGATCTTCTATACTTTCCGTTAATTTTACGTCCTCAATTTCATGAAGAATCGTAATAGGCACTTTAGAGGTCAACTCATCGAGAAGCTGTTCAATTCCTTTTTTAAGCGATTTTCCATCCAACTTTATTGGGCGTAGGTGAAGAAGCAAAGCACGCATTTCAGACTGCGCATCCCCAATAATCTTACCGATAAGTTCAATTTGTTTTTGAACAGGCATAGGAATATCCTCCATACCTGCCTCCACCGTCGACAAAAGCATCGCTCCCGCGAATAATTGTTGACTTACAGAATCATGGAGTTCTCGTGCAATTCGATGACGTTCCATTTCTAAAATTTCTTCACGCGTCTCTCCACTAATTGTGGTGGCCTGTTGTGTGGCACTTACTGCTTCTTCGGAAATAAGCATAATTTTTTCATGTAATTTTAAAAATTCTTTATCAATTTGAGGATTAATTTGAACGGGTGTATCTTCAGAAAACATCTTTAAAAATATTTTGGCTGAATACTGACCTTCGTTAAGCATTTTCAAAGCATCCTCAACCTTTTTCTCTTTTTTTCGCTCAATAAATCGTAAATATAAATAAATGAATAGGCCTGTAACCATTGCAAAAACAAGGAGGTAAAAAATTAAAGGAAAATAAGAGACTTGTCGTTCAAAGAATACTTCTACCCAATCTTCTTTCGTAAATAGAAAAATCACTCCAAGACTTCCCACTAAGTACATCAAAAATGCCACTAAAAAATAAAGGAAAATTTCTTTTATGGTTTGTGATTTCATAAGAAAATCACCTCTACTTCTCCAACGAGCACATTCGCAACGAGCTTGATTTTTCGAGGTTGAGCTTCATAATTTTCAGAGGTCCATTTAAAGGTTTTATTCCGTAAAATAATTTCTTTCTCTTGAATTTTTAACTCACCGAGCAACATGCTGATATCTAAAGAAACGGCTACTCCTTTAGGAATGATGAGTTTAGTATCTCCGATTCCTTTTCGAATCAAAATAATATTTTGTTCTTTCCGCAAAATGGTGTTTCCAAGGTCAAAAATCGTATTCCCTATCAACTTCGTGAAATTAATATCTTCCCATTGATAAATTTCGTCCGTTGTCTTCGAATCTTCACCAATCCATTGATTTTTTGAAATCTTAGCCGTATTTTTCTCCTCTTCGTCAAACCGCACCATTACAAATTCGGTTTCTTTTGAAGATTCTTTCTTGTCGGAAATCACTTTCCGAAGGGTTCGAAATACTTCTGGGAAAGCATTGAGGATTAAAACAAATAGAACAATCAACAGTAACCACAAGATTTCACTTGAAATTAAGGCCAGAGCAATAGCAATTAAAGAAATAAACAGCATTGTACTTTTTTTATCTTCTTCTACTCGTGTTCTGAGGTAAAAACTGCTTATCCCAATTAAAAGCATTAGAATAGAAAAATCATTATTAAAAATTTCATAAAACATTAAAATACCTAGTACACTAAAAAGAATTAGTAGCCATCGTCTATTCATTTTAATCCCTCCCATCCTTTCCTTTTTTCTCTCTAAGTATAAGCAATATTTTATA
>DAIOTF010000086.1:0-4843 GCA_036752165.1 Atopostipes sp.
CATTAGAAATGGAAGCGATGCTAATGAAACAAACTCTGATTTAATGTGTCAAATACTACAGAAGTATTTCATATGTGATATGAAGATGAAGAACTTCTTTCAAAGCTATAACAATAGGTCGTTTTCATTGTTTGACCAGTTATTATCATTTATACTTTACCCCGCTAAAACAGCGAAAAAGGAGATATTGTATAAATGATTAACCAAACGCTGCTGAATGTATATGCCGTTTTTGTTATTCTCGCACCCTTCAATATTTTGTCTTATTTTACGGACGAAGAAGCGAGTGACTGGGAATTAAATTCTGAAATAACTGATAGTAACCACTTTGCTGAAAATGACCAAATGAATCGTTTAATGACTCGTCTATTTGATCAATCGGATGAGGAAAATGAAAAGCCAGTGACTACGGCAGACACTAGTCGGGAACCGGTAAGTGAATCAGAAGTTGTAGTTGCGGATAAGAGGGCTCAAAGTTTTGAAAGCTGGTTGGTTGATTTACCTATTTATGAAGAAAAATCTCCCCAAACAGACTTTATTCAACGCCTCGCACCAGCGGCCATATTAATTGCTCAAAAAAATGGAATCTATCCCTCGGTAATGTTAGCTCAAGCTAGTTTAGAATCAAGTTGGGGTGAATCCTCTTTAGCTCAAGAATATAATAATTTAATGGGAACGAAGGGGAGTTGGAACGGCGAAAGTGTTACGGTCAATACGCGAGAAGATATTAATGGAGAAAGCGTCTATATTGATGCGGGCTTTAGTGTATACGAATCATGGATTGATTCGCTTGCTCGGTACGGCTTACTCATGTCGCAAGGTTTAGAATGGGACTCTAATTACTATAGTGGAACCTGGCGTGAAAATGCGACATCCTATAAAGAAGCGACAGCATGGCTCCAAGGTCGCTATGCCACTGACTCTGCGTATGAAAGTAAATTAAATGCTACGATTCAAAGTTTCAATCTTGATCAATACGATGAAATTGAACCTTTTGATATTGAATTAACAGATATTATTGATCAATTAGAAATATAAGAGATACGAAAGCTATTCCTTTGCGGATGGCTTTTTTTATATCTATTCAGCCTTCAACTTTAACGTAAACTATTTATATTAAAGTTAAGCGTTCCAATTTTAACGTAAAGTTTTTATACTTGAATTAACCCATCCCAATACCTAATAGTGGTCGTAAATTATTTATACCCGTCTTTAATTGCTTTAATAGCGACTATAAAATAATTATAGCCTTGGTTAACTGCTCTAATAGTGGTCATAAATATTTTAAAGCCGCTATTAACTAGAGAAAGTTTACTCGCTTTTAATAAACAGTATTTTGATGAAATCTTTTTTTGCTTAGATCCTTTAATATTGCTAAAATAAGAGAGATAAATTCTAGAAGAGGTGCACGGGTGAAAATTTTATTTATTGGGGATGTCGTAGGAAAAGTGGGGCAACAAATGGTACGCGACTACTTACCGCGATTACGTCAAATGCATAAACCACAGGTTGTTATTTTAAATGGAGAAAATGCTGCGGATGGGCGCGGAATTACAGAAAAAATTTATAAAGAATTTTTATCTTTAGGTGTGGACATGGTAACCATGGGAAATCATACTTGGGATAACTACGAAATTTATGATTTTATTAATGAAGCTACACATATCATTCGGCCGGCTAACTATGAACGCAATGAAAAAGTTCCGGGCCAAGGGATGCGATTTATCCGCTTAAACGATCAAAAAGTCGCGGTCATTAATTTATTTGGCCGCGCCTTTATGGGAAGTTATGACGACCCGTTTCGAGTGGGCGATGAACTGATTCGCGAAGCAAAAAAAGAGACGAATCATATTTTCATCGATTTTCATGCGGAGGCAACGAGTGAAAAACAAGCGGCGGGCTGGTATTTTGACGGGAAAGTGTCAGCTGTAGTGGGAACACATACGCATGTGCAGACAAACGATGCCCGAGTTTTGACACAAGGGACAGCTTTTTTAACGGATGTAGGGATGACGGGTTTTTATGATGGAATTATTGGTATGCAAAAGGAATCGATTTTAGAAAATTTCACCACCCAAATGCCCACACGTTTTACGACCCCTGATAGTGGGGAAGGGCAGTTGAATGCTGTCTTAGTGGATACTGACGATCAAACGGGCTTAGCTCGAAATGTCCAAGTGATTCGCATTGATAGCGACACATTATTTATGAATTAATAAGGAAAGAATTAGAGGAGTGAACGGTTTGCCTCAAAACACTGAACATACACCAATGATGAAACAGTATTTTGAAATTAAAAAAGATTACCCCAATGAGTTTTTATTTTTTAGGCTTGGGGATTTTTACGAATTATTTTACGAAGATGCGATTAAAGCTTCGCAAATTTTAGAAGTAACATTGACTGCACGTAATAAAAATGCCGACAATCCGATCCCGATGTGTGGTGTGCCTTATCATGCTGCACAAGGGTATATCGATACACTGATTGAAAAAGGCTACAAAGTTGCGATTGCGGAACAAGTCGAAGACCCAAAAGAAGCCAAAGGGATGGTCAAACGCGAAGTGGTTCAAGTGGTGACACCGGGAACCGTGATGCAAGGGCATGTAGTTCATGAAAATGAGAACAACTACTTGGCAGCGATCTTGGAACAAGAAGGTATGTATGCACTGTCTTATGTGGACTTAACGACTGGTGAGTTACGGGCAACTCAACTAGCTTCAAAAGCAGAAGTCTATAGTGAAGTCGCAGGTTTGGAAATGAAAGAAGTGCTTTTTTATGACGGCGAAAGTATTGATTTGCAAGCGGAATTAGAAAAGCGTCTAGGCATTGTCTTTTCCTACTTAAACAAAGACGCTAAAGCAATGGATGAAGATACTTTTGAATATGTGACAGAAGCCATTGAAGATGAAACTTTACTACCTGTTTTAAAATTATTACTGGATTATTTAGCTCGTACTCAAATGCGTAGTCTCGATCATCTGCAAAAAGCAGAAGCATACGATACCGCGCATTATTTAGTTTATACCCAAGAAGTCCGACGCAATTTAGAACTAACTACTTCTTTACGCGATGGTACGAGAAGTGGCACCCTTTTATGGGTGCTCGATGAAACAAAAACAGCCATGGGTGGACGAATGCTTAAAAGTTGGTTGGATAAACCGCTGATTAATAAAGCAGAAATTATTTATCGTCAAGATTTAGTGGAAAGTCTCATGAATCATTTCTTTGAACGCACAGATTTAAACGAAGTTCTTACGCGAGTCTATGACTTAGAACGCCTAGCGGGTCGGGTCGCTTACGGCACGGTCAATGCACGTGATTTAATCCAACTCAAACGCTCACTTGAACAAGTTCCCATGATGACCAATATTTTATCCTTGATGAATGCGGATGGGATTTGGGAAACGTTAATGTCGCAAATCGATCCTGTCGAAGAAGTGCGAGAACTCATTGAGCACGCGATTGAAGATGAGCCTCCGATTTCCATTACCGAAGGAGAAATCATCAAAGATGGCTTTAACACACAATTGGACGAATATCGCGATGCGATGACCAACGGCAAAAAATGGTTAGCAGAATTAGAAGCGAAAGAACGTGATGCGACGGGCATCCGCAATCTAAAAATTGGCTTCAACCGAGTCTTTGGCTACTATATTGAAATTACTAAAGCCAATTTAGACCGCATTGAAGAAGGACGTTATGAAAGAAAACAAACCTTAACGAATTCAGAACGCTTTATCACTCCGGAACTGAAAGAAATGGAAGCAACGATTTTAGGTGCTGAAGAAAAGTCGCAAGCACTTGAACACGAACTCTTTCTTGAAATCCGTGAAGAAGTGAAAAAAGAAATCGATCGACTGCAACGCCTCGCGCGTCTAATCGCTCAAATTGACGTTTTACAGAGCTTTGCGCAGGTCAGTGAGGATTACCATTACACACGCCCAACTTTCCATGAGGACAGTCAAGATGTCCATGTGGAGGAAGGACGTCACCCGGTTGTTGAACGGGTGATGGAACACCAGGAATATGTGCCTAATGACGTTTACCTTGAAGGCGATACGGATATTCTCCTCATCACTGGACCGAACATGTCTGGTAAGAGTACTTATATGCGACAAGTGGCTCTAACAGTTATTATGGCGCAGATGGGGTGTTTTATCCCGGCTTCAAAAGCTGAGCTCCCGATTTTTGACCAAGTCTTCGCGCGAATTGGTGCGATGGATGACTTGATTTCGGGGCAGAGTACTTTCATGGTCGAGATGAACGAAACAAACCAGGCTATCTCCAATGCAACAGCGAACAGCTTGCTTTTATTTGATGAAATTGGTCGTGGAACGGCTACTTATGATGGGATGGCTTTGGCTGAAGCGATTATTGAATATGTGCATGATAAAGTCGGCGCCAAAACTCTATTCTCAACGCACTATCACGAATTGACGGCTCTTGAAGAGCGCTTGCCGCATCTTCAAAATATTCACGTCGGTGCAGTCGAAGAGGACGGAAACCTCGTCTTTTTACACAAAATCACACCTGGGTCGGCCGACCGCAGTTACGGCGTGCAAGTTGCCAAACTGGCGGGTCTTCCAACTTCAGTGCTTCAAAGGGCTTCTTCCATTCTGGAAATTTTGGAAAAGCAGTATGAAAAATCCCCTGTGCGAATGGAACCTACAGATGAACCGAAAGAGATTGTTGTTGAGGAAGAGACTGAAGCAGGTCAACTCAACCTATTCAGTGGTGCATGGACACCAGAAGAGGAAGCTGTATTAGAAAAACTGAAAAAAGTAGATGTCTTAAACTTAACTCCTTTAGAAGCCATGAATGTGTTGAATGAGATGCAAAATA
>DAIOTF010000087.1:0-4770 GCA_036752165.1 Atopostipes sp.
GATTTTAGGGCTGTTTATCGTGTATGCTTTAAATAAACTTTTGACATTAATCGACACAAATGAAATTTTTTCAGAACAGACGTTAAATATTATGAGCCGTATTCAGAAATTGATACTTGCGATTGCCGTCGCAACAATCGGGCTTATACCGTTCTTCTTCACGATTGGACAGCTGGATGATGCACCCGGACTCGTTTTATTCGGTGCAGGAATTGTCTTCATTCCATTCTCGATATATGTTCTCGTTGTTGTATTAAAAGAAACACTCAGTAAAGCTGTATCAATTAAACAGGAAAATGAGCTGACAATATGAAAATAATTGTAAATCTTGATGTGATGCTCGCCAAGCGCAAAATGAGTATGACAGAACTCGCAGAAAAAGTAGGAGTAACGATGGCCAACCTATCCATTTTAAAAAATAACAAAGCAAAAGCCGTCCGCTTCTCCACATTGGAGAAAATTTGTGAAGTATTGGACTGCCAGCCCGGGGATATATTGGAATATCGGCCGGATGGAAACAGTAATAATTAATGTTAATAGAGATAAAAAGTGTAGCAGACTGATTTGATAGCCTACTACACCTTAAATTTTTATTTAGTTAAATATGATTCTTCCCATAATGGTAATTTCGTTCCTATCCCTTTTTCCAAGGCACTTTCATAAATTTTGTAACCCCATGCAACATCTTCTGTAGGTAATCCTCCGGTTAACATAACTATGATTTCATCGTCAGATTTACGTCCTTCTTTATCACCAGAAATAATATCTCCTAAATCATCTATTGCATTCTTATCGAAACGTCCTTCATGAATCATCTCCAGTAACTGAGCAGTCATTGCCCAATCAATACTTTTTATACCATCAGGATGACTTAAACCATCTTGCAACCATTTTTCATGCATAGACCACAAGTCAGAAACTAAACGATGTTTACCATAGAAGTCCTCATCTAAATCGGCGGATCCAGTTAAAATGAGCAAAGCACCAGCTTTTAAACTACTTTCATTTATTTTTGGCTTCACCGCACCGGATGTTGCTACTGTTACAACATCTGATTGTTTGAGACACTCATCTAAATCGTCAACCGCTTCAGTTTCTACTCCATGTTTTTCTTTAAGTTTCGCAGCAATCTGCTGACCTTTTTCTAAATTGATATCATATAATACAATTTTATCGATTGTAGGAACACTCTTAATAATCGCATCTATACAAGATTGGTTAATTGCACCACCACCGACAGCACCTATAACCTTTGCATCTTTTTTGGCTAGATATTTTGCTGTAACACCAGGTACCGCACCTGTTCTTACAGAAGATACTAAATTTCCAGCCATAATCGATAATGGGGCTCCTGTATCTTTATCATTTAATGTGAATGTATGAATAGAACGGGGTAATCCTTGTTTTGCATTTTCAATGTTAGATCCGTACCATTTATTACCGACAACATTAAAATTTCCTCCAAGGTAAGAAATTAGTGACATAAAACGTCTATCCGGTCCTTTAACAGGGATATTGGGATGTTTTTCTTGCTCATTGAACCATAACATCAAGCCATGGTCATTTCTGTTTGGTCCACCAAGTAAATAATCACCTTTACCTAAAAGTAAAAACATTTCCTCAAGAGTTTCGATACATTTCTTCATATCCAACGCACCAGCTTCAATCATTTCTTCTTCAGATAAATATAAGAACTCTACTTTTCCTGACATTTAAATTCCTCCTAATTTTTTATACGGATCCATTTTCTATTTGCCGAGAACAGTAATATCGCAATACTGCCAATCATCATAATTGCAACAAACCACCAGTGCTGACCGTTCAGTATCATGAGCGGAGCGAAGGTGATAATAGCAATTTCAACAGGTGCTATTGGTACATAGGCGAGCCCAAAATCATCCAACGTTCTACTTTCCAATTTAGGATCGGCTATTCTTATAAGTGCAATCGCCATTGCAACTGCACCGGTAATCCACCCAAAAGTAAATATACCTTTTTCAAACCAGTTTTCCTGGAAGTAATACCCTGACAAATATCTATAAAATACGAGGGCTAAAATTACTCCAAACACCATGAGAATCGCAAAAGGTACTAAGTTTTGTGCGACAACAGTCAAGTTAATCGAAGCTACTCCAAAAGCGACTAAATAATCTGTTGCACCACCGCCGACTTTAGACATTACCTGCTTGTCTATATATTTATCTGCTTTAAGCATTTCAATAACTATTCTCATAATTAAAGCAACGATAAATGCTAGTGAGAATGCTGGAATCGTCACACTTGGCATTATTGTCTCGCCTAAAATACTTAGGTAATAACCAATAGTGGTTGCTGCTACAACTAAAATCACATGGAAAATCAATGGATCAATGACGATAGAAGATACACGTTCTTCTCCCATCGATGAATAATCCTTTTCTTCGAGCAAACCGCTTCTTAATCCTTGAGGTAGGTTATCAAACTTCTGAATATAGTTTGTATGACCTTTATTGGCTGCTCGGCGAATTAGTAATAAACCTACACCAATCGCAGAAATAGCTCCAATAGTTGCTGAGGTCATTGCTAATGATGTCGCTTCTTCCCATCCCTGCTGTGCAAAAGCATCTCCCAAAGCAGCAGCAGTACCATGCCCACCAACAAATCCAGCAGCGAGTAATAAACCAAAACCATTATGTACATCGAACAACGGAACTAGAATTACTAAAGAAAATAATAAACCGCCACCCCAAAATAGGAGCATAATAACTTGGGAATAGGACCAAAGTCCTCCGACCTTATTGATAACCTCGGACCACTTAAATTTGGCAGTTGCAAATGGCAATGATGCAAATACAAATGCAATTAAGAGTCCCGGATAACTTCCGATCATGTCGCTGAAAGGAATAAGGTTAAACCCAAATGGTCCAAATATTAATCCGATAATCCCTGCAATAATACTAGCTGGCATAAATGATTTTTGGATCAACTTAGACTTTGCTCTTAAAACTACCCCTACAAGTAACAGCATCGAAATTAAACCAAAATCAGTAAGTATATCCCATATACTGAATTCCATTCTGAAAATCCCTCCCTCAATATATAAAAGCGCTTTCTTAATGTGAATATAACAAATAAAAAGGAATAAGTAAACCAATATTTATTATAAAAAGAATAATACTTCCTTTTTGGAAGGTGATATTAGTTTGAAAAATATGTATAATTCATTTAACTTAAGATAGTTACGAAGGAGTGATGTTATGAGCGGAGTTAATATACTTAAAAAGGTTATTTCTAAAAAAGATACGATGAGTAAAAAACAGAAAATTTTTTGTGAATTCATTTTAGATAACTATCAAAACATTGAAATATATTCTATTAATACGATGGCTGAAAAATCTGGAGTCGGTACTACGACAATACT
The DNA here is from genome assembly GCA_036752165.1 of Atopostipes sp. Lineage (GTDB taxonomy): Bacteria > Bacillota > Bacilli > Lactobacillales > Carnobacteriaceae_A > Atopostipes. Next base: position 3,401 of record DAIOTF010000087.1, read on the forward strand.
GAGAACTATTAACAGCCTTGGTTACGATAGTTTAAACGAGTTTAAGATAGACATTCACAAAGTAAGGTTAGAGAGTCATGCGCCGACATGGTGGCAATTTGAGAAAGAAGAGAATAAAAATAACGGTGATAATCAGATACGTTCAATTTGGAATAATATAAATCTTTTACATCAATATTCCATGGATGATAATCTTGAGAAATCTATTGTAAAAACTATAGATAAAATGAAGACAGCAACACGCATAAATATATTTGGTTTAAGAACATCACGCGCTGTTGCCATTTATCTAGAAAACTCTATTAATCAATTTTATCCGAAATGTAATCAATTAAGTTATGAACCTCATTTTGTTTTCGACAGACTCTACCATATGGATGAAGATGAAGTTTTAGTATTAGTTGCTTTATCTCAATATACACAACTGACATATGAGGTTGCTGAATACGCAGTTGAGAAAAATATTCCAATAATTTTAATAACAGATAATAAAGACAATACATTAATCCCACTTGCATCTATTGTCCTAAAACTTGCCCAAGATGATAGACATTATTCAATCGTACCGGCAATATCACTCGTTGAAACACTGACTGTGTTTTTAGGCAGCCAACTCGGAGAGATGAGTCAGGAAACTTTAAAAAATGTAGGGCATCTTATAGCTAAAAAAGATATTACTCAATTGTAAACGAATTGATGAGGTCAAAAACAACGCTACTAATGCATAATCATCACGAAAACGCATTGGTGAAGCCTAAAACAGCGCCACTAATGCGAAATCACCACGAAAATGCATTGGTGTGACTGAAAAAAACGTCACTAATGCGAAATCACCTCAAAAACGCATTGCTGAGTCCCAAATCAGCACCACTAATGCACATCCATAGTTTCATCCATAAAAAAAGCCCGGAGATCCAATGGATTTCCGGGTATTTTCATCTATTCTTCTGTTTCGTCTTCGTCATCGACTTGTTCCGAGTCTGAATCTGCTTCAGGCGCTAAATCTGCTTCAACCTCGTCGGTTTCAACTTCCAGATTGTCTTCTGCTTCAAGTGTTTCTCCTGCCTGCTCAGAACCGTCGTCTGCCAGTTCTTCTTCAGCAATTTCATTTTTCACTACAGCCACTGTGGCAACGTCCTGCTCTTCGTCTAAGCGAATCAGTCTGACGCCTTGCGTGTTACGGCTTGTAATTGAGATCGCATCGATTGTCAGACGAATAATTACGCCTTTATCGGTAACGATCATCATGTCTTCATCACGGTCTACTGACGCGATAAACACCAGCTTACCGTTTTTCTCTGTCAGATTCGCTGTTTTCACCCCGAAGCCGCCGCGTTTAATTGAGCGGTATTCTTCTTCGTGCGTCAGCT
>DAIOTF010000088.1:0-4754 GCA_036752165.1 Atopostipes sp.
CTACCCTGACGGCTTATGTGATTCAGCGGTATGAAGCAGTATTAGCTACACATGTTGTGTTAGCCGCTTATATTCCAATGTTAATGGATAGTGGTGGAAATTCTGGAACACAGGCTTCAACTTTGATCACACGTGCTTTATCGCTTGGAGAACTTACAGCTCGTGATTTAGGTGCCGTAGTACGTCGAGAAGCTTCAATTGGTTTAGTAACCGGTACAATTCTTGGTGTAGTGAATATGGCTCGTACTTTATTGATGGATGATATTACGATTCAAGTAGCTTTTACGGTTTCTTTAACTTTAGTATTCGTCATCACATTAGCTAAGGTTGTAGGTGGGATTTTACCAGTATTTGCTGAAAAAATGAATCAAGATCCTGCAGTTATGGCAGGACCAATGATTACAACTATAGTAGATACATTAGCGCTTATTTTATATTTCCAAATTGCAACATTTTTACTTGGTATCTAAATTGGATTATCTTATTTAGGAATGAATGAGTGAAACCCAAAAAGTTAGAATTAAATTCTAACTTTTTGGGTTTTTTTAGTGGAAAACAACAATTTGTATTTTTTACAATGATTTATGGGTTAAAACTACGATATATTTTAAAAAACTTTATGTTATGAGTTTCACAATTTAGCAATATATGAAGGACTGTATTTATTGAGTTCTCTCTATTAAAATCACAAAAAGCTGTTATTAAAGGGTTATAGGATTAAAATGAATACGTTTCCAACTTGTTAATTATTTCACAAAAAGCTTTACATTTAAATTTTTACTGTTTATAATGGGTTTGAAATTAATTAAGGAGATGAAAGAAATGGCAGAACAAATGGTGAAAGAGAAAACATCAGTAGAAAATACAATTGATCAATTAGTGAAAAAAGGAGTTAAAGCTCTTCAGGAATTTGATGCATATGACCAGGAAAAAATTGATTATATTGTAGCAAAAGCTTCAGTAGCAGCGCTTGACCAACACGGTAAATTAGCTAAATTAGCAATTGACGAAACACAACGTGGAGTATTTGAAGATAAAGCAACTAAAAATTTATTTGCCTGTGAACATGTCATTAATCATATGCGCCATATGAAAACAGTGGGAGTCATTGATGAAGATGAAGTGAATGGAATCACAACAATCGCTGATCCACTAGGTGTCTTATGTGGAATTACTCCAACTACAAATCCAACCTCAACAACCATTTTTAAATGTCTGATTGCTTTAAAAACGAGAAACCCAATCATCTTCTCATTCCATCCGTCTGCTTTAAATTGTTCGATAGCAGCAGCGCAAATTGTTTATGATGCAGCAGTTCAAGCTGGAGCACCTGAGAATTGTATTCAGTGGATTTCAAAACCTTCAATTGATGCAACGAATGCGTTGATGAATCATCCAGATATCGCAAGTATCTTAGCAACTGGTGGAAATGCGATGGTTAAATCAGCTTATTCATGTGGTAAACCTGCCTTAGGAGTTGGAGCTGGAAACGTTCCAGCGTACGTTGAAAAATCATGTAATATAGAACAAGCGGTCCATGATATTGTGATGAGTAAATCCTTTGATAATGGCATGGTTTGTGCTTCAGAATCTGGAGCTATCATTGAAAAAGAAATTTATAAAGAATTTGTTGAAGAAATGAAAACTTATCACACATATGTAGCCAATGCGAAGGAAAAAGCACTTCTTGAGAAATATTGTTTCGGCGTAGAATCTTATACGAAGAATAGTAAAGATGCCCACCTAAATCCTGAAATTGTTGGGATGGATGCGGTGGATATCGCTAAGAATGCTGGATTTGAAGTCCCTGAAAATACTTCAATAATTGCTGTTGAAATTAAAACAGTCGGTGAAGAGGAGCCAATGTCTCGTGAGAAACTGTCACCAATCCTGGCTTTATACAAAGCGACGTCAAGAAGAGATGCTTTAGATAAAGCGAAAGCGATGGTTGAATTCCACGGTTTAGGACATTCAGCAGCGATTCATACAACAGATGAAGAATTAGCGAAACAGTATGGGGATGAAGTAAAAGCTATGCGAGTCATCTGGAATTCACCTTCAACATTTGGAGGAATTGGGGATGTGTATAATGCTTTTGATCCTTCATTAACACTTGGCTGTGGTTCTTACGGTTCAAACTCAGTAGGCGGGAACGTGAGTGCAAAACATCTACTCAATATTAAAAAAGTAGGGAGACGTCGAAACAATATGCAATGGTTTAAAATTCCAAGTAAGATTTATTTTGAACGTGATTCGATTCAGTACCTACAAAAAATGCGTGATGTTGAAAAAGTCATTATCGTAACCGATGAATCAATGGTAGAGCTAGGATTCTTAAATAAAGTCATTGAACAACTGCATCAACGTCGCAATAAAGTGATTTATCATGTCTTTACAGATGTTGAGGAAGATCCAGATATTTCAACGGTTCGAAAAGGTGCAGCATCTATGCATGAATTCCAACCAGATACCATCATCGCATTAGGTGGAGGATCAGCCATAGATGCGGCTAAAGTGATGTGGTTATTCTATGAACAACCAGAGATAGACTTTAAAGACTTGGTTCAAAAATTCTCAGATATTCGTAAACGTGCCTTCCGCTTCCCTGAATTAGGAGAGAAAGCAAAATTTGTGGGAATTCCGACAACATCTGGAACGGGGGCAGAAGTTACACCATTTGCGGTTATTTCTGACAAAGAAAACAATGCGAAATATCCACTAACCGACTATTCGCTTACACCCACAATTGCGATCATTGATCCATCATTTGTAATGACGGTACCTGCTAATGTTGCAGCAAATACGGGTATGGATGTTTTAACCCATGCAATTGAAGCCTATGTCAGTACCATGGGGAACGATTATACAGATGGTTTAGCCCTTCAAGCGATTAAACTAGCCTATGAGAACTTAGAACAATCGGTTAAAGTGGGAGACTTTGAATCACGTGAGAAAATGCATAATGCTTCAACTATTGCAGGAATGGCCTTTGCGAATGCTTTCTTAGGAATTTCCCACTCAATGGCACATAAAGTCAGTGGTTATTTCCATACGATTCATGGCGCTACAAACGCAACACTTTTACCATATGTTATTCGCTACAATGGAACGCGTCCTTCAAAAACGTCGAACTGGCCGAAGTATAACTCGTACCGTGCGGATGTTCACTACCAAGAAATTGCGAGAGTTTTAAACTTACCATGTTCAACGCCTGAAGAAGGGGTAAGCTCATTAGCCAAAGCGATTTATGAACTAGGTAGAAAAGTAGGAATTCCTATGAGCTTTAAAGAGCAGGGGGTTCAGCAAGAAGATTACTTTGCAAAAGTTTCTGACATTGCTTACCTCGCTTACGAAGATCAATGTACACCATGTAACCCAAGGTTAGCTCTTGTAAAAGATATGGAAGAAATTCTGTCGGATGCTTACTTTGGTTATGAAAAACAACCTGGGAGAATCAAATAATACATTTTAAAAGACATCCAATTGGGCTTGAAGCTCATTTGGATGTCTTTATTTAATCTAAATCATACTATACCCTTCCGCTTCAGCTATTTCTTTTAATAGTTGGATGGCTAAATCTTTTCGCTTAGTTCCTTCAATTATATGCGTCTCTTCAACAACCATTGCCGGAACAAGTGTTAAGTTATATTTATCGAGACGTTTAAAATCAGAGACAACCATCTCTTCCGTTTTTGGGTCCTCGTAATGCTTTAAAAATGGATTAAAATCGATTCCCATTTCAATGATAATATCGGCAATCACATCTTCATCAGTGATATTTCTGACTTCTTCATATAAAGCTTGTTGGAACCTATCGAAAAGATCCCATTCATTTCCACCAGCCAATACACCCGCTTGAATCGCAAGCATTGAACGGCGAGCAGTAGGCATTTTAAAATCCATCTTTTTTAAACCTTCAATATTAAATCGTTTCGCTTCATCAATTCGATTGGCAATTTCCCACTTATTAATCGTCTCTTCTTTAAATTCTTCTTCTGATGCAAAAGTTTCTTTATCTTCAGAATCATCCCATCTTAAGGGGTGAGAACGATGAATAATTTCAAGTTTAGGGTACTCAGCTACGATTTCACGAATGCGTTTAGACATGATAAAACAATGTCCACACGTAACGCTATGGAAGAACTCAATGTTCAAAATAATTCCCTCCTTGTTATTTTATTATATCAGATACTCCACGATTAAATTGATGAGTTATGGTATAATAGATGTGAAAAAATAAACAAAACATACAGAAAGGCGGAGAAAAATGACTCAGACACTAGAAGAGAAATTAGAAATCATGGCAGTAGAAAAAGCAATTGAAAAATTTGAGACTACATTTCCTGGGAGCAATTGGAACAAATTACAGATTGAACCCGAAGGTCCGTTTATCAAGTATGAGATGGTAGGTAATGATGGGGAGCACAAAAATACACTAGAAATTAATGCGCATACGGGAGACGTTTTGAAGAAAAGACAAAAGCCCTTAAAGAAAAAAGCAAAAGACCCTGCCCGTCGGGAAAGAAAAGCATTGAACATGCAAAGTTTAATGCCACTGACAAAGGTAAATGAAATTGCACAGAATCAAATGAACGAAGCAGAGCCGTTTCAGTGGGAGTTGGATCGACAAAAAGAACGAACTGTTTGGAAGATTGAGTTTGCGAATAAATTAGGTAGTGAAATCACTGAATTTAAAGTAGATGCTCACGATGGAACGATTGTACAAATGAAATTAAAAAGGTAATGGATAGAAA
>DAIOTF010000089.1:0-4747 GCA_036752165.1 Atopostipes sp.
ATCAGTTGAAAGCTCTTCTTGGTTGTCTATTATTTCCGAAGTAGTTTCTTCATCCACTTCATTTTCAGTAGGCTCATTATCCATACCACAAACGATTAATGAAGCACTATCAACCATTTCAGAAAGTGAACGAAATCAGCTAATGGAAGAGATGGTCTTGTTAAATGAACGTGGTGAAGTTAGTGGCTTTTGGGCCGGGGTTGTTAGTATATGGGGGAGCTATGGTAGCCGATTTCTAATCGGAGCGCGTAATACTCTGATTATTGCACTCGTTTCAACATTTATTGGTTCGGTCATTGGATTACTTATAGCGATATATCGTTCTTTTCCAGCCGATAGAAAAGGGAAGCCAATTCGCCAAGTGCTCTATCGTATATTTGAATTTATTATCATGGCATACGTTGAAATCTTTCGGGGTACGCCTATGATGGTACAAGCGATGATGATTTTTTATGGTTCGAAGTTATTCTTGGATATTGACTTAAGTTCTTTGATGGCAGCTTTTATCGTCGTTTCCGTTAATACGGGTGCTTATTTGACAGAAGTATTTCGTGGTGGAATCATAGGTGTCGATCCTGGTCAGATGGAAGCGGCAGAAGCAATTGGTATGACGCATTTCCAAAGTATGCGTTTTGTCGTACTGCCACAAGCTATACGAAGTGCTTTGCCTGCTCTGGGGAATGAATTTGTCGTGAATATTAAAGATACTTCTGTTTTAAATGTTATTGCGGTGACTGAATTATTCTTTATTACTCGGTCGGCTGCAGGTCCACTTATTTAACATTTCAAACGTTCTTTATCGCCTCAGTCTTGTATTTCGTGATGACTTTCATTTCAACTCGCTTACTCAGCTTACTTGAAAAACGTTTGAATGGCGCAGATTCTTACACACTACACTTATCGAGCACCATGCCTATTGTAGAAAAAGAGGGAGATCGTCATGAGTGAAATCATACTTGAAGTGAAACATCTGGAGAAAAAATTTGGTGACAATGCTGTTCTACGAGATATTGATTTTGTCGTTGAAAAAGGTGAAGTATTGAGTATTATAGGGGCTTCTGGTTCTGGGAAATCCACTTTGCTCAGGTGTTTAAATCTATTGGAAGAACCAACAGGTGGTGATATTCTCTTTCATGGCGAATCACTCATCACGGGTCCCATGAAATACCATAAATATCGAATAAAAGTTGGAATGGTCTTTCAGCAATTTAATTTATTCAAAAATATGAATGCTTTACAGAATTGTATGATTGGCCAAGTTCAAATATTAGGTCGTTCAAAAGAAGAAGCTGAAAAAATTGCGTTAGAGAATCTTGAAAAAGTAGGTATGGCTCCTTATCAAGAAGCTCGTCCACGACAATTATCTGGTGGTCAGCAACAAAGAGTTGCGATTGCGCGTGCGTTGAGTATGAATCCTGAAATCTTGTTATTCGATGAACCAACTAGTGCATTGGATCCTGAAACAACAGGGGAAGTTTTAGATACAATTGCTAGCCTTGCTGCTCAAGGTTCGACGATGGTCGTCGTGACGCATGAAATGGATTTTGCATATGAGGTATCGACCGGCATCCTATTTATGGAAGATGGCATTATTGCTGAAAGAGGTACTCCAAAAGAGGTCTTTGTACATCCAAAAAATGAACGAACTCAAAAATTCTTACAACGATTCCTAAATGATAGTCACGAGAAAGTTATTCTAAAAAAATAATAAAGAAGAAAGGTCAGTTTCTTTAATTAGAAGCTGACTTTTTATATGATGAAAGAAATAGTCATAGAAGTTTCGATTAATAGACGGGTTCTATTAGTGAGCGTGTTATACTGATTAAAAGAAAAACTTCAGAAAAGGGTGTGACTGAATGAGTTGGCGAAACAATTTTAAACCACACATTATGGAGCGTGGGTTAGACTATTATTCAATCGATAAAGTTTCCAGTTTGAAGATAGAACCCGATTTAGTTTCAGCAATCGTTAAGGGATCGGAAGATTACAATGTCGATGCTTATTTTGAAGGAAAGCGACTTATCGCCATGAGTTGTGATTGTCCATACGCAGCTGATGAGAACTTTTGTAAACATATGGCAGCCATGATGTATGCCTATGAAAATCTAAATGAATCTTTATACAATCCTCCATTAGATAAATCTCTAGAAGATTATGTGTTGGAAGCGGATGAAGCGATTGTTCGTTCATTTTTAACTAAAATCCTCAGAGAGGATAGTAATTTGTTTAAACAGTTCGTTGTAGCTGGAGGCGAACCGATAACAAAGTTAGACATGGAACATTATAGTAATGAGCTTAGAGGAGTCTTTTCCGATTATCTCTACCCGGATGGCTTTATTCCCTATGATGAAGTATGGGATTTTTCCACAAGTTTAAGTCAGTATATGACAAATATTATTAAAGACATCCTCATAAGAAACAACTATTTTAAAGAAGCATTTAAACTGACAAATCAAGTGTTCGCTGAACTGTCAGAATTGCCCATTGATGATTCTAGCGGAGTTATCATAGATATTGCTTCAGAATGTAGTGAATATTGGGAACTAATCCTAGAGCGTTGTGATATAGAATTAAAAAGACATATGTTTGAATGGTTTTATCACGAAATAGAAACTCAATCGCTGGATTATCTGGGTGAAATGATAGAAGAGATCCTATGGTCTCAATTTCAAGAAGATGAATTCCGAGAAAGAAATCGTTCGTTTTCTAGAAAAAGATTTGAGCATTATAAAAATGAAAATCACTTGTCATCAAAATATTATGCGTCAAAGTGGGCCATATATTATTTAGAAACCCTTTCTGAATTTGAAGAGGTTCAAACCTTTTGCAAAGGTAATCTGGAGTACTTAGAAGTAAGAGAGTACTATATTGATCGATTAATTGTAAATAAAGAATTTCAGGAAGCTATTCTTGAGCTAGAAGAGTTGAAAAAAGCAGAAAAAAATTTCAAATCTGAATACAGAGAAAAGTTAATGGATTTATATTGGGAGACGAAGAATAAATCGGCGTTTTTAGAAGAATTATCTTATTTAGTCGTTCATGCTGGTAAAAACAGAATGGATTTATATGAAAGATATAAAGCACAATTTGATGATGAAGAGTGGCTAGAAATACGAGGACCTTTTATCGCAGAAATTTCTATATGGAGTGGGCAAGATATATTCCTGTTACAAGAAAAGATGTACGAAGAACTATTAAAGGTCGCTGTAAAAACAAAAGGCTTACTTGTGATTCGAAGGTATAAAAATATATTATACGAATTAGATGCGAATAAAGTTTTAGATAAATATGAATACGAAATTTTAGAAGCTTCTAAAGATACTTCCGGGCGAAAGCAGTATAAAAGAATTGCCGATACGATTGGAGGTCTGAAACAACTTTCAAATAGTCACCCAAGAGTGGATGAATTAGTTTCCTATCTAAGAAAAACATACAAACGTCGTTCAGCAATGATGGAAGAATTAAGCCACCTATAATTTAAAGAAGGAGTGAGGTTATGACTGCAAAAAATATTAAACCAATACGTTTACGGTTGGAGTTAAAAAGTAACTATTTAAGTCATTTCGATCAGGTCATGTTAAAACGGTATGGTGAATCAACGACTGGAAATTCAATTATTAGAGATATTATCATCCCGTCTGACATGCCATTACATAATTTACATTATGCAATCCAAAAAGTATTTGGTTGGCAAAATTCACATTTACGAAGATTTATTTTACATGAGGATTTATATCAGGCTTTAACGAGAGGCACTGTTAAAGGCTGGACAGACTTAGTCGGCGTTTTATTTCAACCACCTTCAGAAGGGGAAAGTGATTTATTTTGGGATGATAATTACGATCCCTATAGTAATCGATCGATTCTAACCTGGTTAAAAGGGAAAATAAAAGGACCTTACAATTATGGTGGCCATTATGAACATTTCGAAAACGCGAAAGAAGATATCGAAGACATTGTGAATAACCCACATGAATTTGAGATTCGAGAAAGTTTTTCATCGTATTATAAGCGCAAGCAAGTCGATGAAACGGCTGAGGTTCGAGTACTTGGTCGAAAACGATTTATCGATATGACACTGGAAGAACTCAATCAATCAGTAGCCATTGAAAATGGAACGGAGAATCTACTTGAAAGACTACTTGTGGATGATGTCATTGCTTATACGAATCAAGAATTGAATAAGGATGAAATATTCCCCGTCACAAATGAACTGATTTACAATTATGATTTTGGAGACAATTGGGAAGTAACCATCACAAAGCATGATAATTATGATGATTTATTAGAGAAACATCTGGTATTTTTAGAAGAAATTAGCGAAATTGAACAATTAGTCCTGAAAAATTATAAGCCCTATTGTATCCACAGAGATGGCATTTCAGTCATGGATGATGTTGGTGGTTTGAGTGGTTATGCGAACTTTTTAGGTGATAAATACGAACAAACTAACTTGGATCATGACTTACGTGATATTAATGCCTGGGCAACTTCAATGGGATGGCGACCGACAAAAACTGTACCGAAAGAACTCCTATAGGTAGCAGATCCGGATTATGAATCATAAGGTAATGAATAAAAGCTAACCTCAACTTGGAGCTTAGCTTTTTCTGTTTCAAAGTGAAAAAATGTATAGGAAAGGTAAGCCGAATGAATCCATATATCTTGTTCTATTTTACTACAGATATTTAGATTGGAATATTTCACAATGTTTCTTGTTAAGAAAGTAAAACATCACTATTATTTA
>DAIOTF010000090.1:0-2327 GCA_036752165.1 Atopostipes sp.
ACAAATGTTTTTAAAAAAGGATGCTTTTTAAGGTATGTTTTCATAAAATCTACACTTTTTTGAATTTCTTCTTCTGGACGTATTTCGGGTTTTACACCCATCTGTTGAATGATTTTGTCTTGTAAACTTGCCATTCCATTGTCCTCCTTGTTAAAATTCTGATGTTTGATCTTGGCCATTTGTTAATTGACGGAAGTAATTGATTGTGTCCACTTTTAAATCATACAATTCTTGCGATAAATCGACGGGGTATTGTTCCGGATTTAAAATCCGACGATGTTCCTCATACTGTTCGTTTAATCGCAATTGAGCATAGTCTTTGATTTCCTTTAACTCCGGCAATTCATACACTTGTTTACCTTCTTTAAAAATATCAATTAAAAGCGGTCGAGCTGTGAAATCACGAACTGTTTTGTTGATATATGTGTATTGCGGGTGGAACATAAATAGCTCATCCAACTCATCTGGTCTTTCATGTTCTATAGTAATGAGGTCGCCTTCAGGTTTTGTATCATTCTTTGAACGAATACGCCATACTTGCTTCTTACCTGGTGTCGAAATTTTTTCCACATTGGCCGTTAATTTCAACGTATTATACATTTCTCCATCCGCACCTTCAACGGAAACAATTTTGTAGACGGCACCTAATGCCGGTTGGTCATATGAAGTGATTAACTTCGTTCCAACACCCCATACATCAATTTTAGCTCCCTGCATTTTCAAGCTTAAAATGGTATCCGAGTCCAAATCATTGGATGCGAAAATTTTGGCCTCTGTGTAACCGGCTGCATCTAATAATTCACGAATACGTTTGGATTGATAAGATAAATCCCCAGAATCGAGTCGTACACCAACAAAATTTATTTTATCTCCCATTTCGTCGGCTACACGAATAGCATTCGGTACGCCAATTTCAACAGAGTCAAAGGTATCTACTAAAAACACACAATTTTTATGCGTTTCAGCATACGCTTTAAAGGCCTGATACTCATCACGGTAAGCTTGAACTAGTGCATGAGCATGGGTGCCCGAAGCTGGGATATCAAATAATTTTGCTGCACGTGTATTACTTGTTGATCCTACGCCTCCAATGTAGGCAGCTCTTGCTCCCCAAATCGAAGCATCCATTTCTTGTGCGCGTCTTGCCCCAAATTCCATGACCGTATCGCCTTGAGCTGCTGTATTTAATTTCGAAGCTTTGGTCGCAATGAGTGTTTGGTAGTTGATGACGTTTAACAATGCCGTTTCAATGAGTTGGCAATCTAAAATCGGTCCTTCAACTTGCATTAAGGGTTCATTCGCGAACGCAACTTCCCCTTCACGCATCGCTCGAATATCTCCTCGAAATGTCCAGTTTTCTAAATAATCTAAAAAATCTTGTTCAAAATGATGTTCATTTTTTAAATACGCAATATCAGATGCTGAAAATTTTAGTTCATTAATATATTTTACAACACGTTCTAAACCCGCAAAGATGGTATAACCCATCCCAAAAGGATTCTCACGGTAATACACTTCGAATACAGCTTTTTTATCTGCATTTCCTTTTTTCCAGTAAGTGTACGCCATATTAATTTCGTACAAATCCGTGTGTAGCGCTAAACTATCGTCTGCATATCTCATATTTTTCTCCCCGTTCCAATTATTTATAACTATGTATAGTCTTAATTATTATACCACGCTTAGCCATAGATTTCTGTCTCTTTACTCTGAGGTCAATCTACATAAAAAAAGGCTCCTCAAATGAGAAACCTATTGTTTTATTTAATTCAAACTTTCTTTTTTTCAAACGTTTTGACAATTGGTTGCCCGTTTTCTGTATACGTATATTTTCTTGCTTCGACAATATCGGCCATTGCTACAATTAAACGATCACGGTAAGGCTCAGGCAATTCATCAAAAATGAATGTTTCCGAATCCAATTGATGTTTTTGTCTCAATGCTTCAATTTCACCTGGCGACTTTACTTTATAAGAAGTCTTTGGCAAAGGACTAGACACTTCTTCTTTTTCCACTCGATAGTAATAATTTGGCCCATCATAAGTAATTTCTAAAGCACCGGTGTTGGTACGATGGTATTCAACATCCGTATATACATCTCCATGAATTTCCCACCATGCATTGATTGCTTGTATGGCTTCTTTTTCTGAATTGTAACTGCCATGTTTCTTTTTCACATCCGCACGCTCATTTACCCAGTAATTCGTATAAACCGTTCTCGTCATTAAGCACCACTCTCCTTACAATTTTATCTAAGTTAAGTATAGCGCTTTCAATCGAGAAACTCCAATTTTATAGTCAAATGATTGATGGTAGTATAACCAGGT
>DAIOTF010000090.1:2427-4745 GCA_036752165.1 Atopostipes sp.
AGCAATGACTTGATTATCTTCAACGATTTCATAATCAACATCCCATACACTGCCCTCAATTCTCCAAGATGGGGTAACGATCGTGTATTTGTTTTTGAAAAATGCAACCTGCTGTTTCATTGTACAAAGAAGTTCCGTTCCAATATAAAAGTCATAAGTTGACAAAATCGAGACTACTTTTCTCTAATCAAAAGAATTTCCTGTCCATCTACTGCATAAAGCTTTATCTCTTTACCAAATGATAAAAATTTACCTTGAGCGAAAAAGGCCTCTTGTTGATTTTCGTCTAAAATTTTAAATCGGTCTCGTATTGAATATTTTTGATTAATATAATATTTTGCCATTTAGACTCACTCCTTGTCGCTTTCGAATGGTTAGTTTTTAATCTCTTTTCTATTAATTATTTCCTGAGTTTTCTAAATCGGCATCAATCGCAATAACAATACCTAAAAGAAGTTCAGTATAATCTTCTTCGACAATATCAATTTCATACGCATCCATCCATGAGAATATTTTTTTACGAATCCGTGCAATGACTTGATTACCTTCTAAAATTTCATAATTTAAGGCCCAAACGTCTCCTTCAATTCGCCAAGCGGGTGTTACAATCGTGTATTTTTTCTTTAAAAAAGTAAATTCTTGTCTCATTTCACAAAGATGTTCGTCCCCTATATAAAAGTCATACTTCGATAAGATGGTCCAAATTTTTTGTTTAATAAATAATAACTCTTCTCCAGCCATCGTATAAAGTTTAATTTGCTTACCTAGGGTAAAAAATTTACCTTCCGCTACAAAAACATCTTTTTGATTTTCGTCTTGAATGGTAAAACGGTCACGTAAAGAAAACTTTTGATTGATATAATATTTAGCCATATTCAGTACTCCTTTATTATGGAATCTTTTGATTATTTTACCATGTTTCTATTAATAGAGATATGGCTAGAGTTCTAAAATAACCAAACTTTGATTGATTTCTTGCTCTAATTTTTTGCTTCGCCATTCGCGTCGGTACCCTAAGGAATTAGTAATAAACTGGGTTTCATTTCGACGGATTTGGGCCCGAAAATGAATATGACCCATGAATTGGTGACTAACCCGATAGTCTGTATGGATGTGTTTTAAATCATCGGTAGCCATATAAGCGTTAAAAAAATCAAAGGTTCGATGTGGCATCGGCATTGTAAATTCTGGAATCGTCACCACATGGGTTTGTAAAATCGTTTTAGGTGTCGTCACTTTTTTTAAATCCTCTTCGATTCGTTGGCTGAATATTTTTGAAACTTCCGGATCTGACATCTGCCAATCCATCCGCAATTTATCTTGCCAATAAGTCCAGCGAAATTTACCTTCTTCAATTTCGGTGGGAGTAAATTTCTCCTTATCGTACACCGCATGGTTATACCAACCGGGGTGACCTACCAACGTGTATTCATTATTCAATTGGAGCGGTGACTCGATTAAACTTTGCGGATGATCTTTATATAACTGATAAATCCCTCTCGTATCTTTCGTCGCGTCTTTTTCTTCCCAAAAATCATGATTTCCTGGGATAAAGTATACCGAGATTTCTGTTTCATTTTGTAATCTTTCCACAAAAGCAATTGTCTTTGTATAATGATTAGAAATATCTCCGCCAATCACTAATACATTTAATTTCTTTTCCAAGGCAATTAAGCGTAGCGCCTTTAAATAAGCTTCAGGTGGGCGCTCCACATTGCGATCAATATGCAAATCGGATATAAAACCTACTTTAATAGCCGGCACCTCCTCATTTAATCCTGCTTTTGTAATGTGTCTAGCAATCGATTCAATAAATCTTTTAAAGAAGCTTCTGGCATAGCGACGTTAATTCGTTCAAAACCAATTCCTTCAACCCCAAACATACTCCCAGGATTAGTAAAAAATTGCGCCTCGATAAGTAACTCAGATCGCTCTTTATCCTCTAAATTTAAAGCTCTAAAATCTAACCACTGCACATATGTTCCTTCGCTAATCGGTGCTTTAATTCTCGGTTCATTTCCTTTAAAAAATTGTTTGACCATCGTTTGATTCGAATACACCACTTTATTTAATTCATCTAACCATTTTTCGCCATGTGTATAAGCCAATCGAACAGCTTCGAATCCTAAATGATTGACACCTGTTAAATGACTTTTTTGTAAGGCATCTAAAAATTTTTCTCTCATTTCTTTGTTTGAAATAAAAGTATTGGCTGCCGCAATCCCTGCTAAATTAAAGGTTTTTGAAGCGGATGTAAAAATAACTAAACGATCTTGAAGGTCCTTATTCACCTGATGTAAAACAGTATGGTTTTGCTT
>DAIOTF010000091.1:0-4671 GCA_036752165.1 Atopostipes sp.
TATAAAGTTTGTAGGCTTCAGTCCACCTTTAAAATAAGGACCTACAGGCACCACAAAAATAGTAAAGATATACTCTTTCGCAGGAGCAACTCCAATGTTATCACCCACACCAATCATTAAAGGACGGATATACAAGGTACTTCCAGACTCATAAGGCGGAACCCATTCTTCATTCGCGCGTATCGTCTCTTTAACCGCTTCAACAAAGCGATCTTCGGGAAATGGAGCCATCAGTAACCGCTCACAACTCCGTTTCATACGTCTTGCATTTTCCAAAGGGCGGAATAAGTTAATTGATCCATCCGCTGTTCGGTAAGCTTTCATTCCCTCAAAACAAGATTGTCCATAATGCAAGGCCGTCGAACCTTCGCTAATATGTAATTGATTATCCCGTGTTAACTGTCCTTCGTCCCACTCTCCATCTTTCCAGTAAGCCAGATAACGGAAATCTGTTTTAATATAAGAAAAACCTCTTGATTTCTCAAGAGGACCTTATCTATTAAAATCTACGTTCTTCGAGACTATGCTTACGACGTGAA
The DNA here is from genome assembly GCA_036752165.1 of Atopostipes sp. Lineage (GTDB taxonomy): Bacteria > Bacillota > Bacilli > Lactobacillales > Carnobacteriaceae_A > Atopostipes. Next base: position 540 of record DAIOTF010000091.1, read on the forward strand.
AAATCTATAAAACGAAATTTATCTACGCGATGTCGCGATTCAGAGAACTGAAAATATTGGGCATCTTCCAAATAAACATGGCTACTGATCACAACCAAATGATTATCTTCAACGCGTAAATCTAAATTCTCTCGGTCACTATCCGTTACATTCTCGACTAAAATTTCTTTGTTCGCAAATGCAATGGGTAAATGAAGTTCATTTTCTAAATAATCATACAATGAGTGTTCTAATACTTCATCAGGAATATCACCTGTAAAATCAGGATTTAAATAATCATAATCATAAATTACTCGTTGTCCGTCAATTTCGCGGATGCGTTCAATGGCTAAAACTTCTTTTTTAAGAGGAAGCATAAGCTTCTTTTTTAGGTACTGATCGACTTGAATACGTTCATTCCTTAAAAGAATCGTTTTTGATTTCATCCCTTGAGCATCCGAGAGTTCTTTAAAACTTGTAAGTCCCGAAATAGGAAATTCAAAAATAGTTGGATTCAATACAATCGAACCTAAGCCTTGTTTCTTTTGAATTAAGCCATCTTGGCTAAGATAATCCAGGGCTTTGCGAATGGTTTCACGCGAGACCCCGTATTCTTTAGCCATTGCATTTTCACTAGGCAAAAGTTCCCCTTCAGGGTACTCGTGATCCATAATTTTTTGCTTTAACTGTAAATAAATATCATAGTATTTGTTTATACTCATATTGACACCTTTTCTAAAAATAAATAAAAAAAGTCGCTTGGATTCTCGATAAATCCTGAATCCCAGAATCCACATGCGACTTTCTTACTACATTCAATCAAAAAGATATTAAATTATCTCTCAATGGCTAATACATAAACGTCTCTTGGGTTTAAAATAACCGAATCTCCGCGAATTGAACCGATACCGTTCACATCTGCACGTTGATTATTCGCTAAAATTAGCCAGTTTTGTAATTGTCCATCCGAATCTTTCGGCAATTCTAAAGAAATTGGATAGTGACCTGTATTGGCTACAACAAGTAAATTATCCCACTTCGACTCATTATCAATAACATTAGGAATAGAGTACCAAATAATATTTTCAGGCAAATGCTTAAAGTACATCATATTGGCTGTTTTTGTTGTATGGTCTCTTAATGGTGAGTAGGCCTGACGAATAGCCATCATTCCTCTATAATACTCAACCAAGTCCTCATTTTCTTTTGCACGTTTCCAATCAATGCGATTAATCGCAATTGGAGCGTTATACGTATTAGGGTCTCCATGTTTTGTACGCGTATATTCTTCGCCTGCATGGATGAAAATTCCACCTTGCGAGGTAAAGAGAAGGGCGGCGTTAATTTTATTCATCAAAATTAAATTTTCATGGCGCCCATAATGAGTAGAGACATCTGTTGAAAGAACTAATTTATCGTAAAGTGTATGGTTGTCATGTGCAGAACTATAATTAATCACTTCAGTTGGCGTACGCGCCCAAGATTTATATTCAGGGATGTGATATTCGCCCGCATCTCGTTGCGTGTTGGCCATAATCGCGGCAATTAAATCTTCATTCTTAAAACTACTTGAGTGCTCATTGTTTGCCCCCTGTAAAAAAGCCGCATCATAATCTAAGAAAACATGGCCTTTAATGGCATCTCTAAATTCAGCATTAAACAAGGCGATTCGCTTAGAATAATCGTGCACGTGATTGCGATCTGCTGGTTTATAAGGCTCTGGCATAGATAAATCGCCACCTGCCCATGGCTCACCATAAAGAATGATATTTTCATAACCACGTTCATCTAAGGCTTTACGAATCTCGTTCATCGTTTCAGTATCATGCACACCCATTAAATCGAAACGGAATCCGTCAATATGATATTCTTCCGCCCAGTAAATAAGCGAATCAATCATATACTTACGCATCATCGTTCGTTCACTTGCGGTTTCATTTCCGACACCTGAACCATTTGAAAAATTTCCATGGTAATCTTGACGGTAATAGTAGTCTGGCACTGTAAATTGGAACCAAGAATCCTCTGTATGGTAGGTATGGTTATAAACAACATCCATCACAACACCAATATTATGTTTATGTAAAGATTGGATAAGTTGCTTTAATTCACGAATACGGGCTTTTGGATCGCTTGGGTCACTCGAATATTTTCCTTCAGGTGCCATATAATTTTTTGGATCATAACCCCAGTTATAGTAATGTTTGTCTTCTTCATCATTTACAAAATCATAAATAGGCAAAAGATGCACATAGTTTACCCCTAGTTGGCTCAAGTAATTAATCCCTGTTGGGAATTCACCGGCATTATATAAGGTCGTATCTTCTTGGGTAAAGCCTAAATACTTCCCTTGGTATTGAGGATCTATCCCTGAAGAAGGGTCACTCGAGAAGTCTTCGACATGCACTTCCCATATCATGGCATCGGTAATATGATCTTGCATAACATGTTGGTCATTTTCCCAACCTTCTGGATCCGTTTCTTCTAAATGAATAATTGCCGTACGGTCTCCATTTAAACCAACCGCTTTTGAATACAAATCTGGTGCTTCTGTAATATCACCTTCATGATTAAAAGAATACGTGTAGAATAGACCATCCAGATTTTCGGAGATCTCTACTGTCCATGCATTATTAATAAGTTCCATTGGAATTCGATTTAAGAGGGTATCGTCATTTAATATCCCTGTGTCATAAATATTTAAATAAACCTCTTTTGCGAGAGGTGACCATACTTTAAATGTATATGTATCGTTTTTAATGGTTAGTCCTAAATCATTTTCTGTATAGGCTAACGATTCTAATTTTGTGATTTTATTTATAATAGTTTCCATATAATCCAACATAAGCATTACCTTTCCCTTCATTTATGGGAGAATTATAGCATAATAACAGATGTATTGGTAGCGTTTTTACAAAGTTCCCCCAACTTGTCTATACAAATTGCGAAATGTGTTTACTTATTTGTGAAATGATGTTTCCAAAATGAAAAAAGAAGACTTAGCGTCTTTTAATTCCCTCTTCTTTGAATATATTGAGAGACGGGATATTTTTCTGGAAGGAGGGAGGGATTTTCGCCAAGAATTAGTTGAGCTAAACATTTTCCGACAATAGGGCCAGCAGTTAATCCGGTTGATCCAAGACCACTTGCGGTATAGACTTTTGATAATCCAGGGACTTCTCCAAAAAAGGGTGCAAAATCCGAAGTATATGCTCGTGTTCCGACTCGTCCATTTTGAATAGACTTAGTCGTAAAATAGGATGAAAATTGCTCGCTTGCATTTTTAACCATCTCTTCAAGCACAGAGTCTTCTAGTTTTAAATCATAGCCCGCCTCATCTTCATGAGTGGCACCAATCAAGATTTTCCCAGCTAAAAATGGAATAATATCTTTTTCACCAGCAGGCATTACCACTGGCCAATCATTCGTATCCCAATCGGTTTGTAACTCCACAAGCTGACCTTTCTGAGGGCGAACATCGACCGTATACCCGAGAGGCTCTAACATTTCAGGCAACCAAGCGCCACAGGCCAAAATCACCCCATCAAAAATTTCAGATACTGAGACGGATTCCACTCGGTTTTTTTGCGTAATAGACAAACTTGCTTTTTCTGGAACGTAACGCATCCCATATTTTTGAGCCGTTTCTAGCAACAAATCCACAAGTTCCTTCCCGTCTACACGAGCGCCACCTTCGGCAAATAAAGCCCGTTTATCTTCTGTATATATCGAGATATGTTTTTTAATTTGTTCAGGCGACAGAATTTCTAAATGGCCAATTTCAGGCGCATCTGTGCGTCTTTTTAAGCCAATTTCTAATAATTCTTCTAGATTTTTATCTTTTCGGGTAAAGAGTAGGGTACCTACTCTTTGATAAATCGATTTTGGAATTTCTTTATCGTCTAAGACATCTTTTAGAAGTGAAGGGTAAAATGCAGCCCCCTGTTTAACCATTTCATACCATTCTTTATTTCGACGTTTCGATAACCAAGGACTAATAATCCCTGCACTCGCACGAGTCCCTTGTCCAGTTGATTCATCGAACAATGTTACGTCATAATTTTCAGATGTTGTTAAATAGAAAGCGGCAGTAGCACCAACAATGCCACCACCAATAATGGCGATTTTTTGTTTCATCATCCTCATCCTCCTT
>DAIOTF010000092.1:0-1704 GCA_036752165.1 Atopostipes sp.
TTCGAACCGACGACATAATCGGTTTCTTGGAAAATATAATCGAGGTGATGCGTAGTCGTGCCCACATCAACCGAGGGGATGTAGCGGCCATTCATGCCTTCGACGAAGCGGCCAAACGTGCGAAACATCGCTTCTTCGTCCACCTCGCGATTGGGATCCTTAATAAAAACAGTTTTTCCTCCGCCGAGTGGCATGCCCGCAGCGGCGTTTTTGTAGGTCATTCCCACCGCCAGGCGCAAGGCGTCTGTCAGCGCCTCTTCCTCACTTTCGTAAGCCCAGTAGCGGATGCCCCCAAGCGCCGGTCCGAGCGACGTATCGTGAATTACCGTAATCGCCTTAAGTCCGGATTCCTCGTCATATGAAAATAGAACCTGTTCGAATCCTTCAGCTTGTAGCTTGTCAAAAATCCCCATTGTATCTCTTCCTTTCGATTTGGTTTCTCACCTCTATAGTAAAGGTTTTTTGTGAATTGCGCCAAAAATATGAAGCGTTTTAGTGAAATGTTAAAAAAATTTCGATATGGTATAATTGGCTGGACGAATACAGAAAAGAGGAGATACCATGGTCACATTAAATGATATTGCGAAGATGGCCAATGTGTCAAAAAGCACAGTCTCGCGCTATTTGAATCAAGGATCAGTGAGTCAAAAAACCAAAGAAAAGTTAGATAAGATTGTGAAAGAGACGGGCTACCAGCCGAATTTCTTAGCACAAAGTTTGAAGTCCACAAGGTCCAATATGGCTGGGGTCATCATCCCAAGATACGATTCACCATCGACAAACACCGCCATGAAAGGCATTGACTCGGTCGCCTATGCGGAGAATATTCAGTTGATGATTACCAATGCGAATTTGGATTTAGAACGAACCAAACAAAATGTGAGGCTATTGCAGCGGCAAAAAGTTGGCGCCATTATCCTGTTTGCGACCGAGATTGATCAGGAGTTAGAAGAAATGATTCGGTCATCGAAGATTCCTATTCTGTTGTTCGGGCAAAAATTGGATGACAACCCTTCCTTCGTTTTCGATGATTACGAAGCCGGACGCATCATCGGCCAGCACGCCATCGACCAAGGGCACCGCGAGCTTTTATTTGTCGGAGTGTCCGAAACCGACCATGCTGTTGGTGTCCTTCGGAAAATGGGATTTAGCGATGTCGTCAAAGAGGCTGGGGCAACGATAGAGTATATTAAATCGGACTTTTCACGGTCAACCAATTATAAAAAGGCCTTGGATTATTTACCAAAGACTAAAGCTACTTATATCGCAGCCGCAACCGATCATATGGCTATAGGTATATCAAACGCCAGTGCGGAATTAAAAATTGCCATTCCCGATGAGCTGTCGCTGAGCGGTTTTGGTGGCTATAGTGTGACGCAAAACGTATTCCCACACATTACCACCGTCGACTACCCCTTTTATGAAATGGGCGAGACAATAATGAAACAAACCATACAAGCCTTGAGACCTGATGGAGATCCAATACCAACCTTAACCCAACTCCCAGTTGAGTTAAGCATCCAAGGATCCACAAGTAAAATTTAAATAGAGAAATTATATCGTGCAGAATAGTTTTCGACTAGATGCACGATTTTTGCATTTATAGACGAGATAGAGTGCCTATCGTCCAGCTAAAATAAATAGCTGGAAGTTAGAGCATCTATCGTCCAGCTAAATAAAATAGGTGGAAGTTAGAGCATCTAT
>DAIOTF010000092.1:1804-4577 GCA_036752165.1 Atopostipes sp.
AATTCAAGTCGAATATTTAATCTTATACTTTGTGTGGCGGCCATTATGGATTCGAATGAAATGTTTGTTTAGTAAATTAATTAAAGAAGATTTAGAAACTTTATTATCCATAAATTTCATTAAGTCAGTACGCGTCATATGTTGATTCATAAAAATAAGAACCTCAAATTCATTAATCGTACGTAAAATCGCAGAATCACGTAGTTCAACATGTCCGTTGCTACACTTCAAGAATTTTCGAGTCAATTGTGTATCGTAGTTTCCGCATTCTTTGCAATAAATTCCGTGTTTTTCCTTGAGCACTTCTTCTGGTAGATAGGACTTTAGCGGACCGAAAGGATTCAAGACCTCATTTCTTTCAAAATGAGAAAGGAATTTTTGGGTATTAAGTGAGGAGTAATGATGAAATTCTTCCTCTTTTTTAATTGACTGGATAAATTTGCGAAGGGTGTTTCGAGTGACAATTTCTATGCCATCGACTTCGGATTGTATAACCACTTCGTTATGTTCACCGACAAATAGTAATGCACCCTTTATATGAATTGACTGATCGATTGAGTGACAAATTTCTCTTAAGTTCATCCAGGCTTTTTCGGCTTGATGTATACAATTTTCTTTTAATTTCCTCCCGTTCATGTAACAACGACTGTTTTTATATTCAAACTCTCCTTCGTAATTTTTTACTTCCAAGATATATATGGCGTGACTAGTTAGTAAAACAATATCATTTTCATAAATTCCATAATGATCTAGCCATAGATTTCTTAAAACAATCCAGTGTTTGCAACCAAATTTTTCTAACATGTCGAGAACGAATTCTTCGCCTTGATTGCCAGCCTCTAAATTGTGATACAAACTCAATTCCTTCTTCGTCTTCAATAAATTTCTTTGGTCAGCAGCTTGTAAAAATTCAAGTTGTGTTGGAACTGGAGAAGCCTTTGATAATTTTGTTTGATAGATTTGCATAAGAATTACCCCCTATATATATAAATACCTTAAATTCTCAAATTCCATGAAAAAACTTTTAATTTGTTCAAATAAATATTTATAGACGAGTTAGAACGGCTAACTCGTACGTAATAAAATTACAGATGGGATAGAACGTGTAACACGCACATAATGGGTTTATTTCCCGAAGGGGTAAAATAAATGTTGAAAAGGCTTGCATTTTATTAAAAGATACTTTATTCTATAAAGAGATGGAACGGAACCGGTTCCGAAACAAAGAAATAGGAACCAAAAATCCAAAGGAGGATTTCCAAATGAAGAATGAGAAGACAGTGGCAGAGTTACTTGAGGTGCTTGGTGGCAAGGACAATATATCGAACTACGAACATTGTGCAACGCGCTTAAGAATCGTGCTGAAAGATGACAGTGTGGTCGACAAAGAAGAAGCGGAAAAAGTGACGGACTCGAAAGGTTATTTTTACTCAACGGGGCAACATCAATTTGTGTTTGGTACGGGTAAAGTTAACGAAGTACACGCGGATTTTGAGCAAGCGATGAGCGGAACGGAAGCGGCGAGCAAAGAAAATTCAGTAAAAGACGATGTGTATGCGAACTTGAATCCGGTTCAAAAAGTCGTGCGTATTTTAGCGGATATCTTAGTCCCGTTAATTCCAGCATTAGTTACAACAGGTCTCTTAATGGGTATTCGTGGATTATTGGTTGAATTAGGAATGGAAATGTCACCCGGAGTGGAAGCTCTATTTGTTGTCTTAACGGATACCGCTTTTGCTTTCTTACCGGTCTTAATCGCGTATAGTGCGACGCGTAAATTTGGTGGGAATCAAATTATCGGTATTGTTGTCGGACTTATGATGGTGGCTCCACAATTGCCGAATGCTTGGGCTGTTGCTGGTGGGGATGCACAACCTCTATCTATCTTTGGTTTAGATATTATTGGGTACCAAGGCTCGATTTTCCCAGCCATTATTGCCGGTTGGTTGATTTCCAAACTCGAAAAATGGTTACGCACATGGGTGCCGCAGGTGATGGACTTAATTGTGACGCCATTCTTATCTCTAACGATTACTCTCGCAATTATTTTATTCGCATTAGGACCAGTGATTCAATTGGTTGAAAGTTTTGTAATTAATGGCTTAGTCAATCTGATTAGTGCCCCGTTTGGAATTGGTTATATTCTTTATGGAGGTTTACAACAGGCGCTGGTTATTACCGGACTCCATCACTCACTAAGTATTATTGAATTGAGTTTGATTAGTGATACCGGAGTAAATATTTTAAACCCACTTGGAACAGCTAGTATGGCCGGTCAATTTGGTGCGGCGATTGGGACAGCTTTCTTAATCAAAGATAAAGTGAAACGAACAAACATGATTTCAGCAGCAACGCCAACACTCTTTGGAATTACAGAACCTTTATTATTTGGTGTGAATTTACGTTCGCTACGTATATTTGGTTCAGGAATGGTGGGTGGAGCAGTCGGCGGATTAATTACTTACTTCTTTAATTTAGCGGCAACAGGAATGGGAATCACGTTTATTCCAGGGCTACTTTTATATATTAATGACTTAGGGGCACTGGTTCAGTACATTATCGTAATTCTAGCAGCGATGGCTGTCAGTTTCCTTTTAGTCCGAGTACAGAGCAAACAAATTTTAGAAGAAATTTAACGACAGTCTAGGGGGCTTAATCAAATGAATGAAGAATTACGACAAAAAATTAAACAAGACCCTTGGCGTCTCAAGTTTCATCTTATGCCAGAAACGGGTTGGCTGAATGACCCAAACGGCGCGATTCAACAAGACGG
>DAIOTF010000093.1:0-2970 GCA_036752165.1 Atopostipes sp.
TAAAATCAATCATGGGCGTTATGTCTCTTGGTGTTGGTCAAGGTGCTGACGTTACTATCACAGCTGAAGGTGACGATGAAGTTGAAGCAATGGAAGGTATCCGTGCAACAATGAAGAGTGAAGGACTAGGAGAATAAATATGAGCAACTTAATAACTGGTATTGCGGCAAGCGACGGTTATGCTCATGCAAAAGTTTATCCACTCGTCGAACCTGATTTGACAGTAAAAAAAGTTTCGATTGAAGATGCGGAAGCTGAAGTGGCACGTTTTGATGAAGCGGTAGAAGTTTCTCAAAAAGAAATTGAACGAATTCGTGCGATTGCTGAACAGTCATTGGGTGAAGAAGAGGCACAAGTTTTCGATGCCCACTTAATGATGCTAACGGATCCGGATATGGTTGGTCAGACAGAAGAAGTTATCAAAAATGAGCAGATCAATGCTGAAGCAGCATATGAGCAAGTGACTGAGAACTTTATTACAATTTTTGAAAGTATGGAAGATAATCCGTATATGCAAGAACGTGCAGCTGACATTCGAGATGTCCGCAAGCGTGTACTTGCAAGCTTATTAGGTGTATCTTTACCAGACCCTGCAACAATTGATGAAGAAGTAATTGTTGTAGCACACGATTTGACACCTAGTGACACGGCTCAATTAAACAAGAAGTTTGTTAAAGCTTTTGTCACAAACATTGGTGGTCGTACTTCTCACTCAGCGATTATGGCTCGTTCACTAGAAATTCCAGCAATTGTTGGAACGGGAGAAATTACAAAACGAGTTTCAGAAGGCGACTGGCTTTTAGTGGATGGAGTCGAAGGAAAAGTAACGTTAAATCCTGAAGACGAAGATGTAGCGTCATTTGAAAAAAAATCAGCAAGTTACGAAGAGCTTAAAAAAGAATGGGAAACTTTAAAAGATGAACCATCTGTGACAGCAGACGGTAAACAATTTGAATTAGCTGGTAATATCGGAACACCTCGGGATTTAGAGGGTGTTTTAGATAACGGTGGGGAAGCGATTGGTTTATACCGTACTGAATTCTTATACATGGATTCGGCTGAACTTCCAACTGAAGACGAGCAATTCGAAGCTTATAAAGCCGTTCTTGAAGGCATGGAAAATCGACCAGTAGTCGTTCGAACAATGGACATTGGTGGAGATAAGGAATTACCATACTTAGATTTACCTAAAGAGATGAATCCATTCTTAGGCTACCGTGCCATTCGAATTAGTCTGGATCAAGATGAGATCTTTAGAACACAATTACGTGCACTTTTACGTGCTTCAGTGTACGGGAAATTACGTATTATGTTCCCAATGATTGCGACTATCGTTGAATTCCGCGAGGCTAAAGCGATTTATGAAGAAGAGAAAGCGAAATTAGAAGCGGATGGTGTAGAAATTTCTGATGATATCCAAGTAGGTATCATGGTCGAAATTCCTTCAACAGCTGTTTTAGCGGACCAATTTGCGAAGGAAGTTGACTTCTTCAGTATTGGAACAAATGATTTGATTCAATACACAATGGCAGCGGATCGTATGAATGAGCAAGTATCTTACTTATACCAACCATATAATCCAGCGATTCTACGTTTAATTAAAAACGTCATCGATGCATCACATGCAGAAGGTAAATGGACAGGTATGTGTGGAGAAATGGGTGGCGATCAAACAGCCGTACCATTACTCGTTGGAATGGGTTTGGATGAATTCTCAATGAGTGCGACAAGTATTTTACAAACACGTAGTTTAATGAAGAGACTTGATTCTTCGAAAATGGAAGAGCTTGTTGACCGTGCATTAAATGAAGCAGTAACAAACGAAGAAGTTATTGCATTGGTTGAAGAATATACTAACTAAAAAGAGTTTAAATGGAGGAGCTGGGAAACTAGCTCCTTTTTTATTTCATGTTGAGAAAATATAGAGGAGGCCTACAATGAAAATAGGATTTATTGGAACAGGTGTTATGGGTTCATCGATGGTGCGTCATTTATTAAATGCTAATTATGAAGTGAATGTATTTAATCGGACAAAGTCGAAAGCAGATGCATTAGTTGAAGAAGGAGCTAGCTGGTTAGATACGCCGAAAGAAATTGCTGAAAAGTCGGATGTAATCTTTACGATCGTCGGGTACCCAGAAGATGTTAAACACGTCTACTTAGGAAAAGATGGTGTATTTGAAGGGTTATCTGAAGATAAAATAATTATTGACATGACAACAAGCACCCCAGCATTAGCTATTGAAATTGCTGAAAAAGCTAAAGAACTAGGTGTAGCATCTTTAGATGCGCCAGTTTCTGGTGGCGATTTAGGTGCGCGCAATGGTACACTATCCGTTATGGTTGGTGGAGATGAAAAGGCTTATGAAACGATTCTTCCAATTATAGACACTTTCTCAGGTTCTATTCAATTATTTGGCGAAGCCGGCAGCGGTCAGCATACGAAAATGGTCAACCAAATCATGGTGGCCGGTACAATGACAGGTATGACGGAAATGCTAGTGTATGCGAAGGCAGCGGGTCTTGATTTAGAAAAAGTGATTCAAACGGTAAATGGTGGAGCGGCGCAAAACTGGTCGCTTGGAAATTATGCTTCACGAATTTTAAAAGAAGACTACTCCCCAGGATTTTTCGTCAAGCATTTTATTAAAGACTTGAAAATTGCTTTAGATGAAGCAGAGAATATGGGGCTTGATTTACCAGCTACTCAACAAGCTTACGAATTATATGAGAAATTAGCTGAGGCTGGGCATGAAGATGATGGAACGCAAGCTTTAATCAAATTGTGGTGGGAATAGAAAGTCCAACATTCAGTTGAAACGCTGACACAGGTCAGCGTTTTTCTTTTTTAGGCTCTCATGGCTTTGTAAATAGAATTATAAAGCCATAAGAACTCTAGTATTCACGAAAGTAATTTTTGGTGAATCCTAATCGCCTTTGAATTCACGAAAGTAGATTTGGTGAATCCTA
>DAIOTF010000093.1:3070-4533 GCA_036752165.1 Atopostipes sp.
TCCTAATCGCCTTTGAATTCACGAAAGTAGATTTGGTGAATCCTAATCGCCTTTGAATTCACGAAAGTAATTTTGGTGAATCCTAATCGCCTTTGAATTCACGAAAGTAGATTTGGTGAATCCTAATCGCCTTTGTATTTACGAAATTAAATTTGGAAGATACTAGTCATTTCACCAATCAAAAAATCGAACTCTTAAGCACGTTAGATGCGAAAGGGCTTGCATATCCGTTAAACTAAGATATATCGAGTGAAATGATAAATAGTTTTCAATTTAACTGATTTTTCTTTCATAATTTGGTAAAATAAGGCAGAGATTAGCACGATAGGTGCTTAGAAAGGTATGATATAATTGAAACCATCAAGTTTGAGACCAATTATTTTACGATTGGAAGCAATGATTGAAGATAAAACGGATGAGAAACAAGTACGCCGTTTTGAAGTTGACGGAGAAGAACGTGTGCAAGTGACGTATGATCGAGCAAGAGATATTTTTATCTTAAACGACCATAGTGTGGATGTAGATAGACAAGAGTTTGATAACATTGATTTTGTAGCCATGGAGATTTATGAGTTAATTCAACCCGTTCTACCAGAAGCTAAAACGGAAGAACCATAGAATGTATAAGAAAGAGAGTACATGATTTATGTACTCTCTGTTTTTCAGTCAGAAATAATATAAAAAAATATGATTAGTAAAGGATTTATGCGATGTTAAAGTGGTTTAAACCAACATGGATGGTGGAATCGATTTACTCGATCACACCGGAACAATTAGAAAAAAATAATATCAAAGCTGTTTTAACAGATTTAGATAATACATTGATTGCATGGAATGATCCAAAGGCAAGTGATGATGCCGTTCAATGGATCGATAGGATGAATTTGGCCAAAGTGCCTGTTGTTATTTTATCCAATAATTCGGATGCACGTGTCAAAGAAGTGGCAGAGTATTTGAATGTGGATTATATTCCACGCAGTATGAAACCTTCTCGTCGAGCATTTCGTTTAGCGGAGGAAAAATTACAAATGCCCCTTGAGGATATGTTAATGGTTGGCGATCAGGTGATTACGGATGTTTTCGGATCTAATCGAGCGGGTGTGCGAAGTGTGTTGGTTAAGCCCATCCTACAATCTGATGCTTGGAATACGAAGTTTAATCGATTTATCGAATTAAAAATTATGAACTATCTTATCAAATCAGATCCAAAGATGAGATGGGGGGAGACACTAGATGAGCCAATTAGTAAATAATGAAGAAGTGTATTGTATTGGGTGCGGGGCACAATTACAAGCCACAGATGAAAACAAGTCAGGTTATGTCCCGAATTCTGTATTAAAGAAACCGGCTGAAGAATTAACGGATATTTATTGTAAGCGATGCTTCCGTTTACGTCACTATAATGAAGTGGCTGAAGTAGAAATGACGGATGACGATTTTCTGGCGATGTTGAATGAAATCAG
>DAIOTF010000094.1:0-4514 GCA_036752165.1 Atopostipes sp.
TAATCATTATCCAAACGTTTCTCCACCGGAAGACTTCCGACCATCTCTTCATCTGGTAAATCCATAAAAGCATAATATTCTTTTAAATGCTCCGGATCAGAAATCATCATCATGAATTGTTGAATACCTTGAGGTAGCTCCGAAACAATCTGACTTAATGCATTTGACAATTGAATAATCAGAGCAACAGGTAAAATACCGAGTAGAACCAATAGACCAACATACGCGTAAATTATATAGTTCATTATTTGAAATAAACTATTGGATGGCAACATCGATTTGATAAATTGACCGTAGTTTTCTTCAAGCATCTTACGCGTAAATTGATTTTCTGCTTGCTTTTGTTCGACCATTTTATCGGTTAAATTGTATAAACGGATTTCTTTTCCGGATTGGACATCTTGTAAAATACTGTCTTCATAATGAAAACGAGCATTCGTTTCTTTTAGATCTACTAACATTTCATTTAGCTTCTTCGCTGAATCTTCCGATTGTTTCAACTGATTTTTTACCATTGCCATTACTAATAAAATAAATAATGCAACAATGATAAATGGGTTTAACCACCATAGACCATTTGCTAATAAGGCATAGTCTATTTTAAACAGTGGCAGAATTAGTACGAGACCCCAAATAATCGTGATGAGAGCTGAAATAATCGGCTGTAGTCTCATTTGAATCATAGCTAATGACGATTGTCCGCTCATCATTTGACGGTTAATGTGATCAAGCTGCTCTCTAACTTTCGAACTTTCCGCATAATGATAGTGCATGGAAACCATCTTTTTATTCGGTTCTGCGAATATAGCGGTAGTGAGTAAGCTATTGTGATTATCTACAAGTGGGTCCAAGATACCGTTCACAACTTGTAGTATCAATAAAATGATAAGGTATTGTAAGATAAATGATGGAATGCTAGTCATATCATCTTTCGTTAAGGCATCAACAATTCGTGTCATATAGATAAACCCTAAAAATGGAATACTTCTGACCGCAAGTTGTTGGAAAAAGAATAACTGATAGAACTTTTTCCCTAAACGCCATTGGTCACTAAGTGCGCGTTGAAATAATAAAACTGTATTCATTAGACGACACCTCCTGTCAAGATACTTTCTTCTTCTACTTCTTTTTCCTCTTCATTGTTTCGGTAGTAATGAGCTTGCGCTTCATAGAGTTTATAGTAGTCCTTTTTTGCTTGCATTAAATCCTCATGCGTACCTTCTTCCGTCACTTCACCATGTTTAATGTATAAAATACGGTCACAAAAACGGGTTGAAGATAACCGATGTGAGATAAAGATCGATAATTTATCTTTTGAAAACTTAAAATAATCTTGGTAAATTTGGTGTTCCGCTATCGGATCAAGTGCCGCAGTTGGCTCATCGAGTAATAAGACTGGCGCATCTTTATAGAGTGCTTGCGCTAATTTAACTTTCTGCAATTGGCCTCCCGATAACGTTACCCCATCGTTATAAACGGCACGGACAATTTTAGTCTCATCGCCCTGACTAAAGTTATCTACTAACTGGCCGACACCACTTAGGGCTAAGACTCGTTCATACTTTTCTTCTTCATATGGTAAGCCTTGAATGATTGTATCTTTAATCGAGTATGTGAGTAAATATTTCTCCTGAAACACGGGCGCAAACATGGCATAGTACTCCGAGATATTGTAGTCTTTTTGCGGAATGCCATTAATCAATATTTCTCCTGTATCTGGAATCAGTAAACCTGTTATTAGATTGATTAAGGTTGACTTACCGGCACCATTCTCTCCAACTACCGCCAATTTTTCATTGAGTTGAATGGTAAACGATACATTCTTAATCGTAGGCACTTCATTATTTGGGTAAGTATAAGTTACATTTTTAAATTCAATTTCGATTGGGGAGTGGGCTGCCATTTCACCCGAACCATGATTTTGAACTTGGTCTTGCGCCATAAAGGCATTGTATTGCTTCATGTCATTGATGTTCACTCTCATCGCCCCTAGAGCGTTCACAAACTGGATAATCGTCTGCGCTAAAAGGGTCACCGACCCTGCGTACACTACGAAACTTGAGACTGGAATGATGCCTGCAACAATTAACTGTACACTTCTAAAGTAAGATAGCGCGGCAAGAGCCACAACCCCAATATTAATAACGGTGCTTTCTGTCCAGGTGAGCTTTACTTTCGGTTTCAAGATTTGATTGTATTCATCGATTACATTATCTTCGATTTTGTTGAGCCAATCCCTCATTTGGTAGAGACGAACATCCTTTGTCAAACGAGATTCCCCATATATTTTTCTGAGGTAGCGTCTCTTTTGGGTATTAGCTGCTTTATCTTTGAAAATTTTCTGGTCCATTTTTATTTGAAGTACTTTAAACACCATCACAACGACGATAAACAAAGCAACTACGATAAAGAAGAAGGATTCGAGTTGCCCTAATATTTGGATGTAAAGTACTAATCCGACTAACGAACTTCCAAAACGCACCAGATCTTGTGGGAGTCTGCCAAACAGCGTGAGGTTATTCCACGTCAATTCATTCGCATTATTATATCTTTCTTGGGCTTCTTTCCCAATTAACAAGGGATAATCTAAGGTCAGATATTTATTCGCTATTTTCGTCTGCATATGCGAGCGGAATGTATTTTGAAATCTTTCCAATACCAATATATAATACATATGAGCCATGGATGCGAGACCAATTCCAATAATCATAAACAGCAAACGGACTAAATAATCTTGAATCGCTATCTCTTCCATCAGCCATTGAATTACAAATGCGGATAAGAGGAGTTGGAGTAACGGAAATACCGCTTCAATCACTACATTTAAAGTTAAATGCAGAAACATGATTGGTTGAAACTGATAAATCTCGTTTAGTAATTGTTTTATATAACTTGTTTTTTCTCTCATAACTTTCACCTCGACCATAGTTTACCGAATATTTTAGCGTACTCTGTTTTTTTCAATGAATGGTTCAAATTTTCCAATGAACGGTAATAAAATACCCCTACTGATTAAATAGAGTAAGGGCAAGTTCGTTATTTAGTTAGTGGAATCGTAATTTCTGTCGCAAAGACACCATCCTCCCACTGGCGATTCACTAAGCCTTGATATTTATTAACGGCTTGATCAATTCGCTGAATCCCATAACCTTGTCGATTCGGTGCTTTTAATGATAAAAACTGGGGTTGTGGATTTTTTTGCATTGTATTTGTGACACTAATATATAAATTATCTTGCATCGGCGCAATATACAGTCGGATAAATTGTTCCGTTGATGCCCGTTTATCCTTCGTCGTTGCTTCGACCGCATTGTTCAATAAATTTCCTAGGATAATGGCTAAATCAATATTCGCAATGGATAGCTTTTCAGGCGCAATAGCCGTCGCATATAAGACCACACCTTGTTCTTGGGCAACCGTTAATTTTGTATTGACCAAAGCATCTATCATCGTGTTCCCTGTCCGAATAATAGAGTCAACTTGGTTCAGTTCATTATTCAGCTGTTGAATATAAAGTTGTAATTCACCCAACTGATCCGTTTCCACAAATGCCGATATTCCCTGCAAGTGATTTCGATAATCATGTTTAATCCCACGGAGTTGCCGGTATACCGTTTCAACCTCTACCGCATACTGATCTAGTTCTTTCTCCTGTAATTTGTAAAAGTTCAGTTCCTTTTTTTGAAATAAAACCACAGCGAGTAACCCGATAGATAATACACTTAATCCAATTAGTAGAATCATCCATTTAGTCCCCATAAAACACCGACCCTTTATAATGCGCAATAAACGCCGCTTGGACATCCTTCGCACGCCGGCGAGAAAGTGGAACGACCTCACCGTTGTTTAAAGCGACGTCTGTTTTAAGTAACCGAGAGACATGTTGCAGATTGACAAGATAACTCCGATGCGTCGATACAAAACGCTCATCTAATCGTTTCTCCATTTCAGCTAAACCCATTTTTAAGTGAAGAGATTGTTTATCTAAAACAACCATCACTTCGCCAACATTCGCCTCCACATAAATTATCTCATCTAAATTCAAACGCGAAGGCTGTCCATCGATATCGACTATAATATAAGCCGTCTCTTCTGGCAGTTCTTCTAAAAAGCGAGTTAATACACGTTTAATCTTTTCTAGGTTAATAGGCTTCAGTAAGTAATCCAAAGCCTGAACTGCATAGCCTTCAATCGCATAATCGGCATAAGCCGTTGCAAAAACGAGCTCTAAATCCAAATCTTTTTCTCTGATGATACGGGCGACTTCCATACCGTTAAGCTTGGCCATTTCAATATCTAAAAAGGCAAGATTCCATGTAGGATGGTCTTCCAGCGCAAACAAAAAGGCTTCGCCACTTAAATACTGGTGAATCTCCACGTCAATGCTTAAAGAATCTGCGGCCTGCGTAACTAGCTTTTGCATATAATCTAATTGTAGCTGTTCATCATCTACTAGAACAATCTCGATTCGCTGCGTCATATCATCCCTACCTTTCAATTGATTAGTATTATTG
>DAIOTF010000095.1:0-4292 GCA_036752165.1 Atopostipes sp.
TCCACATGGAACAGAAGTATTAGAAGAACTTCCGATTGTGGGAACAATTGAATAAGAAAATTCTTTAAACAAAGGCACTATGAAATCATTTTTTTGATTTTGTAGTGCTTCTTTTATTCATGATCGAAAGTCATTAAAATAAGCCCTTCAGTTAAATGGCTGGGGGCTTATTTCATTTCTATTAGACTCTAATTATTAACGTATATTCTCAAATACCATACCATTCTTAGGTCTTGCAGGCATTTCGAACATACTATAAGCAAAGTCTTGCGGCGGGACGTCATAATTAATTGATTTTGCTAAAAATTCAGCGGTCACTTCCATCGCTTTGACAGTATTCCATTCCCCTGGGCAACGGTGCCCCTTTAAATAATCGCCACCACCTTGAGCGACTAATTTGTACTGAACTTGGTCACTTGGACTCACATCCCAATCATTAAATCGATTCGGATTAAAGGTCTCAGGTTGTTGCTAAATCCTTTCATTTTATTTAAAAATAAAAGCCATTTATATAAGTTTATACATATGGCTTCAATTGTTTTATTAAAGTTTACTTAATGCATCTGATATCTTATCAAACCCAGTTTAACGACCAACTGTCCAGCCACCATCCATATACACTTCGGTTCCATTCATATAATTGGAATCATCAGAAGCAAGGAATAATGCAAGTTTGGCAACTTCTTCTGGTTTCCCAGCACGTCTATCCGGAATGTCGTTGAGCCGTTCCTCTTTTACGTCATCCGTCATCGGCGTATCAATGAATCCTGGAGCAAGTAACAACGCCTTAATCCCTTTGTCACCATAGTCATAAGCAAGTTGTTTGTTGAAACCAACAAGTGCGTGTTTACTTGTAACATAACTCGTGCCACCGACACCTGCAAATTTACTTCCTTGCGAGCCTAGGTTAATAACGACTCCTTTACCTTTTTCAACAAAGATAGGCATAACTTCTTTGGTTGCAATAAATGGTGCTTTGATGTTCAATTGAACGATTTGATCAAATTCCTCTTCATCAGTTTCTATAATTCCAACATATTCATCTAAGATGCCGGCACCATTGTAAAGAATGTCAATGGTTCCAAATGCATCCACTGTATCTTGAACGGATTGTTTAATTTGATCGGTCTCCATTAAATCTACTTCTACAAATATAGCCTCTCCGCCCTCGTGTTTGATGGCATCAACAATTTCATTCCCACGTTCAACTGAACGGCCGGCAATCGCTACTTTCGCTCCTTCTTTCGCATACAGTTTAGCAGTTGCTTCTCCTAATCCTGAAGTCCCTCCGTAAATAAGTGCCACTCGATCTTGTAGTTTACCCATCATTCATTTCCGCCTTTCTTTGATTTCTATCTTATTTATTTTAACAAGAAGAGACAAGTGAGAACACTAGAACGGTTCAAAAAAACCATCCGCGATGAACGAATGGTTTGTAGAATCTTATTTTTATTGTTTTAAATGGATAATAGAGTCACACCAGTCAGCAGCTAGTTCTTCGTCGTGAGTAATCACAAGGATAACAGCTTTGGATTGCTTTAATTGCTGGAGTAAGCGTCCAAACCGTTCCATATGCTCATAATCTAGCCCACTTGTCGGTTCGTCAAAGATAATGATTTCTTTACCAGATAGTAATGCGGATGCTATCGCGACGCGTTGTTTTTGACCTTCGGATAAACTCATGGGATGGCGTTCTTTATAAGGTGTTAAATTTAGTTGTTCAATCACCGCATCTAAATGCTCTAAATATTTAGCGCCAAGTGATACTTCTTCCTCAACTGAGTCACTGAATAGCTGATAGTTCATATCTTGCATGACTAAATAACTTTTTTTAACCAATTGTTTCGCAGAAATATTTTTACCGTCCCAAAGGATTTCACCTGAAATAGGTTTTTGAAGACCTGTTAATGTATTTGCTAGAGTGGATTTTCCTGTTCCGTTTGAACCCATGAGACCAATAATCTCTCCTCCAGCAAAAGATAAATTTAGATTAGTTAAAACGGGTTGGTTACCGTATCCAACGGCTAAATCTTTTGTTTGAAGTTTGCCATTTGGCATCATAAATTGCTTTTCTTCCATCTTTTCTCGATGTTTGGATAAATCCATTGACCGCAAACCTAATTGATTTAAGTCGTTATTATTTAACTTTAAAAATTCTTCAGCCGTCCATTCCTTAGACACTTTTCCTTCATCAAATAATATGTAGCGGTCTACTAAATCTTTTGTCCAAGCAAGACGATGTTCAAAAATGACTATTGTCACTCCGCGATTTTTTAAAGTCTTTACCATTTCACGGATGCGGTGAATGGCTTCTTGATCGAGATTACTTGTCACTTCATCTAAAATTAATACTTTTGGTTCAGTCATATTTGCTGAAACAAAAGCAATCTGTTGCTTCTCACCGCCAGATAAATTAAAAATATTGCGATCAAGTAAATCATCCATTTCAAAGGCATTGGCTTTTTCCCTTATTTTTTTTCGGATAACTTTCGGATCCTCACCCATATTTTCAAGTGGAAAAGCAAGCTCACTCGTTGTATCCACAGTGAAATGTTGTGTTTTGGGATTTTGAAAGACACTTCCTACAACAGGTACGTATTCTTCAATGGCAGATTCACCGGCTATTAGGCCGAATGTTTCTAAATGCCCTTCTAGATACCCTTCAACATAGTCAGGGCTGATTCCGTTTAAAAGTCTTGAAAAAGTAGTTTTTCCACTGCCACTTGCTCCACAAATTAAGAGACACTCACCTGCATTCACTTGAAGATTGATATCATTTAAGAAGGCTTCACCTGTATGTAAATATTCAAAAGAAACATTTCTTGCGGTAATTTTTTCAGCCATTACAACTTCCCTCCTAAATGAAAAATTAATGGTGTAAGAACTAAAATCAGCATAATCCAATCATACGTTTGAAAATTTAAACGAACAATTGAAGTATGTCTGCCAGGTAAACTTAATCCTTTTGTTAAAGAAGAAACAGTTAAATCTTCAGAAACATTTGTCGCATTCATCAATAAGGGAATTAAAATAAATTCTAGGGTTTGAATAGGGTTTTTAATTAAAGCCCAAAAACTAGTTCCAATCCCTCGAAATGCCATGGCTTTGCGGATATGTCGATAATCTTCGTGAATGGTTGGGAAGAAACGAGCCATAACTGCTAAAGGAATGAGAAGCCAGTTTGGAAACCGAAGTTTTTTAAAGGCAGCAATCCATTCGCTTACTTCCGTTGTTTTCATCGCATAAAAGCCCGCAATTACACTTGGTAGTAACATACGTGAACCATGGGTTAAAAAGGATACAACAAAGATGAAAAAGCCCACATTAATTTGTGGGAGTAAGTAATAAGCACCTATAATTTGCAGGGCGTAAATTACTAGAAATATTCCACTCCACTTATAAAAGCCCGCAACAAGTAGTGGTAAAATATAAATAAGAACAATAAGAAACTCAATTTCCAATGAAAGTTGTAAGCCTATGTAGATCGCAGCAAAAATTAAAAAAAACAATTTCGTGCGAGGGTCTAATATGCGGTCCATTAGACAATCCCAGCTTTTTTGAAGTGTTTATTCATCATCCGTTGGCCGAATAAACCACCTATTATTGCTGCTACAAAAATACCGACTATTAATAAATAAAACGTGTTTTGTGAAATAGATGAAAAGATGTTTTGAATATAAGTAGCATCTTTTCCTACCTCAGCTAATTCACTTACATAAAGATTAGGGAATAAAAAGAGCGGAATCACAGGTCCAATTGTACTATATGAAAAGACAATAAAACTAGCTAGCAATCCTTTTTTACTTTTATATTTAAAAAAGTATGCCAACAAATCTGAAAGCAATGCAATTAGCACACAAATTACTAATGCCCCTGGAAAACGCCCCATAATGAAAAAGAAAATTCCCATAATGGACCCCATGATAGTAATAGCTCCAAAACGCGGAACTTTAGCCACCATTAGCATAAAAATAGTTCCCGTTAATAAGGCCGCACTGACTGGAATAAACACGTAAGAATAACCAGGTAAAAGCAGTACAACTGGCATAGCAGCAATAGCTACCATAATGAAGTATAAAGCGGTGTATACCCCAACCGCAATTAAATCTTTTAATTGAATACTCGTACTTTTTTTATTTTTCATAACGAATTCTCCTCCTCAAACATATTAAATCAATCACAATTAAATTGCAATAAAAAATTGACTTAGACTCCTGCCTAAGCCAATTCATATTTTTTTCTATCCATTACCTTTTTAATTTCATTTGTACAATCGTTCCATCGTGAGCATC
>DAIOTF010000096.1:0-4291 GCA_036752165.1 Atopostipes sp.
CAAAAGAAGGAGGAGGCTTTTTGTCTGCATTAATGGATCATACTAGTTTTTGGTACAATCTACTCTTTGCACTAATGATTATTGCATTTACGTATTTTTATACAGCAATAACTATCAACCCAACACAAATGGCAGAAGATTTGAAACGTAATAATGGCTTCATTCCCGGTGTTAAACCTGGAAAGAGAACTGCGGAGTATATTGACACAATTATGTCACGTATTACTTTGCCAGGATCATTTTTTCTTGCTTTAGTTGCTATTCTTCCTGCATTCGCCAGTTTTTTTGGTGTAAGTGGTCAGTTTGCTCAGTTCTTTGGAGGTACTTCTTTATTGATTCTTGTAGGTGTTGTATTAGACACCCTACAGCAAATAGAAAGTCACTTGCTAATGCGTCATTATGATGGACTCTTGAAGTCGGGCAAAATAAAAGGCAGAACAGGTTCCATTGCAGCATACTAATAGAATAATTAAAATCGATGAGTAATAAAATGATCTATTTAAAGACAGACGAAGAAATTGAGTTAATGCGTGAAAGTAATCGCTTAGTTGGTATGACACATGGAGAATTATCCAAACATATTCGACCAGGGATAACTACATTGCAACTTGATAAAATTGCGGATGAATTTATAAGAGATCATGGAGCTGTTCCTTCCTTTTTAGGCTATGGTGGTTTTCCTAATTCAATTTGTACTTCAGTAAACGAACATGTCGTTCACGGAATTCCTAATAATACTCCTTTGCAAGAAGGAGATATTATATCTGTTGATTGTGGTACATTGAAAAATGGATTTAATGGTGATTCAGCATATACATATTGCGTAGGTGATGTGGCTGATGAAGTAAAAGAGTTGCTTAGAGTAACCCGTAAATCTCTTTATATAGGAATTGAACAAGCAAAGGAAGGTAACAGGATTGGAGATATCGGCTATGCAATACAAACTTACTGCGAGAAACTTGGTTATACTGTAGTAAGGGAGTTGGTTGGACATGGAATTGGGAGAGATATGCACGAAGCTCCAGAAGTACCAAATTTTGGACGACGAGGAACTGGTCCGTTAATTAAAAACGGAATGTGTATAGCAATCGAACCAATGATAAATATGGGTAGTAAAAATGTTATTTTTGAAAATGATGGTTGGACTGTACGAACAAAAGATCGTAAACCTTCAGCTCATTTTGAACATACAGTTGCTATACGGAATGGTAAAGCAGAAATTTTATCTACTTTTGAATTTATAAAAGATAATCTTTAAACATCGCAAATAATAATGGCTAAACAAGCATCAATAGAACAAGACGGAGTAATAATAGAAGCGTTATCAAACGCTATGTTCCGAGTAGAATTAGAAAATGGACACGAAATAACAGCTCATATTTCAGGAAAGATGCGCATGCATTACATCCGAATCTTACCAGGGGATAGAGTTAGAGTAGAAATGTCACCCTATGATCTATCTAAAGGAAGAATATCATTCAGATACAAATAAATAACAGATATGAAAGTAAGAGCATCCCTTAAAAAACGTACAGCAGACTGTAAAATTGTAAGAAGAAAAGGTCGTTTGTACATTATAAACAAGAAAAATCCTAAGTTTAAACAACGCCAAGGATAATATTATTATTTTTGTAAATAACAAACAAATAAATATATGGCTATAAGAATAGTAGGTGTCGATTTACCACAAAATAAGAGAGGCGAAATTGCCTTAACTTATATCTATGGAATCGGACGCAGCGCTTCCAATAAAATTTTAGAAAAGGCAGAAGTTGATAGAAATATCAAAGTAAAAGATTGGACTGACGATCAAGCAGGTCGTATTCGTGAATTAATTTCTGAAGAATACAACGTAGAAGGTGATTTGCGATCTGAAGTACAACTTAATATTAAACGATTGATGGACATCGGTTGTTACCGAGGTATTAGACATCGTATCGGTCTACCTGTAAGAGGACAAAGCACTAAAAATAATGCTCGTACTCGTAAAGGAAGAAAGAAAACAGTTGCAAATAAGAAAAAAGCTACCAAATAAAAAAGTGATTAATTAATATGGCAAAAAGAACTGTCGCAGCAAAAAAAAGAAATGTAAAAGTTAGTCCTATGGGGCAAGCTCACATACATTCATCATTCAACAACATCATTGTGTCGTTGACAAATGAAGATGGACAAGTAATTAGTTGGTCATCAGCCGGTAAGATGGGTTTTAGAAGTTCAAAGAAAAACACACCTTATGCAGCTCAAATGGTATCATCTGACTGTGCAAAAACAGCATTTGATTTAGGATTGCGTAAAGTGAAAGTTTACGTTAAAGGTCCTGGAAATGGTCGTGAATCTGCAATCAGAACTATTCACGCAGCAGGTATCGAAGTTATGGAAATTGTAGATGTTACACCATTACCACATAATGGTTGTCGTCCTCCTAAGAAAAGAAGAGTATAATCATTAATTAAAGTTTCATTTAAAATTGAAAATTGATCTGTGATATGATTACTTCACCACTTCTCAGTAATCGCGGCTACACAGTTTAAGGTTCAGAAAAAGAATAATTTGTAAACAATGGCAAGATATATTGGTCCAAAATCAAAAATAGCCCGAAAATTTGGCGAACCTATTTTCGGTCCTGACAAAGTTCTATCAAGAAAGAACTATCCTCCAGGGCAACATGGAAATACACGTAGAAGAAAAACTTCTGAGTATGGTACTCAGTTGAAAGAAAAACAACGTGCTAAATACACTTATGGTGTTTTAGAAAAACAATTCCGCATTACATTTGATAAAGCCGCCCGTAGTAAAGGAATTACTGGTGAAGTGTTACTTCAACTATTAGAGTCGAGATTAGACAATGTAGTATATAGATTAGGTTTAGCTCCAACACGTTCTGCTGCTCGTCAGCTGGTATCTCACCGTCACATTATAGTTGATGGTAAGCTGTTGGATATACCTTCATACAGTGTTAAAGCTGGTCAAATAATTGGAGTAAGAGAAAAATCTAAGTCTATGGAAGTTGTAAGCAATTCGCTTGAAGGCTTCAATCATAGTAAATATCCTTGGTTGGAATGGGAAGCATCTTCTCTTAGCGGTAAATTATTACATTGGCCTGAGAGATCAGACATCCCAGAGAACATTAAAGAACAATTAATAGTAGAATTATATTCTAAATAAAGATTTCATGGCAATTTTAGCATTTCAAAAACCCGATAAAGTAATAATGTTGCAGGATGATGCATTCTACGGAAAATTCGAATTTCGTCCGTTGGAGCCTGGCTATGGTGTGACCATAGGCAATGCATTGCGTCGCATTTTGCTTTCTTCGTTAGAAGGATTTGCAATCACCTCTCTAAAAATAGAAGGAGTCGATCATGAATTCGCAACACTTCCTGGAGTTATAGAAGATGTTTCTAACATCATTCTTAATTTAAAGCAAGTTCGATTTCAGCAAATTGTAGACGAAATAGATAACGAAAAAGTAAGTATTAAATTCTCGGGATCAGATGAATTTAAAGCAGGAGACATAGGACGTTTAATGACCGGATTTGAAGTGCTGAATCCTGATTTGGTAATATGCCATTTAGAGAAAAAAGCGGAAATCCGAATGGAACTCACTGTTAACAAAGGTAGAGGTTATGTAACGGCTGAAGAAAACAGAGAGATGGTTCTCGAAGATGATGTTCAGCTTATTACAATTGATTCAATTTTCACACCTATCAGAAATGTTAAGTATGATGTTGATAACTACCGTATTGAACAAAAGACAGATTATGAAAAACTTAATCTTGAAATTGTTACTGATGGCTCCATTCATCCTAAAGAAGCATTGAAAGAAGCTGCAAAAATACTGATTCATCATTTCATGCTTTTCTCTGACGATAAAATCATGCTTGAAACTATAGATGCAGACAACTTAGAGGAGTTCGATGAAGAATTACTTCATATGCGTCAGCTACTTAAGCGAAAATTATCTGATCTCAATCTTTCAGTGAGAGCTCTTAACTGTTTAAAAGCAGCTAACGTGGAAACGTTAGGTGAATTAGTAGAACATAATAAGAACGATTTATTGAAATTCAGAAACTTTGGTAAGAAATCTCTTGCTGAACTTGAAGAGTTGCTTGAAGGATTGAATCTAACCTTCGCTATGGATATTTCCAAATATAAATTAGATAAAGATTAAATTATAAATGAGACATAATAAAAAGATAAATCACTTAGGGCGAACTTCTGCTCACCGTGGAGCGATGCTTTCTAATATGGCAGTATCATTGATTATGCATAAGCGTATTTTCACTACTGT
>DAIOTF010000097.1:0-4273 GCA_036752165.1 Atopostipes sp.
AGACATGATGGACAAGTTAACGTTTCTAATTGAATGTTTGCGTTTTGCATAATCAATCTCTCCTTAAATGAATTCTTATTTAAATTGTGTCTTCTTTATTTCTATTTATAGTATAGAAGGAATCGACTTTGAAAGAATTGATGTAGATCAAGAAGAACCATTTTTTTAATATTCTTTCATTCTTTCGTCCTTCACTTAACTTCTATATACAGTATATAGGAAGATTTGGAGTAGATAATTGATGCAAATCAAGATTCAGTTATTTAAAAAAGGATTGTAAAATCGCCCATTATTAATCTGCCATAAAAGGATAAATAAAATAACCCAGATAATTCCTACAAAAATAACGACATAATCTTTGGTCCCAAGTTTACGTTGGACATACCAAGTTCGTTTGTCTTTTGTGCCAAACCGGCGTAGCGTCATGGCTTGACTGATGGTATCGATTTTTTCAAAACTCGTTAAAAGTAAAGGAATTACAATTTGAACATTTTGTTTTACTTTATCCATCAATGTAGTGTCGCCTTTTCCAGTACCTCGAGCT
The DNA here is from genome assembly GCA_036752165.1 of Atopostipes sp. GTDB lineage: Bacteria > Bacillota > Bacilli > Lactobacillales > Carnobacteriaceae_A > Atopostipes. The sequence continues at coordinate 545 of DAIOTF010000097.1, forward strand.
AATTGGGCATTTCGAATATTAAAGTAATCCCGTTGAACATCTGGAATATAACGCAGAGTTAGCGAGATTGCATAAGAAATACTATAAGAAACGCCTATTCTATTCAATGAAGAAGCAAACTCACTTGGATTAGTTGTCAACATAAAGACTAAAACCAAAGGAACCATCGCTACATATTTTAATGCCACATTCAATTCATAAAAAATTTGCTCAAGCGTTAAAGTGTAGCGCCCGATACCTTCCCAAATTACAGTTCGACTACTATATAAATTGACTCCAAATTCCGGTTCAAAAAGATAAATAAAAACTAAATTAAGGATAGAGAAAAATGCAATTAGTTTAATGAAAAAAGAGATTTCATGCCATTTAATTTGAGATACTCGTAATGCGATAAAAGAAATGACGGTGAGTATAATTAGTAATCTCGTATCATAAGTAAGCATGATGACAAGAAGCGTGAGTAAAAAATACACTAATTTACCAACGGCATTAATATTATGAATCGGCGTGTCTCGATCGGAATAACCAAATAAAACATTATTCACGTAGCATCGTCCTTTCATAATGAATAAAATTACGGGTGAAGGAATTAGTATCTTCAATTCCCATTCTTTTGGCTAAGGTATATAAACTTGTTAGTCTTAATGAAGCTTCTTTTGTTAGTGTTTCAGAGGTTAATACAGCAAATGGCGAGACATCCGCAATAATCTGCCCATCATTTACGACTATCGTGCGATTTGAATACTCAAGCATCAACTGCATATCGTGTGTAATCATTAAAATAGTCATACCCGATTCGTTCAGCTCGCGTATAAAAGTCATAAATTCTGAATAATGGCGATAATCTTGACCAGCTGTTGGTTCATCAAGAATTAGTATCTCTGGTTCTAACACTAAAATAGCCGCAATGGTGACTCGTTTCTTCTGCCCATAAGATAAGGCATTAATTGGCCATTCTCTAAAAGGATACAAGCCACAAATTTTCAGTGCCTGATACACTTTCTTCTGAATGACCGCCTCATCACTTTCACGGTTGCGCAAACCCAAAGCTACTTCATCGAAAATCATGTGTTGAGAAATCATCTGATTTGGATCTTGTAAAACATAACCCACTCGACCGGCTCTCTGGGCGATGGTATCTTTCGTTATATCTTGCCCTTCCCAAAATACTTTCCCTTTATTTGGTGTTAGAAAAGCCGAGATGATATTCGCTAAGGTGGTCTTTCCCGCTCCATTTGTTCCGACAATGGAAATCATTTCGCCTTTATGAATGGTTAGGCTGATATCTTTCAAGATTTGGCGCTTTCGATCATAGCCAAAAGTTACATTTTCTAATCTCATTAACTCTTTGCCTGTTATATCTTGCTCTTCAATCATATGCATTTGATGCCAATCTTGTACTTTTTCTTTAACATCTACTCCATCCACTTGATGGAGATTGTCAATATGGTTGAGACGTTCCATATCAACACCTGCATACTGCATAGCTGAGAGATAAAGTGGTGTTCGTATACCTACCTTATTTAAAATATCACTTTTTAAAAGGGTCTCAGGTTTTCCATTAAAGACCATTTCACCCTTTTCTAAAATAACTACCCGATCAACCGACTGGGTCAAAACATCCTCTAACCGATGTTCAATAATGATAATCGTCGCCTCTAATTCTTTTTGAATCGTGTCAATTAAGGCAATTGTTTTTTCGCCGGACGCAGGATCTAAATTTGCTAAAGGCTCATCAAATAATAAAACATCTGGCTCCCCAATTAAAACACCCGAAACCGAAACCCGCTGTTTTTGCCCGCCTGATAAATCTTGTGGCGACAATTCTAAAAGTTCTGCTAAAGCCATCCGTTCAGACCACTCTTGAACTTTTTCATGCATCAAATGATTTTGAACAACATCGTTTTCAAGTAAAAAAGCCACATCTTCCGCTACAGTTAAACCAACAAATTGTGCCGAAGTATCTTGAAGGACGGTTCCGACTTCTTCAGACAGGGAAGTAATGGAGTGTGCCGAAATTTCTTTCCCAAAAATCGTCGCTTCGCCAGATATTTCGCCTTCAAAAACATTAGGGATTAAGCCATTCATACAACGGCCTAAAGTTGATTTCCCAGAACCAGAAGGACCAAGAATCAACACTTTTTCATTTGGATAAATATCTAAATTGATATTTTTTATGGTTGGATTCGCTTGGTTTTCATAACGGAATGAAAAATCGCGAAACGAGAGAATGGGTTTCACAGATAAAACTCCTTTATTTTTCTGATAAACTGCCTGATTTCGTACGTGTACGGACATAAGCCTCAATTAAGACCCATCCGATTAATGCAGTAGAGAACGCATTAACTAGGGCTGCTACAATTCCTTGAACAAACACTTTGTTTACAGGTTCTGCATAAATTAAAACATCTAAGGAAGGAGCGACTATTGCCCATGCAATTAAATTAACTACAATTAATCCGATAATAAAACGAACTTTATGTTTTTTATTAAATTCTCCTTGCTCTACCGGAACATCTTTCATCACAAGTCCTAAACCAAAACCAGCAATTGCCGTAGAGAGTACCCATGAAATCCAGACCGAACCGTAAGTTAAATCAACTAGCGCATGCCCGATGAATCCTGCGATAGCAGCAGGTACTGCTCCAAAGACTGCCGCAAATAAAGCTAGAAAACCATAAGCCGTTTGAAGAGAAGTGTTTGGGACTGGTAAAGGAATTTGAACAAAACGCATGAGGACAAAGAAAATTGCTGCTCCTATCGCTACAGCAACAACATTACGTACACCATTATTTTGATTCATTTCTAATTGCTCCTATTCTTTATTGAAAATTTCTAACTGTTCTTTAGTAATTTTTCGAAGGGTAATGTTCCACTCGCTACCATACCCGATATGATATAAATCAGAGAAAGAATCCTGATTGACTGCAACCCCTAAATTTACCAATGAATTAACATACAGTAATGGTTGACCGAGTGTGACCTCCGCAAATGAACGAACGAAAGGCAACATATTTTGGTAAACACTTTGTTCGCCATGGAAAATTTCTACCAAAACGTAATCCCCTCGGTGAATATCTAATTCTTGCAAAAGATTTAACGGAATATTCGTCCATAAAGAACCAAATCGTATATCTAGTATGTCAATTTTACCATGAATTGTTCGACCGTGGACAACAGGATTTTCAATATCGAAAGAAACTAAACTCTCTAACTCAATTTCATGACCAATCTCTTCGATTGTTACCTCTCCCGAAGCTAAGCGAGCGCCATTATACGCATAAATATCACGTCCGTGGAAGGTGTGACTTTCTTGAGAATGTGGCAGGCGACTTTTGACTTCATCAATCGCAAAAGCTCGGTTAATTTTTCCATCATGGTATAAATGGCTTAAAGAACCATTATCTGGGGTGATTACATAATGCTCATCCGTTGTTTCAATCACAATCGAACGACGATCACTTCCAACACCAGGGTCAACGACAGATACAAATACCGTATGTTGCGGCCAATATTTCACTGTTTGAATGATACGATACGAAGCTGACCAAATATCATATGGGGGAATATCGTGGGTTAAATCGAAAATTTCTAACTGCGGATGTACTTGTTTGGCGACACCCTTCATAGCCGATACCGCCCCGTCCACCAGACCAAAGTCTGTTTGCAAGACCAATAAATTCATAATGATTACCCTCTCTTTTCTTCTAGAATAGGTTTAAATTGTTT
>DAIOTF010000098.1:0-4247 GCA_036752165.1 Atopostipes sp.
CTATAGTGTTATTAAGAAATAGTAGTTGTAAATACATTATGTTATAATTAAGATTGACTTAGTGTAAGCGATTGCTTAAATAATAACTGAAAGAGGAGAAAAAGAGTGGATATACGTACTCGAGTAGAAGAAAGTTTTGAGCACCAACATTTTATGAAACATATAGGAGCAAAATTAGAATCCGTTGAAAAGGGAAAAGTAAGTATTTCAATTGAACGAGATAAGTCTCTAACCCAACAAACGGGTGTCTTACATGCAGGTGTAACAACCACAATCGCAGACTCTGCAGCAGGGTACGCAGCGTTAACAATGATGCCAGAGGATGCAGAAGTTTTAAGTGTAGAGTTCAAAGTAAACTTAATGCGACCAGCAGCAGGAAGTAAATTTATGGCAAATGCTTGGGTTGTGAAACCCGGAAAACAATTATCGATTGTCGAAGCAGAAGTGATCGATTTAGATACGGGCAAAGCAGTTTTAAAATTTCAAGGAACGATGATTAGCATTCAAAGTGAATAAATAGCGAAAACAGATTGGAAGTCTAAAAGACGGCCAATCTGTTTTTTGTTTGAAATAAACTTTATGCCCCTAACGAATATAATAGTTGCTATTATTTTTAATCTTTGTTATTCTTTTTTAAACAAACTTATCAAGTGATAAAAAAATTATCAAATGATAGAGCGATAGGAGAATAAGTGATGAAGAGAGTAAATATAGTTGGTGCAGGTACAGCGGGTTTAGCAGCAAGTGTGCGCTTGCAAAAAGCAGGTTATGAGGTTCATTTATACGAAAAAAATGAACGTATTGGTGGGAAAATGTATCAAATTAAAGAAGAAGGGTATACATTTGACGTTGGACCAACAATAGTCATGACTCCCGAAATTTACCGCGAGGTGTTTGAATTTGCAGGTGTTAATCCTGAAGATTACATCCCGATGAAAAAACTGGATCCAATGATGGGTGTTAGTTATAAAGACGGAACTAACTTTAGCCTCTCCAACGATTTAGTTGAACTAATGGCTACTCTTGAAGAGCGTTCAGAAGGAGATGCAGCTGGCTTCTTAAAATATCTAGCAAGTATTTATGAGCGTTATCTCGTTGCGAAAAATAAAATTTTAAATCGTTCTTATCGAAATGTATGGCAATTTATTAATCCTAGTTCGCTTGTTGATTTGTATAATTTAAAGACTTTTGATAATGCCTATAATGAAATGAATAAATTTTTAGATGATGATTACCTGACAAAAATGTTTGCTTTCCAAACGTTATATATTGGTGTTTCGCCGAATAGTGGGCCATCTTTATACAATATTATCCCGATGCTAGAATTATTTTATGGGGTGTGGCACATTAAGGGCGGTATGTATACGATGGCATCTGGAATGGCTCAGTTATTTGAAGAGTTAGGTGGTACGATTCATCTTAATTCAAATGTAGAAGAAGTCTTAATTGAAAATGGTGAAGCCACAGGTATCCGTGTCAATGGTGAAGATATTATGGCGGACTATACAATGGTTAATGCTGATTTTCCTTATGCGATGAAGCATTTGATTCCAAATGAAAAAGATCGTGGTAAATACACAGATACTAAAGTAGATAAAATGGAATACTCTTGTTCATGCTTTATTCTCTATTTAGGAACGGATAAAGAATATCCGAGTGACGCGATTCATACATTCCATATCGCAGAAGATTTTGATCGAAATATCGCGGACTTATTTGACAATGGAGTACCTCCAGAGGATCCTTCTATTTATGTTTATAACGTATCGGATGCAGATGAATCATTAGCTCCAGAAGGGAAGTCAGCTCTATATGTCTTGGTTCCTGTTCCAGATTTATCGCTATACGATGATTGGTCAGAAGAATATGTTCAACAATACCGTGAACTAGTGCTTGATGTATTGTCGACACGCCCAGGTTATGAAGACATTAAAGAGAATATATCGTATGAATCAATCTATACGCCAAAAATGTTTGAACAAAATTTTAATGCCTACAATGGCGCGACATTTGGCTTGAGACCTACCTTGTTCCAAAGTGCTTACTTCCGTCCACATAATAAGTTTGATTATGCTGATAACTTATACTTCTGTGGAAGTAGTGTTCATCCGGGAGCTGGGGTGCCAACTGTCTTACAGAGCGCTAAATTATCTGTAGAGGAGTTGCTAAGAGATGACAACAATACAGAATTCATCGAAACTGTTTAAAGAATTTAAAGAGGACTTTGACTATTGTGAAGAAATCATAAAAAAGCATTCAAAGACTTTTTATGCAGGATTTTCGTTATTGCCTAAAGAAGAAGCCATGAGCGTTTATGCCGTGTATGCTTTCTGCCGAAAAGCGGATGACCTAGTCGATGAAGAAGCAAATGCAGAAGGTCTTAAACATTTAAAGGAAGATCTTAAATTATTCGAAGAAGGTAAGGAGAAAGATCATCCGGTCTGGCGTGCGCTTCGTGTTGTTTTCAGCACTTATGATATGGATATTGCTCCATTTTATGAAATGATTGAAGGTCAAGAAATGGACTTATCATTTACTCAACCAGAAACGCAAGAAGATCTAGAAGATTATAGTTATTATGTGGCAAGTACGGTTGGTTTGATGTTACTTCCTTTAATAGCGAAGCATCCAAAAAAACTAAAAGAAGATGCGATTGCATTAGGTAAAGCAATGCAAATTACGAATATTTTGCGGGACATCGGGGAAGATTTAGAAAATAATCGTTTGTATCTTCCTAAAAATGTAATGGAAAAATTTGGATACACCAGAGATATGCTTGAACGTCATGAAATTAGCGAGAAGTTTATTGCCTTATGGGAGTATGAGGCTCAAATAGCCGAAGCGTATTACGAACAATCTCTAAACTTACTCGATAATCTTAATAAGGAAGCACGCAAACCCTTGTATCTGTCTTTGATTTTTTATAAAGAAATTTTAGAGGTTGTTCGAGAAAACAGCTATGACTGCTTCACTAAAAGAGCTATCGTTGGCAAAAGAAGAAAAATGAGACTCTTAAAACGAGCAGAACAAACTATAAAATAAGCGTTTTGTATGTCTGAATATGAAAGATTGAAGGTGTTAACGTGAGACCAAAGCGAATGACTACAAAACAAATCATTTTGCATGAAGCGGGTGAATTATTTATGGAGCGAGGTTTTCAAGCTACTTCTACTCGTGAAATTGCAGAAAAAGCTGAAATTACACAGCCGAATTTGTATTATCACTTTAAAACAAAAGAAGATATCTATATTGCAGTTTTAGAAGAATTATCAAGCGAAGTAAAAGAGACGTTAGATCATTTAGTCGACCAGAGTACGGGAGATTTAGTCACTGATTTAATCCATATTATGAATTATTTACGAGAAAGACATCCTATAAACTTCTCTATTATGAGCCATGATATGACGTATGAAGTTTCAAAAGAGAATCATCTCCATTTGTATAGAATTTGGCAAGAAGCCTATATGAGTCCACTCGTTCATTTATTTAATCGCTACATGGATAAAGAAAAGAGTGAGATTACTGCCGAAGAACTGGCTCGCTACTATTACTCAGCCATGGCGCCGTTTATGCAAAAAGATAATAATTTTCATAAAGAAGTATCTGGAGAAAAAATTGTCGATCTATTTGTCTATGGCATACTAGACCGAAAGGATAGGAGCGAAAATAATGAATGAATTTTATAAAGAAGTCCTCACGGCTTTACAAGCTGAAGATAAAGAACGTGCCGTGTTATTAACTATGAATGCGCTAAAAGAAAATAAACTATCAGTCGTAGACTTATATGAAAAAATTTTAGCGCCCGGACTCGCAAGTGTAATTGATGAATATCCAATTCTTGAAGATTTAATCTGGCGAGAACATGTCAGAAGTGGCATTATCCGTACAATTATTGAATCAGCGTATCCTTATATTTTAGAACAAAGAAAAGAACCAAATGGGCAAAAAGTAATCGTTCTTTGTCCGGAACATGAAGAACATGAGTTAGGTGCTCGTATGGTCGCTGATTTCTTCCGTCTTGAAGGTTTTAATGCAACTTTTGTAGGAGCAAGAACTCCGGCAAGCACGATTCATAAAGCCATTGAAATTGTTGAACCGGATTATTTAGTGATTAGTGTAACGAATTTTTATAACTTTGTATCCGTTAAGAAAACAATTGAGGATATTCGTAAAAAATCTGCACATGACTTAACCATTGTGGTTGGTGGTCGTGCGATTAGTGCGAATCCTGAAGCTGTTGAATTTGT
>DAIOTF010000099.1:0-4177 GCA_036752165.1 Atopostipes sp.
ACAATTCCACGAACGTTTCTAAGAACACAGTCTACTGAGAAAAGTGAACAGTATACTGCACTTTACTATATTGTAGATCCATATACAGAAAGTGTGAATGTGTTAAATTCGATGGATGAGGATTTTGAATTTTACGATTTGGAATTCTTTGAAGTAACTGATGAAACGATCAATTTCGCATATGATGGAAAAGGGCTAGAAATGACTATTGAATCAGAATATAGTACTGTGGATAATTTTGGCAATACTTATAGAATGAGAGTAGGTATACCTGAAGAAGATGAGTAATGCTAAGACTCCTAGGAATGAAATAATGGCTGCCATCAAAGCCCGAACCAGATTCCAGAGCCCAGTTTATATGAAAGTGGAACACGAAATTGCGATTCATGTCTCACTAAGATAATGAGTGGAACACGAAACACAATTTCGCGTCTTGAATCAGCAACAAAGCTAATTAAAATACTCAATATAAAAAAAGCGTCGCAAAATCATTTAGATTCTGCGACGCTCTTTCACTTATTTTTATTCGGTTAAACCGAAGTCCAACTCATATTTATTTCCAGCTGCATCCACAAAGGCATAAGACATACCCTCACGTAGATACTTGTCTTTATCGTAACCAGGCACATCATTACGAGTAACAGACTTGCCGTGTTCGTCTACCGCAATCATGGCACTGTTTTTCGGTAAAGTGATTGGTAATTTACCGTGTGGCTTGAAGTTTCCAATTAAGACTTCTAATTGGGCTTTTTCAAGTGTGTCATAACCAGCAATTAGTACATTTGATACTTCTTCTACATTTCCTAAAATCCATGGTAGGGTAATATTAACGGATGTCACGACTTTCCCATCATTTTCTTTCATATATTCAGCAATTTCAAAATAACGGCTCAAGTTAGAAACAGTTGTTTCTGTATACGAATCACCATTTAAAGCAATGTTCGTCTTATCTTCACAAATTTCTAATTCCAAGAAACCAGGCGTAGGGTTAAAGTAGTCGCCACTCTCTGGACGTAAGAATAAGACAGAAACTTCGGCTTCTTTATAGTCGTAAACCAATTCAAGATTCAACTCTTGCGCAGCTTTACGAGCATTATCTGTGAACTGCTTCGCTTTTTTGGGATCTTTATGGAATGACTCAATATATAACTTCTTGTTTTCAACAGGAAGCGTGCCATCATTCTTCAATAAAGTCACTGATTTCAAGTGAGCCTCGTAAGCTTTTTCATGACGTGTTTCATCTTTTGCGAAGTCTAATGATTCTTGATGGTCCACATACGTCTTCTCATCAAACAAACCAAGCTCAAACATTTCACCTAAAAGTCGCTTGTTTGCCTCATCCAAACGTTGTTCAGGAATCCATTTGTTATCAACGGCTTGTTTCAGATCTTTCACTTCATATGAACCGGCAATAATATCCGTTCCCGCGTTAATCGCTTTCGCAAATTTAGCTGGCACTGAAAGATGCTCCACACCCCAATCCATTCCACCAACAACACCTGTATCTGAGTTAATGTAACCCGTAAATCCTAATTGGTCACGAAGTAAATCATTTAAGATATACTCATTAAATGCCATTCCCACTTCTTCAAATGGAATCAGCTCACCATCAAAGGTTTGATAGACACTCTTTTCCAGACTTGGAGCAGAGTAGTAAGGCATAATCGAAGCTGGATTATGTTTCGCAGCTTCTACGAAAGGAGGTAAGTGATAATCTTCTAAACTGCCTTCTGTTCGGTAAATATTCCATTTACCTTCTGCATAATGCGGATCAAATCCATTCTCACGAGCGCCTCCACCAGGGAAGTGTTTCATCGTTAACGCGATCGAATCTTCATTTAATTCCTCACCTTGGAAACCTAAAATCAATTCTTTCGCAACCTTAGCGATAAATTCAGGATCCTCACCAAACGTTCCATAAATTCGTTGCCATCTCGGGTCAGTCACCACATCAATCATGTACATATAACCCTTGCGCATCCCATTCGCTTTCCATTCTTCACGAGCGGTTTCGGCAAAGTCACGAATAAGTGAAAGATCCCCACCCTCGGCAATGTCACCCTTAGTTGCTGCTGCTAGACCTAAAGTACCTGGATAAACAGAGAAGCCACCCTCAGAAGGGTCACCTTTCATATAAAGATCGGCATTCTCATTACGAGAGTTTGAAGCAACAATGACTGGAATACCTAAGCGTGTTTTTTCTGCTTCTTCATTTAAAGCATTTGTCCATTCGACCATATTGCTGACTGACATATAGTCACGAGCAATAAAATGACGCATTTGTCTTTGGTGAATCAATTCATCTGTCGCAGGAATCGGGCCCATAATTTTACCCATTGGTCCTTGTTCTTCTTCGGAAATTGGACCATTAATGAGAACATCCCCACCCGCTTTAAATTCAGGATGCGCTTTTCCAGCAAACAAAGAGTTAATCAACATCATACCGACTTTTTCATCAATCGTCATTTGAGAAATTAAATCTTCGACACGTTCTTCTGTACTCAAACGCCAATCTTCATAAGGATCTAACTTGCCATTCCCATTTAAGTCTTTAAAGGTCAGACCATCTACTTCGATGAGTGCTTTGTGTTTTGTCAATAAATCAGGTTGCTTCATATAAAAACTCCTCATATAAATGTATTTTACTCTTTCTTATTATAGCGAATAAACAAGTAAACGCCAACAAGAAAGCGGATAATTTACAAGAAAATAGAAAAAGGTCAGACAATAAATGCCTGACCTTTAAATGTACTTATTATCGAATAATTTGTAACAATTCTGATCCAATTCGTCCGACTTTTTGGACGTACTGACTTTCTTCAATAGGGTTCCCTTGGAAACTTCCTTGTAAATTTCGCATATTTTCCTGTAAATTCGGCTCCGGGAATTCAGAAGTTTGTTTTTCTTCTGACTCTAATTGAATTCGAGCACCTGATGTATAGTCGTCACTATTCAACATGTAGTTTGCCACTTGGATAAAATAATCTTGGGTATGCGTGTAATTGTCCCATAAGATTATAAAATCTTCGTGAGTGATGTCTACTAACATAATCTTCTTTGAACGGATAAACATTTGGAAAGAAAACTTAGCTAAATCAATATCTTCACGCACGACCCATTCAATATTTCCGTTATGTTTAGTTTGTAAGGATTGATAACCATCCGTATCGCCTAGAATGGTTTGAATTACTTGTGCTTCCGTTTCAGGATTAAAAATCAATTCTGTATCTTTGTCTAAAATATATTGTATATATTGCTCCATGTTTCCACCTCGTCTATGTATTTAAGCGCTATCATTACATTAGCTTATTTTAAGACAGACTTCAAAAAATGATTTCAGTAGGTGAAACACCTTTGAAATAACGAATTAATTAATTTTATCGCTGAATAACATTGATTAAAAACGAACGATATTAAAAAAAAATAAATAACGTTTGCTTTTTAAAGTATTCCCTTGTATAATTTTGGGTGTCTAAATTCTTAATAAATCTTTTGGAGGGTCTAAATTGAATAAAATAGCTACATATTTTGAATTTAAGGAAAACAAAACAACGATGAGCCAAGAAATTACCGCAGGGATTACAACTTTCTTTGCAATGTCTTATATTATTTTTGTAAACCCAGCAATTCTTGAATTATCAGGTATGCCGAATCAAGCGGTATTTCTGGCAACTATTTTTGCATCAGCCATCTCAACGTTAGCGATTGGATTAATTGCGAATGTACCTTATGCTTTAGGGCCGGGTATGGGATTAAATGCATTCTTTACTTATACAGTAGTTTTCAGTTTAGGTTTTACTTGGCAGGAAGCTTTATCGATGGTATTTATATGTGGACTTATTAATGTATTGATTACAGTAACAAATATTCGTCGATTACTAATTGTTGCGATTCCTAATACGTTACAACATGCGATTTCTGCAGGTATTGGTGTATTTATTGCTTATTTAGGAGTCAAGAACTTAGGTCTTTTAAAGTTCACTTCAGATGCAAGCAATATTGTAGCTGTTAACGGTGGCGATCCAATGGCGGAGGCTTTCCCAGGTGGAGTAACGAGTGTGGTTTCAACGGGAGGTATTTTACCTGAACTCGTCGATTTCACAAATCCAGCAGTTCTAATCGGTCTAGCAGGTTTATTCATTACAATCATTATGATGTTAAAACAAGTACGGGGCGC
>DAIOTF010000100.1:0-4139 GCA_036752165.1 Atopostipes sp.
CTGTTTTATAATCCTGGCTACGTCTTAGGTTACGCGTTGATTGCTCTTATTTTCTTTATTTACCACAAAGTGTACCCTTCGGAAAATAAGTTAAAAGCTGAGGGTAAAAAACCACTTGGGTCTTAAAATTCAATTGAATAGATAGTTAAGAACTTCTAAGAGCTGATACTCTTGGAAGTTTTTTTCGTTTAAATAAAATTGTTTCGTGGAATTAGGGAAATTTGGGTATTTATATATATAGGGGGTTGGATTCTATATGTATATTTATGAGACAAAGTTAGGAAAATCTTCTCCAGTTCCAAAACATTTAGATTTTTTAAGGGCTGCTGACCAGCGAGAATTGCTGAAAGGAAAAAAGGAACTGAGTTTATATCGGAATCTGGCAATCGGCGCTCAAGGTGAGCAAATTGTGCTAGATGCTTTGGAAAGATTTGGGCTGAAGGATTGGGTGGTTTTACCAAATTTGTGGCTAGAATATTTTGGGATTTATGAAAGTGATATTGTGGTGTTAACGAAACATGCACCGTATGTGTTTGAGGTGAAGAATTATGACGGTTTGTTTGAATATCGCGAGAGTCGTTGTTTGGTGAATGGCAAGCGAATAAAAGAGAATTGCATTCAGCAAGCGGAGAAAGCCTGGTTAAATTTACAAGATATTTGTCGGGGAATGGATCGCTCAATTTCTGCGAAAGGTGCGTTGTTAATGATTGGTGAGCATAACGATGTGCGGATTGAATCAGACGTGAAAGATATTGAAGTTGTGACTCGTTACCAATTGCGTAATTATATTCGTGAGATGGCTCGAATGGACAGTCGTTTTTCTCGGAATACTTATGATACTCAAAAGCTACTTCGCTATTTTAAAAACAATGAAGTACTGAATCCATTCGGACCACATGCGTCTTATACGCCAGAAGAAGTTTTAAATTTAGGACAACGTGGGATTTACTGTAACTCGTGTGGAAGCTATGAAGTCAAGACCAGCCGCAAGTTTGTTCGTTGTCAAAATGGGCACGTGGAATTACGACGTGAGGCTATTTTAAGAACAATTCATGAATTTGGAGTGCTGACTTTTGAGCACGACTATATGAACCGACGCGACTTGCAGATGTTTTTAGGTGAGCAGACTTCTAGAGATCTCTTAATCGATATATTAAATACTCATTTTGTAAAAAATCAAGGTGGAAAATACACAAATTATGTAAATAAGAAAGCTTTATTCTAAAATGATAATTATTTTAGCCCATTCTAGTTATAAACACGGCTATAAAATATTTATAGCCGCTATTAAAATGGTTAAAGAAGGTTATAATTTATTTATAGCCACTATTAAACGAGTTAAACAAGGGTATAATATTTTTATAACCACCATTAGACGGTTTAAACAAGGCTATAAATGATTTATGACCACTATTAAAAATACTCTCAGAGGTTTTATAGAAATTTGCTCGGCAAATTTCTTCCTATGTGGTCTTAGATTTTTAAGATGATCATTTCGCTTGGGTGAAATGGCCCTTTGTTCACTTAAAAAACTAAAAAAGCGGTTCGAGCCACACGCTCGAACCGCTTTTACTCTGCTGCTTATTAATGTGTTGTTTTTTCTAAATCGGTCAATAGGCTTTGGAAGCCTTGTTCGTATTTTTGGATGTCGCCGGCTCCCATAAACACGACAACTTCGCCTTGATGGTTTAATAATGGCGAAAGGTCTTCAATATTTAAGACATCTTCGGCGTTGTCGATTTTATCGACTAAATCTTGGATATTTACGTGCCCATCTGTTTCACGAGCGGATGTAAATATTTCGCATAGATACACTCGGTCCGCTTTACTCAATGCTTCGGCAAATTCAGACATCAACGCAACCGTTCGTGTAAACGTATGGGGTTGGAAAACCGCAATGACTTCTCGGTCTGGATATTTTTGACGAGCGGCATCGATTGTCGCGTCAATTTCAGCTGGATGATGCGCATAGTCATCAATCAAAACGGTACCGCTAATCTCCTTTTCAGAGAAGCGACGCTTAACGCCTGGGAAAGTCGCCAAGTGTTTCGCAACCTCTTCAACGTCCAAGCCTTCATGGTAGGCAAAAGCAATCACACTTAACGAGTTTTGTATATTGTGATCTCCAAAAGATGGGATATCAAACTTATGGAAAAATTCACCGTCAATGTATACATCAAATGACGACCCATTCGTATCTTTCACAATATTTTTCGCCTGCACATCGTTTCCATCCGTCAAGCCGTATAGCGTAACTGGGATCTGCACTTTCATTTCCCGAAGGCGTGCATCGTCCCCACACGCAATTACGCGCTTTTTGGTCTGCTCCGCAAATGTTTGGAAAGCATCCATTACGTCGTCAATACTTGTATAATAGTCCGGGTGGTCGAAATCAACGTTTGTAATAATCGCATAATCGGATTTGTAAGCGTAGAAATGGCGGCGATACTCGCAAGCTTCAAGCAAGAAGTAATCAGCGTTTTCAACCCCATGCCCTGTACCGTCACCGATTAGGTAACTGGCATCTTCGATATGACTAACAACGTGCGACATGAGACCCGTTGTGGTTGTTTTACCGTGTGAGCCTGTGATAGCCACACTTGTGTGATTCGTGATTTTTTTACCGATAAAGTCATGGTAACGGATAACTTCAAGGCCTAGTTCATTTGCACGTACAATTTCTTCGTGTGTATCTGGAAAGGCATTTCCTGCAATGATAGTGAAGCCTTCTTGAATATTATCTGCGTTAAATTCGAAAATCGGGATATTATTATCTTCTAAAGGTTTTTGTGTGAAAAAATATTTACTAACATCCGAGCCTTGTACTTTGTAACCTTCTTCGTGTAAAATGAGCGCCAACGCACTCATACCAGAGCCTTTAATGCCAACAAAATGATAAATAGTTTCGCGATTCATTCGGTTCCTCCATATATGTTTAAAATCTTCATTCTAGCTGTTTTATAATAGTCCAAATTTGTAAAAAATGCTAGAGTTTGTATGACAATCGTATGATAAGTATTACGGAATCAAGACGGTTTAAGACAAAACATGAAGACTCACCTAATTAGTCCTCGATGAGTCTTCATGCATTCACTGTATATTTAATTGTCGTTTGCTCCTCATTCGATTGTCTACCGATTGTCATTTGATTGACCTCGTCGACCGCCGTCTGTGAACTACGCAAGGATTGACTATCGCCGTCTCTCACCGACCAGAGTCAAATTTCGTTTCGAATAAGTAATTTCTTATTCCACATACATTATACCATATCCTCTTAAAAACTCGAATAGAATGCTTGACTTTTTTAATTTTTTTCGTTGGAAAATAAGCTATCTAAGTTACTATTCCAATGCTCCATTGCTTTTTTATCATCCGCAATAATATTCGATAACGAACGCTTAAGTCCTGTGTTGGGTTTTATCTTTTTAGGTCCTTTTGTTTGCTTCGATCGCACAACTTTTTTGCGTAAGGCGTTCTTTGCTTTTTCATTAGGAATGGCTGGGGTTTGTTGATTCAAGTTGAGTTTGGCTAAATCTTTCCTCACTAAGTTCACATGATCCTTAGTTTCCTCAACTGGTTTTGGATCGGATACTGACTTCGAGTCGCTGATAGGTTTTGAATCAACTTCAACTTCAACCTCTTCTACCATAAATTCTTCAAACAATAAATAATCAGAAGAGTCTTTCGCTAAACGTTGTCTGATTGTCTCAATCAGTGCCTCATTGCGCCGTTTTAACTTCCACCCGTCTAATTTTTGAAGACTTCGTGGGACTTGAGTCCTTCGAAAGCGCCGATTCATATACGAAGGAGTTTCCATGTAACGATCGGCTTCCTTTTGCAAATCTTCTCGCGTTTTTACTGAACGAGGCAACTCATATTTAGCCACTTTATTGTCTTTTGGGTCCTCTTTTATCGGCCTAAATTTTGGCTCGTCATTATTTAAATAACTGGGCCCATCGTATTTACTCATTGAAACTCCTCCTTTCTTTAATTTTTACAAGCAATTAAAAAGTAAATTCTTTTCCAACTTCGGCTTCATCACTAAGGACTAAAATACCTGAACGCATCGCTTCTGGTACTTCTACACCAAGCTCAGTTGAAGAAGTAATCATCCCGTTACTTTCTACTCCACGTAATTC
>DAIOTF010000101.1:0-4137 GCA_036752165.1 Atopostipes sp.
AAGGAGGGAGATTATGTATACGGAGGTGTGGGCCCATCGTGGGTCGAGCCATACGTTTATGGAGAATTCAATGGCTGCCTTTCGTCAGGCCATCACGGATGGAGCGGACGGGGTAGAATTAGATGTTCAGCAAACAAAAGATGGAAAGCTCATTGTGTTTCATGATGAAAAATTAAGCCGTTTGACAGAGTCAAATCAGTGCATTTGGGATACAACTTGGGAAGAACTGCAAAAGTTAACACTTAAAAATTCTTCTGAAAAAATTCCTAGTTTGGAAGAAGTTTTGAAATTATTTAAACCTACAAAACTAACCGTCAATATTGAACTTAAAAATAACCGTTTTCTGTACCAAGGAATGGAGAAAGTCATTTTTGATATGGTGGCAGATTTTGATATGCAAGATCAAGTTCTATATAGCTCTTTTAACCATGAATCGATGGTTGAAATGGTCGATTTAGCTGGCGGTGAAAATTGTGCGATATTAACGTCTGATATTCACGTGGAGCCTTGGAAATACATCAAACAACTAGGTGTGAAATCTTATCACCCGATGATTAATAGTTTGCAACAGAAAAATCTCATTCAAAATATTCGTGCGAACGACTTAAAAGTAAATGTTTGGACGGCCGATCATCCGGCACATATTTATGCCGCATTATTGTTAGAAGTCGATGCTATTATAACCAATGAACCGAAAAGGGCAGTTGAGTTACGGGAACAATTTCAGTCTGATGGGGGACAACAAGCTGTAAAAGCTGTCAGAAAACTCGGCTTTTCCTTTCCAGAATAGCGAGGGATAGTATGAAGACAAAAAAGACAAAGAATCGTTTGAATTATCCGCAAATCTTTTTAATTGGTTTTGGTTTTTTAGCTTCTAGTTTAGCTTGGGCTATTTATAATTCACAAGTACCCTTGATTTTAGAACAACGTTTTTTAATGAGTGGAACTTTAATTGGAACCATTATGACGATTGATAACTTTTTTGGAGTTATTTTCCAACCCTTAATTGGGGCCTGGAGTGACAATACACGCACGCGTTTGGGTCGACGGATGCCATGGATTTTAATCGGCTTACCTATTTGTGCTGTTTTGTTTATGCTTGTCCCTTTACAACATACCCTTGGCGCATTTATGGCAGCTATTATTGGATTTAATTTAGTCATGGCACTTTGGCGGAGTCCGGTGATTTCCTTGATGCCGGATGTGACGCCTGCTCCCCTTCGTAGTGAAGCCAATGGCATTATTAATATGATGGGCGGACTAGGTTCAATTATTGCTTTCTTTGTCGGTGGACTGTTATCGGATATTCGTGAGGATAAATTCTTCGCATTCTTTATGGCTTCACTGATTATGTTGCTTTCTTTAACCGTATTGCTTTTCTTTATTCGTGAGCCGGATTCTTTACGTTTTAAAGAGCAACAAGGCATTCCTATTCGTGACACGCTTGCAAACCGTTGGGGCGAACAATCTCGTGTAGCCATTCAAGAGGCTGGTGATGCGAGTGATGAAAATGAGATTGCTGAAAAACAAAAAATGTTGACCGCGTTTAATACGTTAAACAAAAGTGAAAAACGAAGTTTAATTGGCTTATTGATTGCTATTTTTGCTTGGTTTATGGGTTATAATTCCATCGAAACCTTCTTTACATTGTATGCAACGAATACATACGGTATTTCAGGTGGCCAAGCAACGATGATGCTTACCGGTTTTTCTTTAACGTTTTTACTCTTCGCTATTCCAGCTGGTTTACTTGCGCAAAAAATTGGTCGTAAGAAAACAATTGTTAGTGGCTTGATTGGAATTATTATTTTATTTCTACCGATTTTAACTACCCCAAGTCAATGGTTGGTTCAAGTCTTATTGATTGCCGGAGGAGCTTGCTGGGCGATGATAAATATTAATTCTTTGCCGATGGTTTTAGAATTTTCTAAAGAAAAATCAATTGGAGCCTTTACTGGTTACTATTACCTATTCTCTTTTACCGCTGCAATTATTGCTCCGATTTCTTTTGGAGCAATTCAAGATTTGACTGGTTCAAATGACTTACTCTTTCTATTCGCTGTGATTTGTTTCGGCATTGCATTAGTCGCAATGAGTGTAGTCAAACATGGCGATAACTTGGAATTGGCTGAAAGTTCTGAAGAGGTAGAGGAATAAAAGAGGTTAACTTTAAGCTAATTTTTTTACGTTAAAGTTAAACGTTCCAATTTTAATATAAATCTTTTATGCTAAAGTTAAACATTCTAACTTTAACATAATTATTTTACGCTTAAGTTAAACGCTCCAATTTTAACCTATTTTATTTAGGTTAAAATTGGAGCTCTTTTTTATTAACCCATACTCAATAAGAAAAACACCTTGCCGAATATTTGGCAAGGCGGTTTTCAGGGATTATAGAAAGGGTTTAATTAACTTAATTGATCGACGACTTTTTGGATGCTATCTGCTAGTTCTTCCGGCAAATCATATGGTGCTTCTTCTTCCGCTAATGTCGTTCTTAAATGTTTCAAGCGAACTTCCATATTCGCCTTGAGTCGCTTAATATAGTCTTCATCATCAAATGGTACTTCATAACCATCAATTTTTACATATTCGAAGGCTTCAATTGGTCCAAATGGTACATATTCTGCCTTTCCTTCTACGTTATCTTCGATGCTTCCCAGTGTAACTGCAGGTGGAATGTCATTATCTAAGAATTTTCCGGTATTGATAATGTAACACTCAACTCCTTTTTCAAAGAGTTTTTTGAAGGCTGTATAGTCATCGACTAATGGATATACTCTAAATGGATTTGCATAAGGCTCTACAACGACTTCCCCCACATTTTCGACGTTCTCTGCGCTTGAACGTTTGGTGACGAGTGTACAGCCCATTGTCGAAGCAACAACTGGATCTTTAATACGTATAATTGGTGGTAATGTATCATCTTTCATAATCCAATAAATCGTGTCGATTGGATCATCGATTTGGTCGACTCGGTCTGGTGTACTATAACGTGATTTAACCGTACGGCCGTTTCCGTTGCGAATATCTTCCGTTACTAATGCACGTTTCCCATTTTCATCCAAGGTCACACCCACATTTTGAACCGTTACGAAATAATCTTGCTCTGGATGTCCTGCTGGGTAATCACTTGTTTTATCAAAATAGGAAGGTTCTAACGCAATTGAAGCGCCTGTATCTTGATCGATAATAAAGGCATCGTCGTGAAGAACTGTGATATCATATTTGCCATCGTGTTTCGCGTGAGTTAAAGTTGATTTTCCTGAACCTGATAAACCAAAGAACGAATCAACATGTATCTCACCATCTTTTGTTTCAAAAGATTTCAAACCACCATGACAGGCGACATAACCTTGTCGTGCAGCTGTTCCCCAAGCTAAAGTCAATGTACCTTTTTTCAATTCTCCAAAATATTGCAAGCCTAGAATAATTGCGACGTTATGATTCGTATCAAAATAAGCTAAACCATTTGGATAATCTTTGTGACTCCAAGTTGGATCGGCGAATATAAAAATATCATTTTCTTCATATTCTTTAGAGTTTTCATACATTTCTTTGTATTCATCATTGAAAATTTGGAAGTTGACTAACCATGAATAAACATTATAGGCATAATCTTCCGGCAGCATTAAATGCGCACGAACCATGAAATCTTCGTGTAAACCAACAATCCCCTCAGCTGAGATAAAAGGATAGTGACTGGCTTCGTAAACTGCATCCATAACAACTTTAATTAATTCTTCGTCTTGTTTTACATCTTTCCCGTAAATATTCCTTGCACGAGCTGTACGTCCTACGATACTACTTCCGTTATCTAATATGACTTTTGCCCCTTCAGGCAAGCCTAACTCTTCAGCATGCGCCACTTCCTGATCAAGTAGAATGGTATTAGGCAAGGATGCTGAATAATTATAAGCCTCTTTCATTGTGCGAATTTTTTGAACATTGTTCCCATAAAAAGCAGTTTCTATAATTGACTTCAACGAAGAGAGGGCTGAGTTATCTTTGCGAATGGTTTCCGTCTGAAAGTGTCGTCTAGTTGCCATAATATACTCCCTTTCCATAAATAAAGTGTACATTTTAACCAAAATTATAAAGCGTTTTCATTTCATTAAGTATAGCACATGAAATACA
>DAIOTF010000102.1:0-4073 GCA_036752165.1 Atopostipes sp.
AGTATCTAAAAAAGCTAAAGAAAAATCGCTTGTTTGAATGTATTTTATTGTTTGTAGGTCTCATGTCCGTCACTCCTAAATATGATTAACATTAGAATAACCCTTTAAAATGAGTAAGTCAAGAACAATCTTAATCTTATTTTAATAATCAGGATCTTTAGCTGATGCGACCCATAGAAAAAACGCCATATCCTCTTCCGATTCTATGGCGTTCCTATAGCTATTCTTCTATTGAACTCTCTTAACCTAATAACATGGCGTCTTCGGTCATCCCTTGGCCACTACGTTTTTTAAATAATTCTAATAAATCAGGAACTGTCAGTTTTTCTTTCGCTTCACCGGCCACATCAACGACGATTTTCCCGTTCGACATCATAATTAATCGATTGCCGAAAGTTAAGGCCTGTTCCATACTATGGGTAATCATCATGGTCGTAATTTGTTTCCCGCCAACGATTTTCTCCGTTAAATCAAGCACCATATCACTTGTTTTGGGATCGAGCGCAGCCGTATGTTCGTCGAGTAGTAATAGCTTCGGTGTCACAAGAGTTGCCATTAAAAGGGTAAGAGCTTGTCTCTGTCCACCTGAAAGAAGACCCACATCCATTTTTAAGCGATTTTCTAACCCTAAATCAAGTTGTTTTAGTTCTTCCTGGTAGATGGCACGGGCGTCTTTACGAATACCAAAGCCCAGTCCGCGTTTTTTTCCGCGTTTCCAAGCGATTGCCATATTCTCTTCAATTGTCAGACGGGAAGCTGTTCCCATTCTGGCATCTTGAAAGACCCGACTAATATGTGTGGCTCGTTTGTAGGCATCTTGATTGGTGATATCCTCCCCATAAAGTAAAATTTGTCCCTTGTCGATTGGGAAGCTTCCCGCAATACTATTTAATAAAGTGGATTTACCAGCTCCGTTCCCACCGATAACAGTGATAAAATCACCTTTATTAACTGTAAAATCAAGGCTTTTTAAGACATGGTTCTCGTTTACTGTTCCTGCTTCAAAAATTTTGTCGACTTGTTTTAATTCTAATGCTGGGGTCATTTATGTCAGCTCCTTCGTTTTGGCATCTTGCTTACGTCCGAATCGTTTTGAAAACCACTCTCGAATGACTGGCATACGTAGGGCTAATGCCAAGAGTATTGCCGAGAATAGTTTTAAATCTTGCGGATCGACTCTCATTTCTAAAACTCTCATTTCTAAAACAGCAAGAATCAATAATCGATAAATAATCGAGCCAACAACAACAGTTAACAGACGTTTGGCCAGCGTTAAATTCTTCATAATAACCTCACCAATAATAATCGAAGCAAGACCGATTACAATCGTTCCAATTCCCATTGAAATGTCCGCATACCCATTATTTTGAGCAAGTAAAGCACCAGACAAAGCAACCAAACCGTTACTTAACATATAGCCAATCACTTTTGTTACGTTTGTACGAATTCCATTGGCTTCACTCATCTCATTATTATCACCCGTTGCTCGCACCGCTAAACCAATTTCAGTATGGAAGAAAAAGCGTAAAACGGCAATGACAGCTAAAACAATCAGCGTTCCTAGAACTAAAACGGCATTTGTTTTAGATAATCCATACCCTTCAAGGGTTCTAAAAATAGTCCCTTGTCCTAATAAAGTCACGTTTGCTTTCCCCATAATACGTAAGTTAATCGAGTAAAGCCCCGTCATCGTAATAATTCCCGAAAGTAGGGCAGGGATCTTCCATTTTGTATATAAAAAACCTGAAATGAAGCCGGCAAGCATTCCTCCTGCTAATGCAATCAGAACCGATAACCAAGGCGCAACTCCACTAACAATTAAACTTGAGCTGATCGCTGCACCGAGTGGGAAACTCCCTTCTGCAGTTAAATCAGCAACATCTAGAATGCGGTAAGTGATGTAAATACCGATTGCCATGACTGACCATAATAAACCTTGAGAAATACTTGATAATAATAAACCCACTGAAATTGCCTCCTTTTAGTCGACTGAGATAGTTGCTGGATCAATACCTAATGCTTCTGCCATTTCTTTGTTCACTGTTAATTCTAATTTATCTGAAGTTTGCACAGCCATCTCAGTAGGAGATGCGCCATTTTGAATGATTTCTAAAGCCATCAAAGCCGTTTGACGACCCAATTCTTCGTAGCTAATTCCGTAAGTGGCTAAACCGCCCGCTTCAACTTGTTGGGCATCACCGTTTACCATTGGCAATTGGTATTCTCTTGCGACTTCTCCAACCGTTGCCATGGTGCTCGCTAAAGTATTATCTGTCGGAATATATAAACCATCTACTTCAGTCGCAATACTTGTCACGACTTGTTGGACATCATTTGTAGTTGTAACCGTAGCCACTCGCGCTTGAATACCTAGCGCTTCTAAAGCTTCAATGGCTAAGTTGGCTTGAATTTCCGAATTCGGTTCACTTGAATTGTAAACAATTCCGATGGTTTGAGCGTCTGGAACAATCGATAAGAGTAGAGCAATTTGTTCATCAATCGGAACCATATCACTTGTTCCAGTCACGTTTCCGCCGGGTGCTTCATTGCTTGCGACTAAGCCTGCATCTTCTGCATCCGTTACCGCTGTAAACAATACGGGTTTTTCCTGCTCAACTGTCGCCATCGCTTGGGCTGCGGGTGTAGCAATCGTTAAAAGCAAATCGTTATTGCTGGAGAGTTGTTCACTCATACTTTGTAAATTGGATTGATCACCTTGTGCATTCATGGTTTCAAATTCAACGGAGATACCTGCTTTTTCCAGTTCATCCTCAAAACCTTCACGAGCAGCAGAGAGAGAGTTGTGTTCCATAAATTGTAAAATCCCCACTTTTACCGTTTCTGTTTCATCAATGGTTGCTTCATCTGATCCACATGCGGCTAACAAAAGGCCAGCCATCCCAATTGCAATTCCTTTTAATACCTTCTTCATCGTTATTTCCCCCTTATATTCTTTTCTATAAAATAAAAAACACCCATTTAGATAATAATCTAAACTGGGTGTGCTTCATCTGAATTACAATGTGTAGACCACTTTAGATTATTTCATCTACGTGGCCCAAATTACACGCTAACGAGGCCATCATAGATACAAACTCACATGTTTTGTGTAGTGTTTGCATCCACGATGTTGGTCATGTTTACAAACAGTATCTAAAAATAGCCATAATAAAAATTATTCAATTTTTTGAACTTGTTTGCGAACATTTTCAGCACTCCTAGGAATTTGATGCATTAAGAATAAACAAGATTAAATGAATTGTCAAGAAGAATTATTAAAATCTTTTAATAAATGTCATTAATAAATGATAATGTCTCATTAATTAACAAATGATTATGTCCCAAATATAAGTTATTCTTATCTTCTATAGATAGGAGTGATGGAATTGGGAGTCGAATTAAATATGTTTGAAGAAGAAAAGTATAAAGTTATCAAAGCTGTCTGTAATGGGCAAATGACAAAGGAGCGAGCAGAATTAAAGCTTGATTTATCACGAAGGCAAATTAACCGACTGGTTAAGAGATACAGTCAAGAAGGGAAAGCGGCATTTCTACACGGAAACACGAACCGAAAGCCAGCAACCACCCTCTCGGTTACAATCCGAAACAAAATCTTAATGCTTTATCGAACGAAGTACATTTTTTTAATATCACACATTTTGTGGAAAAATTGAATGAAGACGAAGCAATAAAAGTCTCTTACTCTACTGTACACAGTCTTTTGCTTGATAATCACTTACTATCTCCTAAGGCTTTCAGGAAAACGAAGCGCAGGAAACGAGAAGAGCTGAAAAACCTTGAAGAAACGAAAGACAAACTAACCAAACAAGAAGCCAAGACGCTCAATGAATTGGATGGTGTAAATCCTTTGAAAGCTCACCCCACACGCTCAAGGAAAAAATATTTCGGGGAGCTTCTCCAAATGGACGCTTCGAATCATGATTGGTTCAGAAACGGCGGTTATGCACATTTACACGCTGCGATTGATGACGCTACGGGAACAGTCGTTGGAGCTTATTTTGACAAAGAAGAAACGTTAAATGCCTATTATGAAATCTCTAGACAGTATTTGA
>DAIOTF010000103.1:0-3866 GCA_036752165.1 Atopostipes sp.
GCATTTTTAAATCATGCTCGATAAACATCCAATGCGGTCTCCAACCTGAAACAATAATTTCTTCTTCACGTTGTATGGCTTGTTCAAGCTGTGTTAACATGGCGCCTGTTGAAGATTCCTGATGTTCCCAATTGTTTAAATTTGGATAAGCATCGAATAAAGCTTTGGTTTGTGCAGAAATCCCAGCACCAGGCTCAATTCCCGTAAGCACTTGACCAGCCTCAGTTGTCAAATCAGCAATTGAATCAACTTCCATATAAGCAGGTACGGTTAAACCATTTTGGGCACCTGTCGCATATGCCCCAATTAATTCTAAACGATCTTCGAATCGGTCATAGTAAGCACCATGTGAAATGGGCAACCATGGACTGACTGAAAAATCTGATTGATTTGTTGCTAACGACGAAAATAAAATTGCTGGATCCAATTGAACTAGTTCAACGGAGTAACCCGATTGCGTTAAAATACTTTCAATTATATAGGAAGCAGCCATCCCATCTTCCCAGGCGGTATGAGAAATAACAATTTCACCTTCACTACCCGCAGAAGAATCTAATAAAGGCGTATCATAGGCCCCTTCACTTCCAAAGGACAATACGAGTCCAAAAAGTCCGATAATTCCTAATACAATTTTTTTAAGCATAAAAATCTATTTCCTCCTTTCGATACGAGAAGTTTATCTTTTGTCATCACTTAATGATTGCGTCAGACGGTCGACTATAATCGCTAAGATTACAATCGCAAGACCGGCTACAAAACCTTGTCCAACATCCGCTTGTTGTAAAGCTGTCAGAACGTTCATTCCAAGACCTGGCGCACCAATCATTGAAGCAATAACTACCATCGATAGTGTCAACATAACCGTCTGGTTAATTCCAGCAAAGATTGTATTTTTCGCCAAAGGCAATTCGACTTTAAATAATCTCTGATTGGGAGTCGAACCAAATGATTCGGCGGCTTCAATTAATTCAGGGTCAATTTCTCGGATCCCTAAATTAGTCATACGAGTAACTGGAGCAATCGCATAAACAAAGGAAGCGAAAATACCAGGTACCATTCCAATTCCAAAGAAAGCAACGGCTGGAATTAAATACACGAAAGCAGGCATTGTTTGCATAAAGTCTAACACAGGTTGAATGATTGCATTCGCAACACTCGATTTAGCGGCTAAAATCCCAAGTGGAATCCCAATAATAATCGTCACCACTGAAGCAATCGTTATTAAAGAAATTGTATCGATTAACTGACTCCAAAGTCCCTGGTTTAGAATATAGCCTAAGCCTATAACTGTGAAGACCGGCAAGCCCCAAGTACGTTTGCGCGCAAAGTAGGCAATTATGGCCACTAATAAGATAAAGGCAAACGGTGGTAAAAAGGCTAATATCGTTCGAATGGCATCCATAAACATTGAACCGTAAACGGTAATAACATTAAATAAACCAGAAAAGGTACTAATGATCCACTGTACGGCTAAATCAACCCATTCAGCGACAGGTAATTGTGATATTGGAAATAGATTATTCAACGGCTTCACCCTCCTCAAATCGCTCTTCTGTGTGCAAGGCCGATAGAATAGAAGAGCGGACAATAATTCCACGTAAACGATTCGCTCGGTCAACGACCGCAATTGGTGTTTCTGCATTATACATAATTTGATATAAGTCTTTAACTAATGTATTCGCATGCGCTACATCAATATCAGCACGGATTAAACCGTCAAGTGTTTGTTTATTCGCTTGTACCGCACGATTGATTTCATCATATAAGACATATCCCAACAAGTGGTTTTCTTCGTCAATCACTAACATATTCGTTAATTCATTTGCATCCATCTTATCAAGCGTTGATTTTGGAGTGTCCACCTCTAGAATCAATGGATTCGGAGCTTCCATGATCTCTTCTGCCGTATAAACTCGCGCACGGTCCACATCTTGAACAAACCGTTGGATATAGTAGTTTTTAGGATTGTCTAAGATTTCTTCACCCGTACCGACTTGAATGACCTCACCATTACGCATAATAACGATACGGTCGGCAATTCTTAAAGCCTCATTCAAATCATGGGTAATAAAAACAATCGTACGAGATTTTTGTTCTTGTAAGCGAACCAATTCGTCCTGCATATCTCGTTTAATTAACGGGTCTAAAGCTGAAAAAGCCTCATCCATTAAAAGAATTTCTGGATCATTGGCTAAAGCTCGTGCTAAGCCCACACGTTGTTGCATTCCACCCGATAATTGATCCGGGTATTGATCCTTATAAGGAAGTAAACCTGAATTATCCAGTGCTTCTTCCGCAATTTTTTGACGTTCTTCTTTTTCAATTCCTTGAATTTCGAGGCCATATTCCGCATTTTCTAAAATGGTGCGGTGAGGGAACAGTCCGAAATTTTGAAAGACCATCGAGATTTTCTTACGTCTGAGTTCTCTTAAATCCTCATCGTTCAACTCGTTGATGTTATCGTCATCGACATATACAGCTCCATCGGTTGGTTCGATTAAACGGTTAAGCATTCGAACAAGTGTTGACTTTCCGGAACCTGAAAGCCCCATGATAACAAAAATCTCTCCATCATAAATATCAAAGCTGGCTTGGTTCACACCAACCGTCGCTCCTGTTTCTTCTAAAACTTCTTCTTTGGTTTTTCCGTCTTTTAATAAACGGAGGGCACCATCTACGTCATCGCCGAAAATTTTCGTTAAATTTTCGACACGCATCTTAACTTTTTTCCCTTCTTCCATTTCTGATCTCATATTGAGTAAATCCTTCCTCTGATTTTATTTACTTGTTGTTTGCTACAACTTTATTACACATATATTCTAAAGTAACACACATGAAAAATGACTTCAAATGATACAATTTCAAGCTGAAATGTGTGAAGGGTTTCCATAGTTAATCTGTAGACAGTAATTAGGGGCGAAAATAAATTATGGGAAAATAATCTTTTAGAAAAATCAAAACATGAAATCGCTTTACAATGGATAACTTCCACTTTACAATCGATAGGAGAATGAAGAATAGAATAAAGGGGTTTTGAAGATGGAAGAACAATCATTGGTATTGCTTAAACCAGATGCCGTCGAGCGAAATATAATCGGGAAAATTTTAGATGAGTATGAAAGAAATGAATTAAGAATCATTGAGATGAAAATGGTGTCTGTGTCAGAGAAGATTGCGAAAGAACATTATGCTGAACATATAGGAAAACCATTTTTCGAAGATTTAGTTTCTTATATAACAAGCGGCCCCATAGTTGCTTTAATAATAGAAGGGAAAAATGCAGTTTCTCGTGTTCGTGCAATTAATGGGACAACTGATCCAAAAGAAGCAGCAGATAATACAATCCGGGCGCTATATGGGCTGAGCTTATCGAGAAATACAGTGCATGCTTCAGATTCAGTAGAAAGTGCTAAAAGAGAAATAAATATTTGGTTTGAATAAAGTATAAAATACTTCTGAGAAATAATGCTCCCCTAAAGTAGTTTTAAATAGTCTATTTTAGATGAAGTATATTGTTCATTTTAAAGTAGGTTCCTTTTCAAATGCTAGAGAAATTCAATTGAGCAATTGGCAGTCGCAAGAACTGCAATATCCTTTTTCAAAAAATGCTTGCCACCGATGTGAAAATCTTTACGACTCTCATCTTTTGCTTCTTGTATAATTTTCTTGAATCTTCGTTCATCAACGGTGTAACTTTCAGAAAAATTATCAGTATATACAACCGAAATTTCTAATTCAGAATGGTCCATAAGCCATCACTTCTTTCATATATTTTGTCATAAAAATGATTTTGTAAATTAAATATAGCACGTAATTGGCTAAAAGAATAAAATTTCAGATGAAAAACTAGCTGTTTCAAGGAATAT
>DAIOTF010000104.1:0-3845 GCA_036752165.1 Atopostipes sp.
CGACTAAAAGCAGTTCGTATAGCTTCTTCGCGGTCTTCAATAATTTCATAAGGAGTATTGGAAAGCTTTACATACTTAGCAATTTCATTGGAAATCTCTGTTACATCGTCGTAGTCAGGATCATCCATCGTAATGTAGACGAAATCTGAATGTTCGCCTCCTACAGTTCCCAGCTCTTTTCTTCTACCTAATGCTTTTCCACCAGGCGCTCCAAATATAGTAACCATTTTATAGTCTGGATAAGCTTTTTGCATAGATGTAGCAAGTTCTTCAAAGCTCAAGCGGTTATGAGCATAATCTGAAATGGCAATGATTTTTTTATCTTTTGTAGAAAATATCCCCATTCGACCTGGAACTCGTGCATGCACAAGAGCTTCTTTCCCAAATTTTCTTGGAATACCCAGTATATTGGCCGCTGCAATGGCTGCCAATGCATTACCTACATTGAATTCACCTGGCATAGATAATGTATAAGCTTCCTCAAAATCAGGTGTGCGTGCCTTAAAATTACTTTCTAAATCCACCATATTTATTTCATAAGCGAAATAATCCGCTTGTTCTGAAACCAGACTATAGGTTGAATAATCGTCAGCAGCTTTGGCTTGATTAAATAAATATTCTGCCTCTTGAGTTTCTCGATTAATGACTAAGTGTTTAGTTTGCTGAAACATTTTCGCTTTTGATTCTAAATAATCTTGAAAGTTGGGATGTTCAATAGGACTGATATGATCTTCATCAATATTCAGAAAAATTCCCACATCAAATTCTACTCCATCTGTTCGATGATACTTCAAAGCTTGACTAGAAACTTCCATTACTACATATTCTAAGCCTGCTGCAACCGCATTAGCTAAATGTCGTTGTAAATCTAGAGCTTCAGGTGTTGTATTTTTTGATTCTTCTTTTGATAATCCATCATATGTTGAAATAGTAGAAATTAAACCTGCTGGTAACTTATCTTGTGCCTCTAAATAAGCATCTAATATATGTTTAACATAATAAGCGGTTGTCGTTTTACCTTTTGTTCCACCAATTCCAATTATTTTCAATTGTTCATGCGGAGAATTATAAAAAATTTTGGCTAAAGGGGCCATCGCTTCTCGAATATCCTTCACACATAAAAATGGAATCTTACGATTAAGACTAAACTTTTCTTCCGCTACATACCCGATTGCACCACGTTCAATAGCTTCAATTAAAAATTCTTCTTTAAAATTTGCACCTTTACAAATAAACAATGTGCCAGGTTTAACTTCTTTAGAGTTAAATTCTAACCCATGAACAACTAAGCCCTCTTGATTCAGTAAGTCAACTGAATCTAATAAGGCTGTTTGTTCTAATTCATTTGCATAGTGTTTTAAATCATATTTTATTAAAGCCATACGGATACTTCTTTCTATAAATAATTTTGTCATCCACTCACATTAAATATAATCGGTTGCTTACATATTAGCAAATATTTTCTACAGTTTCTCATGTAATGGATTATTTTTATATTTTCTAAAGTAATTAATATCGCGCAATCGCATCATGATACGTCGTTTAAAACCCTTATCTGCTGGGTAGTAAATCGGATTTTCATATTTTCCAGCTTTAATTAGCTGCTTTACTTCCTCTGCAATTTCCGGATTTGATACATAGCGTGTTAAAACACCCTTTGGTATAACGGCGAAAATATGATCCCCTTTTACATACTCAAAAGCGTCATCTTTATTATAAATCACATCATCTACAATCATTTTAGCTAAATTAAATCCACATTGAGTAATATAATAGCTGGAACGCCCTTGTCGGATATTGACTTCAAAGAGTTTAAATTTCCCATCTCTTTTATCATACTTTAAATCAAAATTTCCAAAACCCGTATAATTTAAATCTTCCATAAAACGAACGAGCTTATCCATAACCTCTTTATTTTGACGAACTATTAAAGCGGTATAGTTTCCTATTCCCGTAGTCGTAGGTTCTTGCATCACAACTTGAGCAAAAGAAATCAGGCGTGCTTTGCCATTTTTCTTCCCGTAGTAAACTGCATCCCACATATATGTATCATCACCTGGAATGAAATCTTGAATAATTAATTCGTCTCGGTAGCCACTCGCAGTAATGGTTTGTATAACATTTTGTAGTTCTTCTTCATTATTGACTTTATATACTTTCTGCATACCTTCAAAAGAATGATTATAATATTCTAGTCCATTACTTGGCTTAACAATCAGTGGAAATGGAACCTCTTGATTAAAAGGCTCTTCACTAGCACACGAATAAAAATAAGTCAGTGGCACATCAAGCCCATGTTTTTCACAAAGCTTATAAAAGTTTTTCTTTAAAAAAAGTTCTGGAAGTAATTCAGCATCTGGGTAGCTAAATTCAAACGTGTCTTTTAACTGCTCTTTATTTTCAATAATAAACGTAACATAACCATCATTCGTACCAATAAGAAGTAATTTTTCATATTCTTCTTGATATTTTTTAGCAATATCTTTTAAATAACCAATAAAATATTCATGATCATCGATTCGTTCGGTATAATAAAACTTTTCAATAATAGTTGTTCCTTCTGTATAATGAACCGGTGCTCTTCCTACAACTATAGGCTTTATTCCATACTCTTCATGAATAGATATCGACATTGTATAGCAGTTTAAATCAGTTCCTATAAGTATAGGTAAAAAATCTTTTTTTTGAGTGGTCATTCTTGCAAAAATCCTTTCAGTCATTTTTCATTTAATTGAATTTTAATTTATTTTTGCATATTCTTTATCTCTTGTTTCGTAAATTCCTTCTATCTTGATATTATACTACGTCTCAACCAATTTTGAAAGAACCTAACTTTTTAACAATTAGGATTGACAGACATCTGTATTAAGGGTATGATACACTCATAAAAATAAAAGTGCATCTATTTTTTTACACTTAGTGTATTAAACGATTGGTACACTTTTGGTGGAAGGAAGTGAATAAAGGTGGCTTCTATGCAATTCAATAGTCGTGATCCTATTTATTTACAAGTGATTGAAGAGTTTCGAAAACAACTCGTTAGTGACCAACTTCGGTTAGGTGAGGAACTACCTTCTCGAAGAGAAATTGCCCGTCAACTAAATATTAATCCAAATACTGTGCAACGTGCGTTTAGTGAGATGGAAGCACTCAACTGGATTTCGACTGAACCGAATCGCCCCAGTCGAGTGACTGCAGATCCAACAATTATTCATCAAGTGAAGAGAGAGTTTGTCGAACGTGCTATTCATGATTTTGTAACTTCTATCCGTACAATTGATATCTCCTACCAAGAGGTCGTGGAGTTATTGGATAAAGAAATGAATACACAGAAAAAGGAAAATGGAGGTAAGACCGATGATTGAGATTAAAAATGTCCATAAAAACTACGGACGAAAGCAAGTATTAAACGGGGTAAGTTTCACAATTCCTAAAGGGGAGATTACGAGTTTAATCGGAATTAATGGTTCGGGTAAAACAACGATTTTAAACCATATTATGAATTTACTACCAATGACTAGTGGAGAAATTTTAGTAGATGGCGAGAAACATTCACCTGCTCTTTATGAGAAAGTAGCATTTATTCCAGATGCAGCTATTATGTTGCCTGAAATGAAAATAGAAGAAGCTATGAATTTCATGGCTACATTTTATGATTCTTGGAATCAAGAACGTGCGGATGAAATGTTGGTGTTCTTCCGTTTAAATAAAGAAGATAAAATTAGTGCTCTTTCTAAAGGAAATGTCGCTAAAGTTAATTTACTTTTGGGACTTGCTTTAGACGTTGATTATGTCTTGATGGATGAACCTTTTTCGGGCATTGATATTTTTACCCGCGAGCAAAT
>DAIOTF010000105.1:0-3823 GCA_036752165.1 Atopostipes sp.
ATCAATGGTCCTATTACTGAAGAGGTACCAGCAAGTATTTTACAAAGACATGAAAATTGTATTGTGATCCTTGATGAAGAAGCAGCGAGTTTATTAGACAAATAAATTAGGATAGAAAAGTAAAAAAGCCAAACTGGATTGAAATGAAAAATTCAGCTTGGCTTTTTATTTTGGCGGAATTTTAGATTTTGAAGTGCCGCGGGTGCGAAACTGGAATACGTACCCGCGGCGCAAGTCCACCGGGTACGAAAACGGAATACGTACCTGCGGCGCAAGTCCACCGGGTACGAAAATGAAATACGTACCCGCGGTGTAAGCCCACCGGGTGCGAAACTGGAATACGTACCTGCGGCGATAATTTATTAATCAATTCAATAGGTAAACTTCAGGAAAACCTCGTCGGTTGTAATATATGACTGGTTTTTCAATATAAAAATGCTCCCTTATAAGATTATAAGGTAATTGGTAGTTTTCGTAGTACGTATAGCGATTCTTATTGACCGTTTTAAAGTGCTGCTGCAATATTTTTATTAAATATTTCTCAGATGCATTGCCATCGAGAAACTTAAAGACTTCACCCTTCGTTAAGTCACGATCATAAGTCAGCATACCGTATTCACAAATCGTTCGAACCATTGCTTCTTCACGCGGCTCATGCAAGCCACAGGAACATTTAATATAGTTTCTTGAAATTGTCACATCATAACTTAAGCACCGTGAACAACTAATTCCGCCTCGAGCAAGTTCTATTTCTTCAGCAGTAAGTGGTACAGGCAAGTAATTATTTGTAATTTCGAATGTCTCTAAATGTGCAAGCAAACCTTCTATATCGAAGGTAGGGAAGCGATTCAAGTTTTCCTCTTCGGTAATCTCTCGAATAAACGCATGTAAATCGGTTAACTTTAAAACTCGAATATCACCTGTATCTGATTGTATGGAAACTTGATTATTTTCTCCAATAAAAACAAGAATTCCCTTTATACGGATATTTCGTGAATA
Source organism: Atopostipes sp. (assembly GCA_036752165.1). GTDB lineage: Bacteria > Bacillota > Bacilli > Lactobacillales > Carnobacteriaceae_A > Atopostipes. The sequence continues at coordinate 1,000 of DAIOTF010000105.1, forward strand.
CTCACTACAAATATTTTTTAGATTAACAAACGCATTCCGTGTCTGTTGGATAATATTGCTATTCAGCTCAATTCCATTAAAATAGCTATTCCCCTGATTAAATTCAAAACTTCCTGTATAATTTTTGACTTCAAATAAATACACGCAACTTCTCGTCAATAACACCAAGTCCATCTCAAAAGTCGAAAAATCTTTAAGCCTCAAATTTCGTATAATCGTCCAATCAGTCTTGCCAAACTCTTTCAATTTTTGAACCAGCAGATTTTCACCTGCTACGCCTGCTTCCAACCTTCGTACTTGGTTAATAACTTCTTTTGAATCCTCTATTTCCCGATGGACAATGGCTCGTTTAAAGTCAAGAACATTGGGTAGCTTCGCTAATTCTTTCTGAAGCATTGTTTGATGAATAATCATAAAATCACTACTTTCTTAGTATATTGTAAAACCCCTCTACTATATATATTCCCCAAATATTCCAAAATCCACGAATAAACTTTTAAAAAGACAAAAAACCCAGCGACTTTTTTATAAGCCGCTGGGTTTAAATAGTTATTAGTATTGATTAGAATCTGTATTGTTCTCTGGCCATGATTCTGTTTCTATAGAACTGGCATTTTCAATTTGCGGTTGGATATCAATGTAATCCTCCGTGTCTAATTCTAAATGTGTTCTCAACTCATACTGCACTTCATTTAACGATTCTTGATACGGTAACCATACATAGACGTTATGACCATAATGCGGGAAGTATTCTGTGTCGTCATAACCATTAATTTCCAATTGTTCGATGTTATTCAAAACAGAAGTATAACTTGAAGCAATAGAAAGCATATGATTAGAAGTTGCGTTTGTCTGTAAGTAAGGTTGGACGGCTTCTAAAACTGTTGGGAGATTTGCTATTGTATTTAAAGAAACCAACTCATTCAATACTTCAATAATAACTTCGCGTTGTCGTTCTTGACGACCAAAATCTCCTCGGGGATCTCTCTTACGCATACGAGCATAAGCTAAAGCATCCGCTCCATTTACTTTTTGTTCTCCTTCGTCAAATTCGACCGTTTGCCCAGTCACAAAATCTCTTTCAGTAAAAGCAAAATCAGCATCTACTGTAATACCACCAACGGCATCCACTAACTCAATGAGCCCATTAAAATCCATCGTTGCATAAAACTCGATTGGGATATTTAAAAACTCACCAACGGCATCCATTGCATTTATCGCATTTCGATGTGGCGTATTTGGTACACCTGTCGCATAAGCAGCATTGATTTTCTCCATTTGTCCGTTAGGTAAAGTAACTAGCGTATCTCTTGGAATAGAGACCATTTTAACACTTTCTTTTTCCGGATTCACAGTTACAGCAATAATTGTATCGCTACGACTGGCTCCTTCATCTTCAATATCTAATCCTAAAATCAAAGCAGAGAAAGGTTCTAAATCTTCTATCTTTCTAGTCATCTCAATCGATTCAGGTGTTTCAACTTCTGTTTCAGCAGAATCTGCACTAATTCCATCTAAAAAGGAAACGACTTTACTTCCATAATATCCAGACAGAGCGCCGGTAAAAACAGCCAATAAAATAACTAGACTCAAAAGAGTTTCGAGGCGACGTTTTCTTTGATATTTTTTATTCGTATATTTTTCAGAGCGCATAGGCACCATCGATTCTTTGTATTTTTACAATGTGTATTCCTTGACATTACTTAATAGTTTATTACAAGGTCCATTTAAATGCAATACTTTAAAAAAATATTCATTGAAACTTCTTATTCTTGTAGCCTTAGGATTCGACTGGTATTTCTACCCAAGCTCGGTTACCTATTTCAATTTGAGCCGCCGCGCTCGTCCAATTTGTCACATCTTGTACAAACTTTTCCTCTTCTTCGATTGGTATGACACAATGAAAAGTAACATTTTCTGCATAGGAAGTATCTTGAACCCGATAATTTGCTTCACGTAAGGAATGCTCAACACCACCGCTTGAAGAATAATCCACAGTGACATCAATTAATAGTTGGACTTGTCGTTCAACCACTCCAAGAGCTTTAACCCCTTCGTTAACGGCCCCTCCATAAGCTCGAATTAATCCACCAGCTCCTAGTTTAATCCCACCAAAATATCTTGTGACGACAGCTACGACGTTTTTTAACTCTCGTTTGAGTAAAATTTCTAGCATCGGTACTCCGGCAGTCCCACTCGGTTCACCATCATCATGTGCACGTTGAATTTCATCATTCATGCCCAGTGTATAAGCTGAACAATTATGCGTTGCTTTCCAATGCTCTTTTTTTATTTCGTCAATAAAAGCAATTGCCTCTTCTTCTGTTTCTACTCTTTTTAAATGGGTAATAAAACGAGACTTCTTTATTTCGATTTCATGCATACCATTTTCTTTAATTGTTCGGTAATTTTCCATTATAAAACCCTCCAGTATTTCTTCACTACTATCATACTCTATCTAACACCCATTTTAAATTATGAAAGAAATTAAAATAAAAAAATGGAAAATGGAAAAAGAGGGGAATATATAGAGTAGGGGGAATAAATGATGAAGAATTTATTGTTTGGACGTGAACTTTTATGGTCAGAATTGCCAGAGCACATGAGTATAAATGAGAATGAAGTGGAACGAATACCAAGCACCATAAAAAAGAATAAAAATATTTATTGCACAAGGTGTCAAGCGCTTATGGTTAAAGTACCGGAAACGGATTGTTTTTGTCAAAAGCCTTGTAGTTATTGTCGGAATTGCATTCAGATGGGTAAAGTAACACAATGTCGTTCATTTTATTATCTACCTGAACCTAATCAATTTAAGAATTCG
>DAIOTF010000106.1:0-3806 GCA_036752165.1 Atopostipes sp.
ACAACAAGTAATGAAATCATACATGTACGCATACCGCGACCGTAAACAAAAGAAAAGAAACTTCCGTAAATTATGGATTTCTCGTATTAACGCGGCAGCACGTCAAAACGGCTTAAGCTACTCTAAATTCATGCATGGCTTGAAATTAGCAGAAATCGACTTAAACCGTAAAGTACTTGCAGACATTGCTGTTAATGATGCACAAGGATTTACAGCTTTAGCAGACCAAGTTAAAAAAGCTTTAGAAGCTTAATTTTTAAAATAAATAGAGTCGAATCATGAAGCGTTCTTTAATGGAGAACATTTCATGATTCGACTCTTTTTTGTTACTTGGTATAAATGATTTTATGCACGCGTTCACGTAACGCCGGTACAACCTCTTCTTCAAACCACGGATTGCGTCTGCGCCAACCGATATTGAGTGGTGACGGGTGTACAAGTGGAAAATATTCTGGTAGATATTCTTCATAATTTCTAACTGTTTCAGTTAAGTTTCGTTTCATATTTTTTCCTAGATAAAATTTTTGCGCATAGGCACCTATAATTACTTTTAATTCTAATTCGGGCATAGCACCAAGTACTTGTGGATTCCATTTTTTTGCAAAGTCTTTACGAGGGGGTTTATCCCCATGTTTAGCTTTTCCTGGGAAATAGTAATCCATTGGTACAATACCAAAATGACCTGAATTGTAAAACGTCTCTTTATCCACGTCTAACCATTCGCGAAGCAAATCGCCACTGGGATCTAAAAAAGTTGTATTGGCGAGTTGGGCTTTGATTCCGGGCGCCTGACTTGCGATGAGAATTTTTGCAGTAGGCGGGGCAACGAAAATCGGCTCCCAACCTTGCTTCGTAAACTCAGCATTTTCTGGATCCTGCATAATTTCTTGTTTAATGACTTCAATATTTTTTGTCATGACGGTTCCGCCTTTCTAAGTCTATTCATTGTAAGAAATTCGTATAGGATATGCAAAGAAAGGGTTTGAGGGTTGGGGATTTGCCGGCGCAAATCCCATCCTTTGAATAAGAGGAGGAGGTTTTCGCTTTGGGGCGAAAACCAACTGAATATTTATTGAGGAATTAGTACTTAGGTGAGTGTTAATTTGAGGAAGCCTACTATTTCTAATGCGAAATTGTATTTAAATCAGATTATCTGGTAAATCTGATTTAAAATATGAAAAGAATCAAGATAGAGACTGTAACCTGATTCTAGAAAATATTAAAATCAGATAGTATATAAAACCTAATTTTAAAATAAAATAACATCAGATAATTTATTCATAGACCATTATTTTAGGTAGTTTATATTTAAATATATTTTTTAACAAGGAATAGTCTTTACCAGGATTACTTAAAGTTAATAAAGTTGCTTTGTTAGTGAACTCAAAGTGTTTCGTTAATATTTTACGTAAATAAGTTATTGAAGCTTGATTACCTACAAACGATCGAATATCAGAAATTGTAAAATCCTCTCCATAAGTCAGCACGCCGTATTCGCAAGCGGTTCGAATAATCGCTTCTTCTTTAGATTCATGTAGGCCGCAGCTACATTTAATATAGTCTGCGCGTGTGGCAAATACTTTTTGTTGACAGTTGGCACAGTAGATTCCGGCACGCGCTTTTTTCATCTCGTTTCGCGTATAAGGCGCTGGATGATATGGCGGATCGATTTCAAACTTTTGCAAATGTGTAAGGATCTCTTGAGGATTAAGGTAGCGCCCCCTATATTCTTGTTCCTCTCGTTTAATCTGCTGGATAAATTCGTAAACCTCATTCGTCTCTAAAATTGCGATATCTTCAATCGCATCTTGAATACATACTTGGTTATGCTCGCCAATGAATACCAACGCGCCTTTCACATGATACTGTGGTAGAATTTGTTGCAGATGGAGTCTCGCGTTTCGCGCTTGGTTAATTGGATTATAGGTAATTGCTCGGCCCCTAGAATACGATTGGCCATTTTTATAGACAAACTTCCCAAAATAATTTTTGACTTCAAAGACATAAATCGCATATCGTGTGATCACGATGAAGTCGCATTCAAAGTGTCCGTCGTTTTTCAGCCACTTATTTCGTAAAATGGTCCAGTGCTCTAAACCAAATTTTGTTAGATACTGATGAAATTTTTCCTCCCCATAAAATCCTGCTTCCATTCGCTTAAACTGTTCCCCCTGACTAAGTCCTCTTAAAATTGCATGTTTCTCAAATACATATTCTGATGGATACAATATCTTCACTTCCTTTAAATGAATTTAACCCCTTACTATATATATTCCCTATTTATTGCCAAATCCACGAAACTATTTTAAACTAATTGAAAAGAATGAGGAGTGGGCCAGATGAAAACTAGGCAGTATCTTTTGTTTTTCCTAGCGGTCAGTGTACTTCCGCTATTTTTTACGATTCAACTCTCGCAAGGTTTTAATTTCATTAGAGGTTACGAACTAGGGTATCTATCCGTTTTTATTCTCACGACGGCAGTCAATTACATGACGAAAAAACCGATCTATTCTCTGGCACTTCGTATTTCTTATTTAATTTTTCATTGGTTCGCGACGCTCCTTGTGATTCGAATGATAGGCTTTCCTATCGCTCTTTTATATATGAGTTATCTACTCCGACCTATAAATGCCATTTTATTACTGGCGATTCCTTCGGTGTTTATTCATGGGCTAATCTTAAAATTTTTTATCGACTACGAGAGTCGGAATGCAAATAATATGTTAAAATAAAAGGAATGAATGGAAAGAAGGAGATTATTGAATGACTAGAGAAGATGATCAATTACTTGTCGATTTAGTAGCGGCACGTGGGGTTCCTGGGAACGAAGAAGAAGTGCGCGAGGTTTTTAGAGACTACGCCAAACCTTATGCGGATGCCATTTTACAAGACGGTTTAGGCAGCATTATCGCTGAGAAAAAAGGGGCAGAGGACGCGCCGAGAATCATGTTCGCGGGGCACTTGGACGAAGTTGGGTTCATGGTCACACGCATCACCGACGAGGGATTTGTGAAATTTCAAACCTTAGGGGGCTGGTGGAGCCAAGTTTTACTCGGCCAACAAGTCGAAATTAAGACCCAAAAAGGGGAGTATATCCACGGAGTTGTGGGCTGTAAACCACCACATGTGTTGTCAAAAGAAGCGCGCGAAAAGCCGTATAAAATTGAAGATATGTTTTTTGATATCGGTGCGACGTCGAAAGATGAAGTAGAGGAATGGGGCATTCGCCCAGGCGATATGGTCACACCTTATTCACCGTACCGTCGCTTGAATGACTCGAAATTCTTACTCGCTAAAGCGTGGGATAACCGCATTGGAACGGCAGTTGCGCTGGAAGTATTTAAAAACTTAGCCGAAGAAGAATTACCAAACGCCATCTATGCGGTAGGAAATGTCCAAGAAGAAGTGGGCTTACGTGGAGCGAAAACAGCATCAAACGTGATTAACCCAGATATTTCATTTGCCTTAGATACGGGAACGGCTGGCGATACGCCGGGTATGACACCTCAAGAATCGAGTTCGAAATTAGGGAACGGACCGCAAATTGTTTTATTTGATGCAAGTATGATTGCCCATAAAGATTTGCGTGATTTTGTTGTGGATATTGCGGATGAGTTAGAAATTCCTTACCAGTTTGAAGTCATTCCAGGAGGCGGAACGGATGCGGGATCGCAACACGTTTCTGGTCACGGTGTGCCGTCACTTGCGATTACGGTACCAACGCGCTACTTGCACTCACACTCGTCTGTGATTCACGAAGACGATTACTACAACACGGTGAAATTAGTGACGGAAGTCGTTCGTCG
>DAIOTF010000107.1:0-3750 GCA_036752165.1 Atopostipes sp.
TAGAGCGTCTATCTCATAGATAACTACTACACGTCTGAATATAATGGAAATCTATCGGTCAGCTCACGGACTTCTTGTCGAATTCCATCTAATACCTCTTCATTGTCTTGATTTTCGGCAACCTTAATAATCCATTCTGCCACTTGTTTGATTTCTTCTTCTTTAAAGCCTCGAGTTGTAACGGCAGGTGTACCTATACGAACCCCACTTGTTTTTGTAGGAGGCAATTCATCAAAAGGAATACCATTTTTATTTACTGTAATTCCTACACTATCAAGCAATGTCTCTAACTCTTGACCATTTAACCCGTAACCTGCGACACCAAGTAAGAACATATGATTATCTGTTCCGCCACTGACCAAATGGAATTTTGAATTTTTAAATGTATCCGCCATGGCCTGTGCATTCAATACGACTTGTTCGATATACTCTTTAAATTCTGGTTGCATCGCTTCATATAATGCTACTGCTTTAGCTGCAATCACATGCATTAATGGGCCACCTTGAATTCCTGGGAAAATAGCACTATTTAATTTTCTAGCGTATTCTTTTTTCGCTAAGATTAATCCGCCTCGAGGTCCACGTAATGTTTTATGAGTAGTTGTTGTTACAACATCCGCATAAGGCACAGGATTCGGATGATGTCCGGTCGCCACAAGTCCAGCAATGTGCGCCATATCCACCATAAATTTCGCTCCGACTTCTTCCGCAATTTCACTAAACTTTTTAAAGTCGATGGTGCGTGAATAAGCACTCGCTCCAGCAACAATTAATTTAGGCTGTTCTTTTTTAGCTACACGAAGAACTTCATCATAATCAATGACTTCTTCGTCTTTAGTTACACCGTAAGCAACAAAATTATACATTTTACCACTAAAGTTAACAGGCGATCCATGGGTCAAATGGCCACCATGGCTTAAATTCATTCCAAGAATCTTATCTCCGGGTTCCAGTAAAGCATTATAGACAGCCATATTAGCTTGACTGCCTGAATGAGGTTGGACGTTTGCATATTCCGCACCAAACAATTCCTTGGCACGGTCAATCGCGAGGTTTTCTACAACGTCGACAAATTCACATCCCCCATAGTAACGGCGCCCAGGATAACCTTCAGCATATTTATTCGTTAAAATACTTCCCTGTGCACGCATGACGTCTTGTGAAACAAAGTTTTCAGAGGCGATTAATTCAATTCCATGTTCTTGACGGTCGTTTTCTTTAGCAATGGCATTAAATAGTTCTTTGTCAAACATCCCTATCACCCAATCCTTATTTTTCCAGTTTTTTTGGATATATTTCATCAATTATAGTCGATACGTGAAAATAATGCTATTAATAATTAAAGTGAGATGAGATTCGGACGAATTCAGACTTTGGTCTGTTTTAGCTTTAAATCAGACTATGCTATAATTTATGTGTAAGTAATTCATTTAAAGGAGTGAATAATAATGAAAAAAATAACGAAATTCATTTTAGGATTAGGAGCAACTGTTCTATTCGCTACAACAGGTGCACAAAGCGTACATGCTATCGACCCGAATGTAGTCGATGAAGCATGGGGGAAACCTACTTTTGTTTATGGTGGGGGCTTAAGTGAATCAGAAGTATCAAGCACGGCTGACTTATTTGAAATTGAAAGTCTGGATAATGTGGCCCACACACCAGCTTTAGGGGAAGATTTAGTCACTTATTTAGGCTATGGTTCAGGTAATACTGCAAGCATGATTTCATCTGTATTAGTTCAAAAAGATAACAATAGTGGTGTGAACGTTGAAATTCTAACACCTGAAAATATTACGACAATCACGGAACAGCAATACACAAACGCTGCCATTACAGCCGGAGTAGAAGATGTAAATATTGAGGTAGCTAGTATTCGTCCGGTCACAGGTGAGAGTGCTCTAACCGGTGTATATAAAGCATTAGATGTGAACGGTGAAGAGCTAGACCAGGAGCGAATGGAAGTTGCGCAAGAAGAGCTAGAAACGACAAGTGATATTGTAGTAAATGAAAACTTAGATGAGGAAGAATCTTCACGACTTGACGGAGTAATTGTTGAAATTAAACAACAACTTGGAGAGATTAAAGATCGTACCGATGAATTAGCGACCCGTGAAGAAATTGAGCAAATCATTAACGATGCGCTTGATCGCTACGACTTACGCAATGTGATTTCGGTAGAAAATGTCAATATTTTAATTAACTATTTTGAAAACTACCAACAAACAAGTGCAATTGATTCGGAGCAAGTCAGACAACAATTGAATGAATTCGCCAATAACTTGGGCGACCGACTAGGTGATGCTTGGCAACAAGCCGAAGAAAGTGGTTTGCTTGATCGTATAGCTAATTTCTTTAGAGATATTATCAATTCTATCACTAACTTATTTAACTGATTATATTAATCCTCTAAACAGGTTTTGAAACCTGTTTAGAGGATTTTTGCTTTATTTTTGATAAAATAAAGAAGCAGATAAAATAGAAGGAGGAAACAACTTGGAAACTTATACATTAAGTAACGGAATGAAAATGCCTGTTTTAGGATTTGGGATGTGGCAAAATACGAATCCAGAAGAAGCGATTCAAGGGATCCAAACTGCGATTGAAGTGGGCTATCGTCATATCGATGGGGCAGCTGCGTATCAAAACGAAGAATTAGTCGGAAAAGGACTTCAAGAAAGTAATATCGCGCGTGAAGACTTATTTTTAACAAGTAAGTTAATGAATGAAGCACATGGGTATGAAAATGTTCGGCGTGAAGTTGAAGAGACACTTGAAAAGTTAGGGACCGATTATTTAGACCTATATTTAATCCATTGGCCTATTGTAAAAGGACATGGTGATAAATGGAAAGAATCCAATCTAGATACTTGGCGAGCTTTCGAGGAGCTATACGATGAAGGAATATTAAAAGCAATTGGCGTCAGTAATTTCTCAGTAGAACATTTAGAAAATTTAGTTGAAAATGCACGTATCAAGCCGATGGTAAATCAACTACTTGTTCATCCGGGTGTCATTCAAGAAGAAACACGTGAATACTGTAAAGAACATAATATTGTTGTTCAAGCGTATTCGCCATTGAGCCCACTAAATGTTTTAAAAAACGATAAACGTGTGCAAGGGATGGTTGATAAATACGATAAAACTATTGCGCAGATTTTATTACGTTTTGATTTGCAATTAGGTGTCGTACCTTTAACAAAGTCTGTACATGAGTCTCGTATAAAAGAAAACTTCGAAATTTTTGATTTTGAAATCAATGAAGAGGATATGACTTATTTGAAAGAATGGATACATCCTGATTTCAAAGAACCAGATAATAAAACTGAACGACCACCACAAGTTAGCTAATTAATCAGTACAGAGACCGATGTTTAAGAGATTTATATCCTCTATACTAAGGGTACATTATTAGAGAGAGGATAAATCAATTTTGAGAATATTAGGAAATATTTTATGGTTTGTGTTAGGTGGATTCATTAGTTGGTTCTCATGGATTGTTATCGGGATCCTCTGGTCAATTACGATTATTGGATTACCGATTGGTAAACAGTGTTTTAAATTTGCAAAAATGTCAGCTGCTCCCTTTGGAAAAGACATTCAATTTAGTGAAAACGGCGGTTCACTTTTACTGAATATTATTTGGTTATTTCTAGGTGGTTTTGTGATGGTAATGGAAGAAGTGACATTAGGTGCAATCTTTTGTTTAACCATTGTCGGTATACCATTTGGGATACAACATTTTAAACA
>DAIOTF010000108.1:0-2290 GCA_036752165.1 Atopostipes sp.
TAATAACCAAATAAGCAATTGAAAAGCGATGCCTAGAAGCATCGCTTTTTGCTTGAGTTAAAGTGATTATAGAATGCATTCCGAAAGAAGCAGTGGTATAGTAGAAGAGCAGAGATTAACATAATCAGTAAAGGAAAAGGCAGGAATTATTCAGTGAAAAAGTTTTTAAAATTTCTTGGTATTTTAATAGGCTTAACCGCCATCGTCTGGCTAGTTATTTTTCTGTGGCCGGTTGAAGAAAGACCAGACCATGCTTTTTATCGAGAGAATGACCCCATTCTTTTAAATATTGCTCACCGGGGTGGAAAAGGGCTCACACCTGAAGAAACGATGGTAGCTTTCGATACCGCAATTGAAAGTGGGGCGGATGTCCTCGAATATGATACCCACATTACAAAAGACGGACATTTAGTCGCCATACACGATTCCACAGTTGACCGTACGACAGATGGGTCAGGACATGTTAATGAAATGACGCTGGCTGAAATTCAAACCTTAGATGCTGGGTATCATTGGGAAGACGAGAATGGACAAACGCCTTATCGCGGGAAAGGATTATATATACCAACAGTAGAAGAAATCTTAAGGACATACCCTAATCATCGTCATTTAATCGAACTAAAAGACACCAATCAACCAGAATTATATGAAGACGTGATTCAAGAATTGTGGCGAGTGATTCAGTCAACCGAGATGCAAGAGAACGTGATGGTGGGAAGCTTTACACATTCTATAAATGAACGTTTTGAAGAGGTGTCCAATGGGCAGATTCCAATTGGCGGAGGAGAAGAAGCTATTCGGTCATTTGTGACGATGCATGTACCGTTTTTAAATGGGTTAGCGAATTCAGAATTCGATGCTTTACAAATCCCAGTTGCTCAAGAAGGTTTTGATTTAACCCAAAGGAATATCTTAAATGGAGCAAGTAAACGAAACAAAGTCGTGTATTATTGGACAATCAACGACGAAGAAACAATGCGCAAGTTAGTTGAAATAGGGGCAGACGGTATCATGACCGATTACCCCGATGTGTTGCAGTCGGTTATTGATGATTTTCAAAATGAAAACCAATAAGAAAGGCGTGGAAATAAAATGAAAAAAGTTTTATCTTTTATCACTAAAGTATTCGCTTTTTTAGCAGGAGGATGGTTAATTGCTTATATTTGGCCGCGGGAAAAGCGTCCGCATCGGGCTTATTACCGACCAGAGGATCCAGACGTTTTAAATATTGCTCACCGGGGTGGAAGGGGTCTCGCTCCAGAAGGAACGATTGCAGCTTTTGATCAGGCGTTAGCGTTAGAAGTGGACATGTTTGAATACGATACGCATCTCACAAAAGATGGACAGCTTGTTGTGATTCATGACAATACCGTTGACCGTACAACGAATGGCAGTGGCTTCGTCAATGAAATGACATTAGCTGAAATTCAAGACTTGGATGCGGGATATACCTTTTTAGACCGAAACGATGAAACTACTTTCCGAGGCAAAGGTGTGTATATCCCAACAGTGGCCGAAGTATTTCAACGTTATCCAAACATGCGTCATTTAATTGAACTCAAAGATACGAATGATCCAGCTTTATATGAAGCCATGATTCAAGAATTGTGGCGATTAATTCAAGAATATAATATGGAAGACAATGTGATGGTGGGTAGTTTTAATCATAAAATAATGGAACGTTTTGAGGAAGTGACTTGGGGAATGATTCCGATTGGAGCAGGTGAAGAAGAAGTCCGTAAATTTGCGAATAGGCATGTCGCTTATTTGAATGGTCTCGCTCCATCGAATGTTGATTCTCTTCAATTACCTACTGAAGCTGAGGGTTATGATTTAACAACGAAAAATATCATTCAAAGTGCGAAGAAACGAAATATGTCGATTTATTATTGGACGATAAATGATGAAAATCAAATGCGAGAGCTAATAGAAAAAGGTGTGGATGGAATTATGACGGATTATCCGGATGTTTTAAGGCGTGTCTTAACCGAGGTTCGAGCTGGAATATAGAGAGGAAGAAAAGAATGGCAGATTTTAATTACGAGATTATTGAAGAGTTAGGTGTATTATCCGAATCATCAAGTGGTTGGACCAAAGAGCTCAATTTAATTAGTTGGAATGGTCGTCCACCAAAGTTTGATATACGCGATTGGAGCCCGGATCATGAAAAAATGGGGAAAGGAATCACTCTATCAAATGAAGATATCAAGTCGTTAAGAGAAATTCTTAAAGATGTAGATCTATAAGAAGACAGATGGAGCGAGCCAATAGATGATTTTAGAATTTTGTG
>DAIOTF010000108.1:2390-3750 GCA_036752165.1 Atopostipes sp.
AGTCACCGAAGGAGATAAATATGTCGAATGAAAAACTCTATATTTATCATACAAATGATATCCATTCTGATTTAACCTATTGGCCTCGTTTAGCAAATGAACTCCGAGAAAAAAGGACGATTCGTGAAGAAAATGGGGACATGGTTCTAGCTTTTGACTTGGGCGACGCATCAGATCGTTTCAACCCTTTAACAGAGGCGACAAATGGCCAAGCCATTACACGTCTGTTGAATCAAGGATACTATGATGCAGTGACAATCGGCAATAATGAAGGGATTACCAATACTAAAGTAGAATTAAATCAGCTTTATAACGAGGCTAATTTTTCAGTCATTTTAACGAACTTATTTGATAATGAAACAGGTAAAATTCCCAATTGGGCAGACCCGTATAAAGTGTATGAAACTCCATGGGGAGCTCGGATAGGGGTTTTTGGTTTGACAACACCTTTATACCATACCTATGATAAACTGGGTTGGAAAGTTACCAATCCAATGAAACAAGCTCAAGAATTTTATAAAAACCATCAACATGAAGCAGATTTTTGGATTTTACTGAGTCATTTAGGAATCAATGAAGATCGTTTTTTATCTAAGTTACTTCCTATTCCTCTAATTATAGGAGCTCATACCCATCACGCCTTACACAATGGTGAAATTGTTGCAGGAACAATGCTGACAGGAGCAGGACAATTTGGAAATTGGTTAGGTGAAATAGTCATTGGTAAAGAACATGACCAAATGAAAGTGGAGAGTGTGCGATTAATAAACACTGAAACAGATATTGATCCAGTAGTTAATGAAACAGCTATTTTACAAAACTACGTGAATAAAGGAAAAAAATTACTTCAAAAAGAAGAACTTGCAGACATTCCAAAACCATTTCTTCATAGCTGGAATGAACAAAATGAATTAGCGGAAATAACCTTAGATGCTATCGCTGACTTTGCTGGAACGGATGTGGCCGTTTTAAATGCAGGTCTTTTCATGGCAGATATTGGAAGTGGGGTTGTGACTGCTCGAGATTTACATCAAACTTTACCTCATCCTATTCGTGTCATGAAATGTAAAATAAAAGGACAGCATCTTGTTCAATTTGCAAAAGAAATTCAACGCATTGATGCGAAGATGATTAATCAACCAGTAAAAGGATTTGGATTTCGTGGGCGAGTATTTGGGAAAATGTGTTTAAAAGGTTTAAGTATTGAAAACAATGAGGTAAAATGGCTAGGTCAATCAATTGTAAAGGATAAAATTTATGAAGTAGCAACCATTGATTATTTTTCATTTTTACCCTTTTTAAATACTTTAAATGCACATAGTGAACAAGAATTTCTATTTCCGGAGTTTTTACGCACAAT
>DAIOTF010000109.1:0-3749 GCA_036752165.1 Atopostipes sp.
CTTTCTGGTTTGCAGCGTGTGCGTGAAATGACGTTAAACGATGCGCACGTATTTGTGCGTCCGGACCAAATCAAAGAAGAATTTAACCGCGTCATGCAGTTATTGTTAGAAGTGTATAAAGACTTCGATATCAAAGACTACCACTTCCGTTTGAGCTACCGCGACCCTAACGACACAGAAAAGTATTTCGACGATGATGAAATGTGGGAAAATGCGGAAGCCATGCTGAAAGAAGCGATGGATGAATTAGAATTAGACTATGTTGAAGCGGAAGGCGAAGCGGCATTTTACGGTCCGAAAGTTGATGTTCAAGTGAAAACAGCTTTAGGAATGGAAGAAACATTATCGACGGTTCAGTTAGACTTCTTGTTGCCAGAGCGCTTTGACCTGACATATGTCGGCGAAGATGGGGAAGACAACCACCGTCCAGTTGTTATCCACCGTGGAATTGTATCAACTATGGAACGTTTTGTGGCTTACCTATTGGAACGCTACAAAGGTGCATTCCCAACTTGGCTAGCTCCAACTCAAGCTGTTGTCATTCCAGTAAATGAGGAAGCACACGGTGACGTCGTTGTAGAGCTTGTTCGTGAAATGAAAACCAAAGGCTTGCGTGTAGAATCCGACTTGCGTAATGAAAAAATGGGCTACAAAATTCGCGAAGCACAAACACTGAAAATTCCTTACCAAATCGTAATTGGGGATAGTGAAATTGAAGAAAATCAATTGTCTGTCCGTAAATACGGTGAGAAGAAAACGGTATCCGTTGACCGCGATGAATTTTTAGCCAGTTTAATTGAAGAAGCATCGAAAAATTAGTCTTATTTATCTTTAAAAAAGTTTAGAGATAAATAAGGTTGGATAAATATCTTTAAATCAATTTTAAGAGATGATGTCTCGAAATATTTATCTTTAAAAAGTTTTTAAGATAAATATTGAACCAAATTGAAACAAGCTGACACTTTTTTAACAAAGTGTCAGCTTTTTTATGTTATTTGACGTTTAAAAACTCCCTATCAAGTCATTTCAATTACTCAATAGGAAGTTTTTAACTTTTTATTGAACTAATTCTTTCCCGTCTTGCTTTGGAATGCCAACACGTAAACTAATTGGCATCGCGGCTAATTCCGCCCCTTGGTTCACTTCGACGTGGCCATCTAAAGACAAATACAAATCAATATCTGTGTCATCCCATCCATAAGGCTGACGCATTAATCGCTGCATATCTTTCATCGCTAAAGTTAATGCTTCTTCATACGTATCGCGCGCAGCCGTTGTATACCAACGATCTTCCGTTTCAACAACAGGACGATCTAAATGGAAATCTTTAATGACATCCACCGTTACCGTCGCAGCACCAGAAACTTCTAAAGCTGCACCGTCTAATTCACCGTCACCCATTGCACCGTGTAAGTCTCCAATTTGCAGAAGCCCACCTGGCGTATTCACTGGGAAATAAAGTGTAGTGCCTTTTTGGATTTTACGATTATCCATATTGCCGCCGTGGTCACCAATTCGACCACAACCAACCGCTTCATCAGCTGGCGCAACCCCAATAACTCCAATCATTTTATGTAGAGGAATTTCAAGGTCGTTAAATAAAGCCACATCTCGGTCATTATCAATCGCAATAATTTTACTACGCAACTCCGAGTGATCCTTCAAATAACCCACACCATAAGTCACCGCCGCACCCTTATCCGCCACTTCAATCTCATCCACATGAACGACAAGAACATCGCCAACCTCTGCGTCTTCGACAAATACAGGGCCAGTACCTGGATTGACCTGATCAAAATCAATATCCGTGACTAAGTCATCTGCCGATTGAATTTGTTCTGAGAAACAATCCACCGTATTGAATTTTACCTGGTCCCCAGCTTGCACACGCAATACCGGTTCGTGATTCTTATCAAAGGTAAAATGACGGTCTTCTTTACTAATCTCATAATATGCCATAAAAATTCCTCCTTTAAGTATTCTATTTAACTATAGCATTAAGAATAAATTAAATCCAGATGAGATTATAGGATTGAACGTATCCTTCTTGAACTATATCGGGAGTCGATATATACTAGAGTTAGGTATATCGAGACTCGATATAAAAGAAAAGAGGGATTCTATGGCAAAGCCATTAACGCAACCTATGTATTATATTTTATTAAGTCTGCGTGACGAAAGACATGGGTATGAAATTATGCAGTATGTCGATTGGTTAACGGATGGGCGAGTAGCAATAGGCCCAGGAACTTTATACTCGTTATTATCTCGATTTGAAGACGACAAATATATTGAGATGGTCTCAAAAAAAGACAATAAAAAGACGTATAAATTAACAAAAGCGGGTCAGGAAGTCTTAAACAAGGAAATCAAACGATTGGAATATTTACTCAGTGATGCGAAGAAAGGGGATCATGAAGATGAATTTCAAAATCGAGATGAATTATCTTAATATTGATAATTACCCAAGCATAGAGGAACATTTTGAAGAAATGGCGAATAAAGGTTGGCTAATAGATAAAGTTATTATAGGTTCAATGTTTATCTATAAGAAAGTCGAACCACAAGGCCTCGATTTTTCCATTTCACCTTATGAAGTGGAAACACCCTTAACGCGGAAATCGAAAGAAGATTTAAAAGAATTTCAGACGGTAAGCGAAAGTGTCGGGTGGAAGTACGTGGATAAATCCTATGATTTGCATATTTATTATAAAGCCAAGGGAGAAAAAGCAATTCCGATGCATACGGATGTGGAAGAGGAATTTCGAATCCTTGAAAAAATAGCTAAGCGTTATTTAACTGTACAGTATATTACTTTGCCTCTGCTCATTATCTTATCATGGTTCTTAATTAGAAATCTCTTTATCAATATTTCGCCGATGAAAGATGGTTTAACTCAAATTATTAGTTTAGCCGTTCCTTTTGCGTTAATGGTGAGTATCAAACACGTTTATGACTTGCGAAAATTTCTAAAAACAAACCGCGAACGGATGAGACAAGGACAAGAATTGGCCTTTCATTCCTCTAATCAGTGGTTATATAAATTCGTTTATAGTGTATTTTATTTCATTTTTATTGGACTTTTCATCTATATTTTATATTCCATGTTTGTGCTAGACAATCTACAACCCTTAATGACTTTATTACCGACAGCGGTTGGGGTAGGGATTGGGCTACTGTTTAGAGCATGGGTCAAACCTTCAAGAAAGGGAACGGGTTTTAAGTTAGGCAGTCTGGTGCTGACACTTATTATAGCCGGTATTATCGGAACACTTTTAGGCTGGGCGAGATTTTCCATTCTTAACCAATCCGAAGAAACTCCAAATCTCGATTCTTATCAAGTCTTAACCGGGGTTGAATTTTTCGAAGAAGAACCTGAAGAATGGGGCGATTTGACGAGAAATGCGAGTTTGCTGGTGCCAACTTCTTATGACTATACGGAGTATTTTGAAGATGGCGTGCTGCAAACGGAATACGCGAAAACTTTGACGGAAGGCTTAGCAGAGGATTTGGTGGAGCGTTATGTGGTTCGCCAAGGAAATCGTCTCCAGAATCGTTATGGAGAATCGTTGGATGCTTCTTTTGCTGAAGAGGAATATCAGATGGAACTTGAAAGTAGCGGCCTTACAGAAGAGGATTTTAATCAAATATATGCTCCTGATGAGCCGATTGAAATTGGGGAAATTTGGGACAGGATGGAAGAACGGTCGATAACGGATGCGAGTTCGGTTTGGAATGTAGAAGAGGCT
>DAIOTF010000110.1:0-3685 GCA_036752165.1 Atopostipes sp.
ATTATCTTTCAACGATCATTGAGATTCCTTGTCCGCCACCAATACATAGTGTTGCAAGACCTCGTTTTGAGTCTCTACGTTTCATTTCGTGTAGTAAAGTCACTAAGATTCTCGCACCACTTGCGCCAATTGGGTGACCAATTGAAATTGAACCACCATTGACGTTTACGCGGTCCATTTTAGCTTCTAATCCACGAACTACACATAGTGCTTGAGAAGCGAATGCTTCGTTTGCTTCAATTAAGTCCATGTCGTCGATTGTTAAAGAAGCTTTTTCAAGTGCTTTTTGAGTCGCTGGGATTGGACCTGTTCCCATAATTTCTGGGTCAACTCCTGCACTTGCGTATGATGAAATGACAGCTAATGGCTCAAGACCTAATTCATCTGCTTTGTCTTTACTCATTAAAACAATAATCGCTGCACCATCGTTAATACCTGATGAAGATGCGGCTGTAACGGATCCATCTTTTCTGAATGCTGGGCGTAATTTCGCTAAACCATCTTGAGTTACTCCCGCTCTTGGGAATTCATCTTGGTCTACAATAATGTCATCGCCTCTTCTTTGAGGAACAGGGAATGGGACGATTTCATCTTTGAATTTACCTGCATTCATCGCTTCTTCTGCTTTGTTTTGGCTTTCAGTCGCTAATTTATCTTGGTCTTCACGGCTGATATCGAATTGTTCTGCAATATTTTCCGCAGTTTCACCCATGTGAATACCAGTAAAGGCATCTGTTAACCCATCTTTTAACATGGTATCAACTACTTTACCGTCGCCCATACGTTGTCCCCATCTTTGTCCATCTAGAACATATGGAGCTGTACTCATGCTTTCAGTTCCTCCAGCAACAACAATTTCATTGTCACCCGTCATAATACTTTGAGCACCTAATACAACAGATTTTAATCCTGATCCACAAACTTTATTAATTGTTAAAGCTGGTACTTCTTTTGGAAGTCCTGCTTGCATAGCTACTTGACGAGCAACGTTTTGCCCTTTACCCGCACCTAAAACATTTCCTAAAATAACTTCATCCACTAAGCTATAATCTAAATTAATAGTATCTAAAGCTCCTTGTACAGCTACTTTACCAAGCTCTACTGGGCCTACGTTTTTAAACACTCCGCCAAATGATCCTACAGCTGTACGTTTTGCTGAAACAATTGCTACTTCTCTCACTATTCTTCCTCCTATTAAAATCCTACAATACTTCTACGTTTAACAACACTGGAAATTTTTAAATAAACCAGAAAATCGCTTTCAAGTCTATATTAATAAATATTTAACGCAATTAAAACTATTTATAACCTATGGTTACTATTAGCTAAGCTTATAACATTATAAAGTTTTAGATTAAAAAAATCTAGAAGGACGATTGTTAGCCATCCAACTAGACTCATAAAATTTATTTAATGTTATAGGCTGTGTCTACCTCTTCTAACATATTATACACAGCTTCATAACTTTCGCAAACATCATTTGGAACAGTATAGTTATTCGTCACTTCTCGTAACTGTTTGAATTCTGCCTCTAGTTCTGGTTTTTCCGAACCAGCAGTATTTGTTTTTTCGTAAATACTATCCCATAATTCTTTTACTTCGTGAAACTCTGGATGATTGTCTCCATGTACTCGATCAACAATCGGTGTAAATTGGGCTAGACGATCAAAATGTTTTTCTTTCGCTTCTGTGAATGTAGCCATAATAAATTCTCCTTTTTTGTTTTCATATATCTACTATATAGAAGGTTCTTACAAAATAAATTGACTTAGATCAATTTATTTAAAACTATTTAATTTCCTCAGCTGCATAACCGAGCTCTTCAATTTTTCGGATGATTTCCTCTGTCGTAATACTAGACTCGTTAAAGTATATACGTGCTTTACTTGCATCAAAAAGAATTTTAGTCCGTTCGACGCCATCTAATTCACCAACAGTTGTTGTAATTTTATGCATACAAGATGGGCAAGTGAGTTTTTCTAATTGCAAAGTAGTGCTTGTCATCTTAATCGCTCCTTACTTATTGTTACCTACAGTATAGCTTTATTTTAATGAATTAAACTTGATCTCAATCAAGAAAGAGATTTTTCAATAAATTATTGGCCTTTAGTGGCTCAGAGTTGAGCTCTCTTTCTTTTTTCCTTTATACTTAAAAAAATATATTTTAATTGAAGTAGGTGAAAAAATGGAATTAGTGATTATTGTGTTAAATAAGACCGATTTATTGGATGAATTACTGACTGAATTTATGAATAACGATTTAAGTGGAGCAACTGTATTAGACAGTAGTGGAATGGGGCATTTAATCTCTAACCAGTTTCCGATGTTTTCGATGTTTGCTGAGTTAGACGATGAAAAAGAAAATAATAGTAAGACAATATTAAAAGTTGTCCGTTCTATAGAAGAAAGAGAACGAACAGAAGAATTGGTCGAAAAAATCATTGGAGATTTTAAAGATCCAGATACTGCGATTATGATATCTCTACCAGTCAGTTCAGCAAAAGGAATTAATTACTAAAGAGAAGAAGGGATTATCTATGACATACTCGCTTTATGTCGCATTGTTACTACTTATTGGCTTAGGTGGTGGTTGGTTAGCTACAAAAATCAATTTACCCTCTGTTACCGGCTATATTGTAAGCGGACTCATATTAGGTCCAAGTGTTTTTAATATTATTACGGCAGATGTTTATAATTCGCTTGGTTTTGTGAACGAACTTGCCTTAGGTATCCTCGCAATATCCGTAGGTACTGAATTACATCAAGATATGATACGAAAATTAGGAAAAGATTTATCCATTTTATCTTTTGGAAACACCTTTCTCAGCCTCATCCTTACCACAGCTTTAACTTATTTATTTGGTCTTCCATTTTCTTATGCTATTATTCTCGGTGCACTATCCATGACGGTCTCTCCATCTGGTGTCGTATCCATGATTAAAGAGACCCGGGCAAAGGGTGAAATGACACAAGAATTACTTGGTCTAGTAGCTTTTGACAATTTAATTACGATTATCGTTTTTGGTATTGTAGTTGCTTTTGTCCAAACAACAGGCGGATCAGAGGCAAACAATTTACTTTTAATTGCATTTGTTTTTCTAGATATTCTATGGGCTGTCCTTATTGGATTAGCTAGTGGTTTTTTTGTTTCATTTTTTATTCGCAAAAAACTCAGTAACGATAAATTGCTCGTCATTATTGGTGCAGTGATTCTCTTTAATAGTGGAATCGCGAGTGTACTTGGTTTGTCACCTATTCTATTAAATATCGTATCAGGAGCAACCATCACAAACTTAACGAACCGGAAAACATTAGTTGCTCAAGTGATTAACCAAATGGAACTGCCTATCTTTGTTGTCTTTTTGACTCTTGCAGGTGCCCACTTAGACGTAGCGATTTTTGCAACGGTCGGATTAATCGGGGTGGCTTATATCCTAGGTCGTCTATTCGGAAAGTATCTAGGCGCCTTTTCCGCTTCTCAATTCACTTCTTTAAGTCCAATCGTTCGAAAAAATATTGGCTTTGGTTTAATTCCGCAAGCCGGTATTGCTATCGGGTTAGCCACTATTGCAGAACAAAGTGTCCCTGGTACAACTGGTATTTTGACCGGTGTTGTCTTAACAGGGGTTATATTCTTCGAAATTGTAGGACCTTTGCTTCTAGCTCGAGCGTTAAAAAATACAGG
>DAIOTF010000111.1:0-3413 GCA_036752165.1 Atopostipes sp.
AAAGTGAGGAATTTTATTCCGATATTTTTGGGGAATTTTAAGCCGATATTGACATGGATATAATAAATCGTTTCAACTATCTGTTGTTAAATGATATAAGCCTACGAAATTTTTTAAAAAAATTGGGAAATGATAATTTTCAAATTGAGTATTTGACTGAATATGATAATGAAAGATTGCGGACAAATTTAAATAAATTAGAATTTAGTACTGCACAACAACTCTTCAATGAAGTATTCTCAAAAAACAGTAGATATATGACCGTACATCAAGCAAAAGGTTTAGAATGGGATAAGGTAATAGTAGGTGTTGTACCAAGTAAATTTGATGATACAACATTATATGATTTTTGGAGTAATCCTAGGATACTAGCAGAATCTTCCCCTGATGAATTTACTAGATTATACTATGTTGCTTGTAGTCGTGCAAAAGAGGAATTATATATTCACCTATCCGATGCAAGCTTAGTTGGAGTTATTACTGAGAATCTAGACAAACATATTGAATCGGCAGAATGTAACTTGAATTATAGATTTTGTTATTAAGAATAGATTTTTGTAGTTGATATAACTTTTTAAATGGAGTTGCCATAGGGTAGCTCTTTTTTCATGCTATTAAGGAGGTTATATTTATGGCAACAACCCGTTTAATTTCCATGCACAAGAACAAGGGTAAATCCGTAGCTGATTGTATTTCTGACCGTATAGATTATGCATTAAATCCTGAAAAAACTAATAAGGGTAAATATGTTTCTTCATATGAATGTGATCCAAAAACAGTAAAGGGAGAATTTATACTATCTAAGAGAATCTATGACAATATTACAGGGAGAGAGCAAGAAAATGATGTGATACTATATCAGATACGGCAGTCATTTAAGCCGGGAGAAATTACCCCAGAACTTGCTAATAAAATTGGCTATGAATTAGCCTTAAAGTTTACCAAAAGAAACCATGCTTTTTTTGTAGCCACCCATATAGATAAGTCCCATATTCATAACCATATAATATACAATTCTACTTCTATAGACTGTACAAGAAAATTTAGGGATTTCTTAGGCTCGGGGAAAGCTGTAGGAAAAATATCTGACCGTATTTGTCTTGAAAATGGACTATCAATTATTAAAAATCCAAAGCGTGGAAAAACTCATTATGGTAAATGGCTTGGAGATAAAAAAACTATTACCCATTCACAAAGATTACGAGATACTATAGATGAAATTCTTTCAAAAAAACCTATAGATTTTGATGCTTTCTTATTTGAAATGAAACAAGTTGACTATTCTATTAAGCAAGGAAAACATCTTGCTTTTAAGAATAAAGAACAAAAAAGATTTATCCGTTTGCGTTCTCTTGGAGAGGGTTATTCAGAGGAAGAAATTAAGGAAATCATTAAAGGTGATAGACCTTTTATTAATAAAAAACAAGCAAATGAAAAGCGACAATCTCCTGTTAATCTATTGGTAGACATACAAGCTATATTGCAAGCAGGAAAAGGTGCTGGATATGAACGATGGGCAAAGATTTTCAATCTAAAACAGATGGCACAGACTATTAACTTTTTAACAGAAAATAACCTTCTTGTATATGGGGATTTAGAGAAAAAAGCACAGCTTTCAACAGATAACTTTAATGAAATATCATACCAGATTAAAAGCATTGAAAATCGTATGAAGGAGATAGGTAATCTTAAAACCCATATAATAAATTATTCAAAAACCCGTGATGTTTATACTGCTTACCGTAAATCAGGATATTCCAAGAAATACTATGAAGAACATACTGCTGATTTAATTTTGCACAAGGCTGCAAAGACTGCTTTTGATGAATTAGATACTAAGAAAATACCTACAGTAAAGGCTTTACAAAAGGAATATACAGAACTAATTTCTGAAAAAAGAAAAGCTTATACAAAGTATCACTACCGTCGCATAAATAACGTCTGAATTTTCAGTTATTATTTTTCTAGATTTTAATGAAAAAACGAAAACACCAAAGCGAGGGTAGTAAACATCCATTTTTTTACTATATCCTATGACTTGTGCAACAACGATTGGCAACCTTTATGGGACACTCTTTCCTTCGATTCTACGTACCCAAATGTGAGCCGATTTCCATAAAGATGCTTTTAAATAGCGGCTAATTTGTAAGTAACTTCGGTCGCTATTTGTGTTCAACTGAGCTAAAACGTTTAGACAGTAGACGATCATCGCTACGTACACTTGGTTGTGTACCGCTTGTTCGCTATGGCCGTAGAACTTTTTGATGTTCAAATGTTGTTTCATCCATTTGAAAAAAAGTTCGATCGCCCAGCGTGACTTGTAGATTTCTGCGATTTCATCTGCGTCAATGTCAAATCGATTGGTCAGTAAGTGAAGCTCATTTCCTTTTGTATCAAGCAGTTTGAGTAATCGAAACACATTTTCAGAACGATTTTGGGTTGTTCCAATGACCACCATTTCATCTGATAATACGGATGAATTATCTGGTAGTGAAAATGGTTCGATCACACGGACAACAGCGTTTTTACGTAAACGTGAAACAAAGAAATACCCATCATCCGTCATGCGGTCGAAACGCTCATAATCCAAGTAACCACGGTCGAACACGTACATGCATTCTTTGTCGTCAATGAATACTTCTAGTTGCCCTCGATCATGTTCGATGGCGTTTGTCAGTACAGCTTTATCGGGATAGGAGCGTCCTTTTTCCATGAAAACAAGTCGCAAGTGAAGCTTTACACCTGATTTTGTTTTTCGGAACTCCGCCCACTTATGATTGGTCAAATTAAGCGGTAACGTACTCGAGTCAATGATTTTTAGTGGTGTGGTTACTTTTCTTCGTGTTTGATAATTAGTTTTCTGATGAATTTGTGCCACTAAATCGAGAAAAATCGTTTGAAAGAATTCAGTTGGGATTGTATTGATTCGTCTTCCTAATTGTGAAAAGCTAATCGAACCTAATCCCGTAGCTCGTTGTAATTCTTCGGAAAAGACAGCGTCGCTTAATGCCCGTAAACTCTCGGTTTCATGAAGTTGTGCATACAAAAGGAGTTTCATAAATGAAGCCATATACAGCTTCTTCGTATAGTAATTTAAATGATGTGCTTCCACCAGTTCGTCAAATAATGAACGATTCATCGGTGAAAACCATTGTTCAAATGATGTTTTTCGTGTAAACTTATCCATGCTTAGGTCCTTTATTTTGGATTTGGATAGGTTACTACCACCAACCCATTATAAAGGATTTTTTTATGAACTTGATAGATTACAGATAATTCAGATTATAGTGCTGCGTTGAATTATTTTAATGCGACGCTAGTGACAAAGTATCATTCTATAAAAAAAGAAATGAAAAACATTCTGACTGCAAAGGCAAATGTTGACCGTCTTTTAGGAGAAGATTCAGTAGAAA
>DAIOTF010000112.1:0-3372 GCA_036752165.1 Atopostipes sp.
ATTACGGGCATCGTTGTGACGCGGAATATATGCCGGGTCACCGGATAAAATATAACCTACAATTTGATTAATTGGGTTGTAGTCTTTTTCTTCCAATGCATCATATACTAAATGAAGCATTTTTGAAACGTCATCTGGATCTGTAAATTTTCCGTCAAAACGGACCGTACGTCCATCATTACTCATTGTAAAATCCCCCATCCATCTTCTTTATTTGCACTCTTATTTTACCGAAAAGGAAACTAATGTTCAATATGTTTCATACATTCTTGGTTAGTATAACACAGATTAAGAAAATGAATATAGGTTTATTTACTATCTACCCATTCCTTTGCCGCTTGGAAAGCATCTTTTATACCTGCTGGGTTCTTACCACCAGCTTGAGCCATATCTGGACGACCACCACCGCCACCGCCTACTTTCGGTGCAATTTCTTTGATTAAGTCGCCAGCTTTTAGACCGCCGGCAAGAGCTTTTTCATTCATTGCGACTAACATATTTACCTTGCCTTCTGCGCCTAAGGCTAAAACTAAAACATCTGAAGCATCTTGTGCACGCCATTTATCCGCCATTTGACGAAGTTGGTCCATGTCTTTGGCATCCAGTTGTTCAGCAATTAATGTGTAATTTCCAACTGTTTGAGCATTTTCTAAAATATCGCCTGCTTGTACGTTTGCTAACTTCGCTT
This sequence comes from Atopostipes sp., assembly GCA_036752165.1. Lineage (GTDB taxonomy): Bacteria > Bacillota > Bacilli > Lactobacillales > Carnobacteriaceae_A > Atopostipes. The sequence goes on from DAIOTF010000112.1 coordinate 689, forward strand.
GTAGCGATTCATTTTCTCGCTGTAAATCTTTTAACTCAGTAAACAAGTTATGAACGCGTTCAACGACCTTATCTAATGTTTGAGCTTTTGTAAGTTCTGCGGTTTCAGCTAGCATCGCTAAACGATCTTCAAACCAGTTTAATGCCCCTTCACTTGTTCGTGCGATAATACGTCGAGTCCCTGCACCAATCCCTGATTCGGTTGTGATTTTAAACATTCCGATATCTGAGGTATTTTGAACATGGTTACCCCCACATAACTCAATGGAATAGTCATCAATACTTACAACGCGCACAATATCGCCGTATTTTTCACCAAATAAAGCCATTGCGCCCATTTCACGAGCTTCGTCGATAGATGTGACGGTTGTAGTGACTGGATGAGCTTCCCAAATTTTCTCGTTGACAATTTGTTCAATTTTTTCCAACTCTTCACTAGTGACTTGTTGCAAATGCGTAAAGTCGAAGCGTAAATGATCAGGTGCTACAAGTGAACCCGCTTGGTTAACGTGTTCGCCTACAACATCTTTCAATGCTTGATGGAGTAAGTGAGTCGCTGTATGGTTTCTTTGAATGAGTAGACGTCTTAACTGGTTCACTTCGAGTGAATACTCTTTTCCAGTTTCTAATGTTTCGATTGTCTCTACAATATGGAGGTTTTGACCGCCTGGGGCTGATTTTGTATCAACCACTCGCGCCACTAAGTTCCCTTCTAAGTCACGAATGACTCCTTTGTCTCCAACTTGTCCTCCTTTTTCAGCATAAAAAGGTGTTTCATCAAAAATTAATTGCGCTTGACGCTTACCATCTATAGAATCTGTAAACTCTTCTTCAAAAATTATGGTGTTTAAATGGCTTTGGGTTTTCATTTCAGTATAGCCTATGAATTCACTTTCCTTGTCAAAATCAACCAATAATTTTGACTGAACATTCATCGACTGGCTATCCTCTCGAGCGGCTCGCGCTCTTTCTCTTTGTTCTTCCATTGCTGCTTTAAAGCCTTCTAAGTCGATATTAAAGCCACGTTCTTGGGCATACTCTTCTGTTAATTCAACGGGGAAGCCAAATGTATCGTAAAGTAAGAACGCGTCTTTACCAGCTACGTTTACTTCGCCCCTGTTTGTTAATTGGTCAAAAATTTGCACTAAATGCTCTAAACCTTCAGATAACGTTTCATGGAATCGCTCTTCTTCTTGTTGCAAGACTTGCATGACAAAGTCACTTTTCTCTACTACGTTGCTGTAGAAGTCGCCCATAATTTCCCCAATGATTGGTACCATATTGGCTAAGAATGGCTCGTCAATGCCTAATTTACGACCATGCATAACGGAACGACGAATAAGACGTCGTAAAACATAGCCTCGACCTTCATTTGATGGTAATGCCCCATCCGCAATGGCAAATGTTACTGCACGTACGTGGTCTGCGATGACTTTGAAGCTCTGTTTCAATTCATCAGCTGTTTCATAGTCTACCCCAGAAACTTCGCCTACTTTTTTAATAATGGGTAAAAACAGGTCGGTTTCAAAGTTGGTTGGTGTTTCTTGAAGAACCGATACGATACGTTCTAAGCCCATCCCCGTATCAATGTTTTTGTTTGGTAAGGGTTCATAAGTTCCATCTGGCTGATGGTTAAATTGTGAAAATACTAAGTTCCATACTTCTAACCAACGCTCATTTTCCCCACCTACATAACTTTCTGGATGGTCTTCAGGTAAATCATTGTTTTCTTGACCACGGTCATAGAAAATCTCAGTATTTGGACCCGATGGACCGACACCAATATCCCAGAAGTTATCTTCTTCATCAATCACGTAGTCAGTTGGTAGACCTACAACTTCTTCCCAAATTTGACGGGCTTCTTCGTCTTCAGGATGAACAGTTACGTATAAGTTTTTCGGGTCTAAAGCTAACCATTTTTCATCCGTTAAAAATTCCCATGCCCATACAATCGCTTCTTTTTTAAAGTAGTCGCCAATTGAAAAATTTCCTAGCATTTCAAACATCGTATGATGACGCGCCGTCACTCCTACGTTTTCAATATCATTTGTACGAATACTTTTTTGTGAGTTGGCAATACGTGGGTTGTCTGGAACAACTGACCCGTCAAAATATTTCTTAAGCGTTGCGACTCCTGAGTTAATCCAAAGTAACGTTGGATCCTCCACTGGAATTAAAGATGCACTTGGTTCAATTTTGTGTCCTTTTTCTTCAAAAAATTCTAAAAACATTGAGCGAATTTCTGAACTTGTTAACTTTTTCATACTAATCTCCTTTTACCCTTTTGTATTGAAATAAAAAAAATCGAATATTCTCATTGCGAAAGGACGTCCATACGCGGTACCACCTTTTTTGCAATGACAATATTCGATCGTCAATTACCTCTTAATTGTCAACTAACGCCTGACTTGCGGTATAATTTCTCATACGGATTATTTAGGGAGCATTCGTTAGTCTTTATTCGCACGTTTCACCACCCGTGCGTCGCTGGAAATAAGGGAATAACGAACATATCCTATGCCCAATAATCATAAGCTTTTCTCACGAAAAAGTCAAGATTCCCCATGGTAATTATTGTTGTTGATTGGTTGGTAAATATTTTTCAAGTGAAAATCCGCGACCCATCACTTCGTTAGCGGACATTACCACAACAAAGGCATCGTCATCAAGTTGCAGAATCATTTC
>DAIOTF010000113.1:0-3148 GCA_036752165.1 Atopostipes sp.
GGATCCATCGTCCCGATGGCTTCCCAGCTTAAGTCGGAGATATCAGAGTAGAAATAGGGCGTATGCGTATAAGCTTCTTTACCGCCAGCCATTATTTCACCGACTTGTTTTCCTGAATTTCGCGCGTGGTCTACGTGCTCAATGCGTTGGCGGCCTAAAATTTGATCAGGGTAAGTGGCGATATCTCCAGCCGCATAAATATCAGGCTCACTTGTTTCTAAACGCTCATTAACCAACACACCATCATCTGAAGTCTCGAGTCCTGCTTTTTTTGCCAATTCAATGCGAGGCTCAACGCCTAAACCAATCACAATGGCGTCCCCAGTCACTTCAGATCCATCGTCTAATTCAAGAACAAGCTCATCCCCATTTCGACGATAACGGTTGGCTTCTTTGCCATTCATTAACGTGATGCCGCGGTCTTTGAATAGTGCGTTGTACTCAGACAGGAGCTCGTCTGGAAACATGCCTTCACCGAGCTGGCTTTGCGGGAAGACCATCGTGACTTTGGTGTCGTTTTGAGCAAGGGAATCGGCCAATTCACTACCGATATACCCACCGCCGACAATAATCACGTGTTGATTTTTCTGCGAGAGATTACGCAGTTTAAGGTAGTCGTCTTCTTCACGGAACGCAAAAACATTCTCGTCTTTTGGTCCTTCTATCGTACGTGGCTCGCCTCCCGTTGAGAGTAAGAGCTTCTCGTAAGAAACCACCGCGCCATTTTCAAGCGTCACTGTTTTGTCTTTGGGAGAAATCTCAACCACATCGCGCTCAGGTGCGAAGTCTACATTGTCTTCTTCTTCGACACCAATTTGGATATCTTCCACTGTAAAATCTTCGTCACGCCATAATTTTTTCGTCAGCGCTGGTCGTTCATAAGGCACAAATTGTTCGCGAGAAACAATTAAGATCGAGCCTTCTTTGTCGTGTTCGCGGATGCCAAGCGTCGCAAATCCTGACCCCATGCCTCCTCCAATCAGCACATATTTATACGATTTATCCTTTACATCTTTAACCACGTTAAACATATATGTATCATCCTTTCTTCTTAATTAATTGATTGTCGCAACCGATCCACCATCTACTCGGTAATCCGACCCGTTCACAAAAGAAGCTCGGTCTGAACATAAAAAAGCAATGACTGCCGCCACTTCTTTTGCTTCTCCTCGTCGTTTAATCGACATAAATGGTTTTTTCTCGTCTAAAAAGTTTTCAATAACTTCCTCTTTACTTTTTCCTGTTTCTTCCATTTCTTGTTCAATCAATTCATCAGTCATGTCCGACTCAATAAATGCGGGCGACACCACGTTCACTAAGAGTCCTTCTTCGGCGTAAGTCTGAGACAACCCTTTTCCGAAGGCTAACATAGCCGCTTTGGATGCATTATAAGGCAATTCGTCTTTATAAGGTTGGACCGCATTTTCCGAAGAAAGGAGCACGATTCGTCCCCAGCCGTTTGCGCGTAAATCAGGTAAAAATTCACGAATAATACGCACGGAGCCCATAAAGTTTACATCCATGACTTGTTCAAAAATGGCGTTGTCCAATTCATGAAATAACCCTTGTTCGCCTGAAATACCAGCGTTTTGAACCAAAATATCAATCGCTCCAACTTCGGCTTTCACGAATTCATGTAATTTTTTAATGGCTTCCACGTCCGTTTGGTCCGCCGCGCATGAAAATACCCGACCTTTGAACGCATCATGCCGCTTGTATTGTTCTGCCGTTTTTTCTAATCGCTCCGAGTCCTTGTCCGACAATACGACCACCGCGCCTTCATCCAACAACTCAACCGCCGTCGCTTCGCCGATCCCAGTCGCCGCGCCCGTGACCAAGGCCACTTTTCCTTTCAAGCCTAAATCCAATCAAACCCCTCCTCTTCGAGAATAAACCCTTCTCATCTGCAAAATAATTCTAACAGTAGCTTTTAAATCGTTTCAAGTGATAGGCTCAGGTCAATAAAAAACTCGATCGTTAGAAAAAAAGATTGATTGGATATACTAAAATTGATATACTAATTGTGAACAATTGAACAACTATAAGCGAGAGGAAGAATGGAATGAAATTAAAAGATAAAGTCGCATTAATTACTGGAGCAGCTTCTGGAATCGGAAGAGGAATTGCATTAGCCATGGCAAAAGAAGGCGCCAAAGTAGTGATTGTGGATGTCAATGAAGAAGACGGACAAAAAACGGTGGCTGAGTTAAATGAGATTTCCAAAGCCCATCTCATTATCAGCGATATTTCAATCCGAGAGAATTTAACAAAAATTGTTGAAGAAACGGTGGAGACTTTTGGGGCTTTAAATATCTTAGTCAATAATGCCCATGTATCACGTCAAAAGCCTTTCATACATACCGAACCGGCTGACTTAGAGCTATCCTTTAATACAGGATTTTTGCCGACATTTTATTTAATGCAAGAAGCCTATCCAGAACTGAAAAAATCAAAAGGAAAAGTGATAAATTTCGCATCCGGAGCAGGAATTGGCGGTCAACCAACTCAAGCCGCCTATGCATCCGCAAAAGAAGCCATCCGCGGCTTAACACGTGTCGTCGCCAACGAATGGGGGCCCGATGGAATCAATGTCAATATTATTTCACCCCTGGCCATGACTTCAGGTGTCGAACAATGGAGCAAGCACGACCCTGATCAATACAATCAAATGGTAAACTCCATCCCCCTTCGATACGTAGGTGATCCTGAAGAAGACATCGGCAGAGTTGCCGTTTTCCTAGCCAGTGAAGATTCCAAATATATGACCGGTCAAACACTAATGGTCGACGGTGGTACGACAAAGGTTTACTAATTGAATAAATCCGGCAGCCGGAAGTAACATTCACCTAACTTTTAAAAGGTTAGGTGTTTTTTTGATGGGAAGGTAATCAATTTTTTTCAACTTTCTCCTTCTACTGGTTGTATCATTGAATTTCAAACTCAGTAAACGACGATTCCGATTGCATCATCAGATTTCAAATCTTATTTTTAGAGATTTTGATTCATCATTCAATTTGGCAATCAGTAGAAGGCCATTTAAGATTCATAACCTGATTTCAAAACCGATAAACTACTTTACTGATTGCATACTCGAATTTCAAAACTCTTTTGCTCAAAATGCGAAAATGAAAGCGAGTTGTTGCAATTT
>DAIOTF010000114.1:0-1456 GCA_036752165.1 Atopostipes sp.
TCACTCAAGAGTCTACCGGTTATTCAACTTCAAAAATATCTTCTACTGCTGTTGTCACATAGCGAGCACCTTTCACTTCATAGTAATTAATTGCTCCGCCGCTTTCGCATAGTTTTGAATCCACAATCGCATCCATTGCTTGCGTTACTTCTTCTTCCGTTAATTCAGCTTTCGGTGAGTTCAACGTAATTTTCTTCTTTTTCCCTTCTTCATTCAAGAAGTTTAAATCCAATTTAGTTGTTTCGTTCATCAGTATTCCCTCCTTCCTCTATCCATTTTCAATCGCTCCAATCCTTACAGCACGTAGCGTTGCGTCTGAATCACTTTAAAGTGATCCATCGGCAAGTCGCTTAACGCATCCACCGCATTCGCAAACTTCACTAACTCTTCTTCCGTCGGGTCTTCCTTGACCTGACTGATCGTATGGCCCACGTACTTTTCGTTCTCCGCATCTTCAAAATACAAAGACACTTTCGCGTTTTCCCATAAATTTAACATCTGGCGTTCCTCCTTTCGCTTCGTAATACTTACACCACTAATAACAGACTTTCATCCAACATTTTATGTCTAATCCGTTAGACATTTTTTAATCCCCGCTAACCTTCCCTGAATTCTTTCTCTTCTTTCATAAACCACAGAGACACTTACCCCCATTCGCTTCGCAATGTCTCTCATGGAATACTTGCCATCTGACAAATAAAGCAACAAGGTATAATCTTCAGTACTTAATCGTTTCTTAGCTTGTGTAAAAAAATCATCTAGGTAAACCTCTTGATGTAATTCAAAAGCATCAGCGCTTTGGCTTAAGAATTCTAAGTCCTCATCCTCCGTACAGCTAAAGACTTGTTTATTCTTTTTATTCAGCATATTAATCCCATGCCAATACAACCCTTTCGTCGCAAAAGCTATAAACATCGCCAGCCTTTTTTCATCATTCGCCTCCAACTTTTCATGGCTTTTCTCAGCTTCAATCGACTTTTCTCGAATCTTCAGCAAATGAATTTGGAGTTCTTGAAAATAATCGTCGTAATCCATATGAGTAGAGCGAATGTTTAACCGGTTAAGTGTTTTATAAACCAAAGGCTGAAATTGAAGCAAAAAATCATTTAAATCCAATGCATCATACGTCATAGATAGCTCCTTGTAATTCTGTATCCCTTTTTAACGCTTCTGTTCGCGAAGTAATCCCAAAAGCTTTCCAATTTTCAAGGACTGTACTGGTATAAGATAAAGGACTGGTTGCTTTTACAGAGCGGCTTAAGGCCTCCAAGATTAAAGATGCAGGATAAAGTTTCCGCCATTCTTTCAGCTGCTTGTCTACATAGTGGCGCTTCTCCCCAAAGATTTCTTGATAATAAAGGGTTAATATATTACTAGAATGAATAGTCCCCTTTAAAGTCGGATTATATTTTAGGAGGATATTGGTATAATGTTCGATGACTTCTGTTTCATCTGG
>DAIOTF010000114.1:1556-2891 GCA_036752165.1 Atopostipes sp.
GATTATATTTTAGGAGGATATTGGTATAATGTTCGATGACTTCTGTTTCATCTGGCGCTTCACGATTCGTAGCCCCCGATTCTTCATTGTCATTATGACTGACATTATCATTATCCTTTTGAATAACATTCTGACTTTGACTCTGAATAGGCTCCCCACATCCAAACATTCTAACTTCCTGTTGATTTATCAAGCCACGATTCTTTAATTCAGTTTCAAAAGCTGCTTTAATCGTTTGATCAAAGGGACGCTTCGATAATGTCCAAAATTGAAGCATATTTTCATAAGTGGCTTGAATAAGGGTGGCATCTTTTACTAAAGCTAATTCTTTCTCCAGTAAATCCTTGACCGGCCTTCCGCCTTTTAAAATACTGAATTTTAAACTATTGAGAATGGTCACTTCTTGTGTTTCTTTACTGTAAATGATTTGTTTGTACTTCTCACTGAAGCGTTCTAAAAGAACTTGAATGGTTTCTGTTGAATAACCTGTTTCAAAACGAATCACTTTGATGGGCAATGAATAAATACCTACCTGAGATGACTTTCCGTTGGTGATGAGATAAAGATAAAAGTATTTATCCTCGGGTGAATAATGATCAATCACATCCATATCTGTCCAAAAATCTGTATCGACTACACGTTTAACCATTTAAATTCCTCCAATTTATTTTTTCAACACTAAAGAAACCGGTTGCACTACTTAAATTAGTAATTGCCCTATTTATAAAAATCTCCCCTATGGTTTGGCATTTGGAAAATAAATAGCCATTAAATCTTTTTGCGATAAAGGGAGAGTATCACTGAGTATTCTTGCGACTTCATAACTGGGCTTTGTCTTCCCGGTTAACACATTATGTAGCGTAGCTCTTGAGATACCTGTTATTTTTTGTAAATTTTTATAGGTAAAATCAAATTCTGCAATTTTACTTGCAAGTAAATCGAAATCAATATTTGGCATCTTATCATTTCCTATCTCTATTTTTTGCATGCAAAATAAGCCCTCCAAATTTATTTGATGAGAACACTATGTATGAGTGGGGTGTTTATTCAAATAAATATCATGAAGTGCTTTACATATTTTTCCTATTCATATTTTAAATGCTTGTTTTATATCTCCCTGGCTTATCCAATTTTACAATAGGGATGAAAAATTTTTAGAACATCATTGGATGGTAGTTTGAGTGCCAATACAATCTTTTCAATCGATTTAGCTTGTAGATTTACTTGTGCACCATTAAACAGATTATTTAATGTATTCCTATGTATACCACTCTCTTCAGCTAATTTTCTTACTGACATTCCTCTTTCTACAAGTCTTTGGTAAAGTAAACTTCT
>DAIOTF010000115.1:0-2773 GCA_036752165.1 Atopostipes sp.
AAGTGGGCTGAAAAGAACTGGGACATTCAAACAAAAGAAGATTTGGATGAGTATACATACTATGTAGCAGGAATTGTTGGAATCTTATTGTCTCAATTATGGGACTGGTCTTATGGGTATGAGTATGATGAAGAATTGGCCCTTGGATTTGGACGAGGATTACAAGCCGTAAATATCTTAAGAAACCAAGACGAAGATATGGATGAACGTGGAGTGAACTTTGTTCCGAACGGCTGGACCCGAGATGACTTATTCAACTATGCGGACGTAAATTTAGCTAAAGCGGATGCTTATATTGAAACATTAACTGAAAAAAGTACGATTCTATTTTGTAAACTGCCCTTAGCCTTTGCGCATAAAAGCCTAGCCGCTATGAAAGAAGGACGCGAAAAAATGAGTCGTGAAGAAGTTGAACAAACAGTTAAAGAAGTACAAGATGAAGTAGACGGAAAAGAATAAAAAATTCCTTGTTATTTTATGAACAATCCCTTGATTTCAGTTTGATTTTTTGATATTCTAAAAGTGTAAAAGAGAAGAACTCTTTGAAAATTCAATAATGAAAGCTTTAATTCTACAGTTGTAGAGTTATTGTGATTCTGAACAAGCGGTGAACGTTTGAGTTCATGCAGCCGGGCTACGATATTTTTGTGGCAGCAGAGTATGACTATTTATTATAGGGCATGCCTGTGGGACAGTTAATTCTGTTCTATAGGTGTGCCCTTTTTACATAGTTTTTTATAAATATTATTAAATTACACTATAGAAAGGTTGATTGAAAATGAAAGATTATTTGGCAAGAAGTCGACAAGGACAGTTTTTGGTAGTAGGTACGTTATTTTTGGTGATAGGGTTTGTTTTGATGACTATCGACCATTCGTGGGCTCGCTATGTGTTTTATATTTCTATCTTTTTTCTCGGTTATTATGCTGCAAAAGATGCAGTGGTTGAGACGGTTCGGGATCGTTCGCCTAATGTGGATTTACTGATGATTCTCGCTGCTCTTGGAGCAGTTCTCATTCATTTTGAATCCGAAGGCGCTGCGTTACTCTTTATTTTCGCGGCTGCTGAAACTTTGGAAGATTTTGCGAATGATAAATCAACGGCAGCCATTTCGGAATTAATGGCTCAAGTGCCATCCACCGCTCAAGTTCTGCAAGCAAATGGGGATGTGATAGAAGTCCCTACGGATGAATTAGAAATTGGAGATACGGTTATTGTGTCTCGTGGGGCACAAATTCCTATTGATGGCTACACCGATCGATTGGTTACAGTGAATGAATCAGCCTTAACTGGTGAATCAGTACCTGTGAATCGAAACCCTCAAGAGGAAGTTTTTGCAGGAACCATCAATGAGGGGAATGTATTTCACCTGACCGTCAATAAACGTGCGAATGAAACGGTATTTTCCAATATTATTCGAATGGTGGAAGAAGCGCAAAATCGTCCTTCACGAATTTCTAAATTCATCGACCGTATTGAAAGTAAATATGTCATTACTGTTTTAATTGCGGTACCTATTTTTATTTTTGTGCTGTATGCTTTATTCAATTTTCCTTTTCAAACTGCTTTTTACCGAGGCATGGTTCTTTTAACCGTAGCTAGTCCATGTGCTTTGGTAGCATCCGCAACTCCCGCTACTTTAAGTGCGATTAGTAATGGCGCAAAAAATGGGGTTTTATTTAAAGGTGGCGCCGCAATGGAAGCTTTAAGTACGATGGATATTTTATATACGGACAAGACAGGTACATTAACTTTTGGCGAATTTGAAGTAACTGATTACTCCGCAGATGAAGCTATTCTTAAGGAAGTCGTCTATATGGAGCAACAGTCCAGTCATCCAATTGCGACAGCGATTGTCGAGAACTTTCGCGAGTTGGATTTAAGTCAGGTGGACAGTGCCGAATTAATCGAAGAGGTGGCGGGATCTGGGATTAAAAAAGGGAATATACGAATTGGTAAACCTGATTCCTTTAAAGGATTTACAGATACAGGAAATTTCCATGACAAATTAGATGCCGGTCACACGACAGTTTTTATTGGAAAAGACGATGAAATTGTGGGATATCTTTCACTAGCCGATCAAATTCGTCCTCAATCCAAACAAGCTGTTTCAGGATTTCAAGGGGAAGGTATCGATGTGATTTTGCTTACAGGAGACAATGAAGCAGTCGCTAAAAAAATAGCTCAAGAAGTGAATATTGAACACTATATTGCTTCTATGCTTCCTGAAGACAAAATTCAATATGTCGTAGATAGCCAAGACAAAGAGGACCATGTAGTTGGGATGATTGGTGACGGGATTAACGATGCACCTGCCCTTGCGAATGCGGATATTGGTATTGCAATGGGAAGTGGTTCTTCGGTCGCAATGGAATCTGCGGATGTCGTTATTGTAAAAAATAATTTAGCTAAATTATTTTACAGTTTCCGACTTTCTAAAAAGCTAAGTCGTATTATCTTACAAAACGTTGCTTTCTCTATCTTAGTTATTGTAACTCTCATTGTTTTAAACTTATTTGGTATCTTACCGCTACCACTGGCGGTTTTATTTCACGAAGGGTCTACGATTTTAGTTATTCTGAATGGCCTCCGTTTGCTTTCACAAAAGGATGAAACGGAGTTGGAAATGCTTGAAAAGTCTGTTTCTAAAACAACTTAATTCAAATATAAAGAGTCTCTCTAGAAATGGGGAGACTTTTTTAAAATTAACAGCTATTTAATACTCTTTTATCCATTAGTAAGATATACTGAATATGAAATAAACTAATGTAAG
>DAIOTF010000116.1:0-2707 GCA_036752165.1 Atopostipes sp.
TAAATGTTGCGATAACTGTACTTCTAGGACTTAAAAAATACCCTATAAATAAAACAGCCAACGTTTGAAGTGTAATTGGAATAGGTCCAATAGGCACAGAGAGTTGGGATAAGACAATAAGTAACGCCAGTAAAATAGCGGTTAATGTTAAATCTTTTGCTTTCATTGTCAGATGACTCCAATCTAAAAGTAATACCTTGAGTATACAGATCCGCGAGTGTGTTTACAATTATCCTCAGTAGTCTATCCAAAAGGTCACTCAAGTAGAATATAAGAAATAGAAATAAAGTATAAAACCAAGTGATAAACGTATATTTGAGCAAAGTACCTACAAATAGAGTAGCTACGCCCAGTACAAAAAGAATCGTCTGGAAGTAATTATTTACTTTATTTCCAGACGATTTTAAAAACAAGGATTATGCTCGAATAATTCCCGCAATTCCAACGGCTCCTGGCCCACCATGGCAGGAGATAACCGCACCTGTATCACGCCAAATTGGATTGGAAACGCCATGATCTTTCGCAATATCTAATACAATTTGTTTTTGACTATCGGTCACGCCAGGGGCACCGCCAATTAGAACTGTTCCTGGATCAATAGCATAAGTAGAAAAGAAATCATTCATCGTCCGCGTTAATGCACGTTCGAAGGAGCCACGGTATTTTTTACCTGAAACTAAATACCCATTTTCTAAGACAATTGTAGGCTGTAGCTTTAATAGATTCGCCCCGTAATAGGCCAAGTTCGATACGCGACCGCCTGCTCTTAAATAAAGCAAAGTCTTAGGCAGAAAAACCATTTTTGTTCGTTCACGCACATCTTCGACATAAGCCACAATTTCTTCAGGTGTAACTTTTGGATTTTCTTCAATAAAATCTGCCGTTGCCTTAACGACTGCTGTTAAGCCAAAAGTCACGTGTTTCGCATCCACCAAATGAATATTTTCAAATTCTTCCGCTGCAATCTGAGCCGCTTTGTAAGAAACAGTCGTTACAGCTGAATAAGCAATATGGATAATATGTGCATCTGGATGTTTAGCTCGTACCTCTTCAAAAACATTCGTATTGTCTTGTGGTGTTGAGCCCGACGTTTTAGGCAAAGTTCCTGTCTTTTCATAATACTCAAAAGCTTCCTCAACTGGAAAGCTCCCATCTTTATAAGTCTCGTCACCCATCGTCACATGCATTGGAATAATATAAATGTTGTACCGGTCGATAAATTCCTTCGGCAAATCAGACCCGCTTTCAGTCGTAATAATATAGTTTGTCATGGCGTCCTCCTTTATTTATAAACATTTAACTAAACTTGTACATATTGTACCATAAGAGAATAAGCTTGTACCTTATTCATTTAAACTTTAGTTAGAAAAATAAGTAGAATAGATTTTCATAAATTCCAAACAAAAAAGTACAGATTATTCTAAAATAAGGTATAATGAACTTGAAACTAGGAGAGGGGTGGGTACGATGAGAATGAGATCCGTACTTGATGAACAATTAGATGAATTGCATCGTAATTTAATTGAACAAGGTGTACTTGTAAGTCGTTCAATTGAAAGTGCCATTCACGCATTTAATGCAAACGATAAAGAGCTAGGAAAAAAAGTTGTAGAAGAAGACAAGCGTATTAATAAAAAGCAACATGAGATTGATGAGAAAAGTCAGCAGTTGATTGCGATGCAGCAACCTAATGCGAGAGATTTGCGGCGTATTATAGCGGTTATCCGTGCGTCTTCCAATTTAGAGCGAATGGGAGACCATGCTAAAAACGTAGCGGATGTCTTACGTTTTGTAAATACTGAAGAACGAAATGAGTCATTGGAGCAAATAATCAATCGCATGCATCGTTTGGTTTTAGAAATGACACGAGACATGATTGATGCTTTCGTAAACTTTGACGTGACTCGAGCGATTGAAATCGCTGCGCGTGATCGTGAAGTGGATAAGATTTATGAAGAACTTCGTTTTGCAGCAGTTGAAGAGATGAAGATGAATCCTACACACGTAGATACAGCTTCCCAATATTCATTTATTGGAATGGATTTGGAACGTATTGGCGATTATGTCAAAAACATCGCAGAAGAGTTAGTTTATCTCGATACCGGAAAAATTATTGATTTAAACTAGCAGGGAGTGAGTTGGTTGCCAGAATCAGTTGATAAAGAAAATCTATCCCCTGAAGAACAAGAAGCGCTCGAAGAACAGCTACAAGCTGAGAGAGAAGAAAAAATATACAAAACGTTGCGTGGTTGTAATATGGTCTTAGTTGGTGTCGTTACTGTCCTGATTATTATCATTTTGTTAGTTGTTAACTTTGTCCTATAAATGAAGAAGATGAGTCGTCTAATCCCTTAATTCTGATACACTTAACTCAAAAGTTACGCATCAAATAAAGGAGAGATTTAGAAAATGGCTGAATATAAAAAGAATTTTTCGACAACAGCAATCAATACAGGTGGCCGAAATGGTAAAAGTTATCTGGAAGATGGAACATATGAAGTAACCATAACAGCTCCTGGAAGTAAAAGAGATGGTGCCAATCCTGAAGAGTTATTCGGCTTAGGCTACAGTGCTTGTTTCCACTCAGCATTAGATGCGGTGAAAGGCCAGGAAAATATTTCAGGCGAGTCGATTGTCACCCATACAGTGAGCTTATTGGAAAACACGGAAGATCCTCTAGATTTTAAGCTTCAAATTGAAATCGAAG
>DAIOTF010000117.1:0-2607 GCA_036752165.1 Atopostipes sp.
CTCAGAAATGGCCTCTTCATTAACTAATTTTCTTATTCAAACTCTGCCATATACTCTTCGTAGCCTTCCTCCGCTAGTTTTTCTTTTGGTACAAAGCGCATGGCTGCAGAGTTAATACAGTAACGTAAGCCGCCTGCTTCTTGCGGGCCATCTGTAAAGACATGACCTAAATGAGAGTCTGCTTCTCGGCTTCGCACTTCAATTCGTTCCATTCCAAACGACTGATCGCGGTGCTCAGATACCCCTCGTTTTTTAATCGGTTTTGTAAACGAAGGCCAGCCGCATCCCGCATCGTATTTATCATTTGATGAAAAAAGCGGCTCCCCGCTCACTACATCCACAAAGATTCCATCTTCATAAAAATCATCATACTCGCCTGTAAAAGCGCGTTCTGTTCCATTTTCCTGAGTCACGTGGTATTGTTCCGGAGTTAACTTTTGCTTTAATTCTTCTTTCGATACTCTTTTTTCCATTTTTGTATACTCCTTTGAAAATAAAAGGCTCTAAACGTTCAATTTCAACGTTAGAGCACTTTATTTTAGCCATTCATTCAATTAGTCTTTGATAACCTCATCATCTGAATCTGCTTTATCATCGGATTCTTTATGTTTTGGGTTATCCTCATTTTTATCTTCAAGCTCTTCACGAACGTCTTCATTTAAGCCAAATTCATACTGCTCATCCATTAAACGTTCTTCTTGTTCCTTATTTTCTGTTCCATCATGTTTCTTTTTGTCTTTATCATTTGCCATAATTATCGCTCCTTTTCAAAACTTTTACCAGTTTTAGTGTAGAGCAAATCAGGCGTTTTTGTCTACTATTATGCTTGAGACCCTTCTTCGAAAATTAGTGCCGGTCTTGGATTCGTTTAAACATCTTTTCTAAATCATAAGTCGTTAATTTTACCAAGACTGGGCGTCCATGCGGACAATTATATGGATTTTCACAATGCGGTAACTGCTCAATCAGCGAAATAGCTTCGGAATCACTTAAACGATGGTTAGCTTTAATCGATCGTTTGCAACTCATCATAATCGCTGTTGCTTCGCGAAATAAGCCTACTGTTAAATTTTTCTCCTCTAAGAAAAAATCAATCATCTCTTCAATTGTTTCTTGTTCTTGTCCTACCACAAACCAAGTAGGATGCTCACGTACAATAAAAGAATTTTGACCAAAGGCTTCTAATTGAATCCCCGCATCCGCTAAAGTATCAAGATTTTCATTGATAATCATGACCTCATCGCTTGGGTATTCTAAAACAATGGGGACTAGTAAATCTTGCATCGAAAAATCCATCTCTGCCAATTCTTTTTTGTAATATTCATACTTTATGCGCTCTTGAGCCGCATGCTGGTCAATAAAGAAAAGACCTTCTTCATTTTGCGTCAATAAATAGGTTCCGTGCAATTGACCGATATACTCTAGCGTTGGAAATTGTTGAGTGGCTTCTTGGTCAAATTGATTCTTTTTAGCCTTCTCAGCTAGAGCTAACGAAGACTCTTCTTTAGTTGTTTCATGCGTTAATTGTGATGTACTGGTTTCTTCCACTACTTCAGACGGTGTATTTGATTCTTCTGGAAATTCAAAAACACGTCTTTCTTTTCTAGAAGGCGGGGCTTGAAAGTCAAAATTCGTTTGTTCAGGTTTTTCTTCACGTTTTTGGACCGGCCTTCGTTCGGTTTCATCCGCCCGACCTGGAATACGTACTTCTTGATGCATCGTTTTATAGACGGCATCCTTAATCAGCTGACCTAATTCATTTTCCGAACTGATACGAATTTGCTGTTTGGTGGGGTGCACGTTCACATCTAAAAGCAAAGGGTCCATTTCAATTTGAATAACGCTAATTGGGTAGCGCCCAATCATTAACGTTGAACCATAACCATCTGTTATCGAACGGCTGAGTTTAAAGTTCCGAATAAAACGACCATTTACAATCAAAGTAATATACGAATTATTCGCTCGAGTCAATTCAGGTAGTGATGTATAACCACTGACTTTAAAATCAAAATCTTCGGCTTCAATTAAACGCATTTTACGTGCCACATTAACCCCATATACACCCGCAATCGCCTGACGCAAATCGCCATTTCCGACCGACTTCATAATGGAATTGCCTTCGTTAATAAATTCAAAGGCGATGCCTGGATTCGCTAAGGCGAAGCGGTTCATGTAATTGGTAATATGTGAAAGCTCAGTCTGCAAAGAAGCAATATGTTTCAAACGGGCAGGCGTATTGTAAAAAAGTTGCTCTACCGTTATAGTCGTTCCGCGCCGTGATTGAGCAGAGGTATTTTCCACAATCACGCCACCTTCTAAAACAAGGTGTTTACCCGGCTCCCCTTCTCTCGCCGTGTCAATTGTTAGATGAGAGACGGATGCAATACTTGGTAAAGCTTCTCCTCGGAAACCAAGTGTGCGAATACGAAACAACTCGTCATTAGAATACAACTTACTTGTCGCATGTCGTTCAAAGGCTTGTTCGACATCGTCACTTGCGATACCGGCTCCGTTATCCGTGATGATTATTTTTTGGAGGCCTGCTTCTTCGATTTCCACTTTAATTCGGGTACTACCAGCATCAATCGCATTTTCCACCAACTCTTT
>DAIOTF010000118.1:0-2495 GCA_036752165.1 Atopostipes sp.
AATCTTAATTATAACATAATGTATTTACAACTACTATTTCTTAATAACACTATAGAAGTCTTTACGACTCTGAAAATCAAACCGATTTCTTTTCCATAAAGAACATAGATACTCCGCTTAAGCCAACATGTGTTCCAACAGCCACACCCATCTGCATGATATGGATATCTCCTGTAAAGTTCGCATGCTTTATCATTCGCTCTTTCAGTTGCTCGGCAATTCCCCTATCGGACGAATAACCAATAATTACAAAATTTGTCCATTTTGGAAAATTCCGCTTTTTAAATTCTTCAACATAGTATTTTAGTGCACGATTTGTTCCCCGAACCTTTGCTACAAAGGCACCTTTACCATCTTTCATCGACATAATCGGTTTTACCCGAAGAAATTCACCAATAACAGCACCTGTATTTGAAATGCGTCCACTCTTAATCAAATTTTTTAAATCTTCTACACACAAGAAATGCTTGATTTGCTTTTTATATGATTCATTAAATTCAATCAACTCTTCGAAAGTATACCCCTCTTCAAGCAACTGGGCAGATTTTAATATTAACCAACCACTCCCGTGACTCATTGATTTTGAGTCAACTACGTGGATTTTAATATCTACACCTGGATTTTCTTCGAAAAATAAATCCTTAGCAATGACGGCTGATTGATACGATCCGCTCGTTCCACTCGACATACAAATACACAAAAACTCAGTAAAGCCTTCTTTCATTGCATCTTCAATAATTTGGATATAGGCTTTAGGACTTGGCATTGCTGTTGTTGGTAATTCCTCTAGGTTAGGCAATCGTTCGAAAAACTCATCCGATGTGAGATCAATTTTGTCTCTATACGTTTTATCCTCAATTGTAATATTTAAAGGGGCAATTCCAATATTGTATCTTTCGACTATTTCTTGCGATAAATCACAAGTTGAATCTGCCATTATTTTTATCATATCTTCTTTCCTCCTGCATCAATTCCCCTCAATAGATACTGAGGAATGCATCAATTATACATAGAAAGATTCGAATAAAGAAGACTAAAATAAACAAAATGAACTTATTGTATATAACATAAAATTCATTTTCTAGACATTTAGAGAGGACTCTTTTCTAATAACTTTTAAACCACAATTCTCACTTCATTTAAGTAGTTACAACGTGGACAACGAACGTTGTGTTTCCCTCTTTTTCGGGGTAAGCGTAAGGTAGTTTCACAACTTTGGCATTTGCGGTAGCGATGCGTCTTAATTTCTTTTAATTGTCGAATAGGTTGATTTGTTTTCTTTTGGATTCGATTCATGAATTTCAGGAATCTACGATTCTCAGCTTGTCGAGCTCCTATATTTTTTGAAAAGAAACGGTAAAATATCCAAATAACTAAAGTCGTGGATAGTAAATTCAACACTAGACTGTCAATAAATAATTGTAAAATTAACAATATAAATAAAAGAACACCACTTGCTAAGTAAAGTTGATCCACTCCATTCCGCCCATACATGAATTCAGCAAACTTCCATAATAATTTTTTAAACATTCAAACACTTCCTTCACTCTATTTCACTATTAGTATATACCAAAAGAACGAATTTTTTGTTACTGATTTGTGGCTAAAAGGTGATTCTTATCCTGCTTGATTTCTGGTGATTTTACCGTATAGTTATAGCTAGAATGACAATAAAATAAAGGGCGTGCAACATGCGAATCAATAAATTTATACGTGAAGCCGGTAAAACCTCGAGACGAGGAGCGGACCAACTAATTGAAGAAGGTCGTGTATTCATCAATGGGAGACGGGCAAAAATTGGGGAAGAAGTCGAACCTGGAGATGATGTAAGAGTAGATGGTAATCAATTATATGTGCCGAATAATAACGTCTATATCGCCTTAAACAAGCCTGTTGGTATTACAAGTACAACCGATAAAGACGTAAAAGGTAATATCGCAAGCTTAGTCAACCAACCCTTTCGAGTATTTAATATTGGACGATTAGATAAAGATTCTGAGGGTTTAATTTTGATGACAAATGATGGGGACATCGTAAATGAAATTTTACGACCTGAAAATGAACATGAGAAAGAATATATCGTTTCAGTGGATCGCCCAATCCAGCCAGACTTTTTAGAAAATATGGCGAGTGGTGTACGTATTTTAGGAACTAAAACAAAACCAAGTAAAGTTAACCAACTCTCCAAATATGAATTTAATATTATTTTAACTCAAGGGCTCAACCGTCAAATTCGTCGAATGACGGAAGCATTGGGTTACAATGTGACTCGCTTACAAAGAATTCGCGTAATGAATATTCATTTAGGCAATTTACCACCAGGTGAGTGGCGATATTTATCGAAAAAAGAAAAAAATGAACTCTTTGATGAATTAGATTATGAACCAAGAGAATGGTAAAAAAACGACCCTTGAAGTATTTATTATCAAGGGTCGTTTTTAATGTTATTATAATTTAGAATCCAGCTGTCCAACCACCATCCGCAACAATAATTG
>DAIOTF010000119.1:0-2493 GCA_036752165.1 Atopostipes sp.
CGTTCCCGGAGATATTATGCTTTTGTCTGAAGGAGATGCGATTGCTGCGGATGGACGTGTAATCGAATCCAATAACTTTGCGGCTATTGAATCTGCATTAACTGGAGAATCTGAAGCCGTCGATAAAGAAGATGATGAAGTTTTTGAAGAAGAAGTTCCACTTGGCGACCGAAAAAATATGGTCTATTCCGGAACGGCTTCAACGCGTGGAGATGCTAAAGCAATTGTCACAGCTATTGCGATGGATACCGAAGTTGGTCATGTGTCTAAAATGCTTGAGGGAGAAGATGATGAAGGTACCCCATTAGACAAGGAAATTGATCAGTTAGGGAAAGTATTAATTGCAGTTGCAGTAATCGCAGCGATTGGAGTAGTCCTTGTTGGTTTCTTAACAGGCCAGGAGCTCGAAGGCCTCATTCAAATGGCGATTATCCTTGCGGTAGCTGCTATTCCAGAAGCCCTGCCAGCCGTACAAACGATTACCTTAGCACGCGGTATGGAAACCATGGCTGACCATGAAGCTTTAGTCAAGACACTGCCAGCGGTAGAAACCTTAGGCTCGACTTCAGTAATTGCGACCGATAAAACAGGAACCTTAACTGAAAATCAGATGCTCGTTTCACAAATTATTTTAAAAGACGAAAAAGAATACGAAGTTAGCGGAGAAGGTTATCGACCGGAAGGGGAGTTAACCCTAGAGGGCGAAACGATTTCTCTCCCCGATTTTTCAAAAGACGAAAGCTTAGATGAGCAAAATGAACATGATACTTTAATTCGCGTCATTATGAATGGTTTTTTAAGCTCAAATGCGACTTTAGAAAAAGATGAAGACCAAGACGAGTATAGTGTTGACGGTGATCCGACAGATGGAGCTTTAACCGTCCTAGGGCACAAAGTAGGACTTGACGAAGATCGTTTAGGTGAAATGGGTTGGACGAGAAAAGATGAATTACCTTTTGATTCCGACAAAAAATACATGGGAATTTTAGTAGATGGACCAACTAAGAAACTCATTTTAAAAGGTGCCCCAGATGTTATGTTTCAGATGTCTAATCAATCCGAAGAAGACCTCGAGTACTGGGAAAAAGCGAATGAAAGCTTAACTAAAAAAGGCATGCGGGTCATTACAATAGCTCAAGTTGAAGTCGATGATACGGAACGAGAGATTGAAGAAGTTATTGAAGATTTAGATGCATTTGAAATTCTTGGAATGTATGGAATTATCGATCCTCCACGTCAAGATGTAAAAGATTCGGTTGAATTAACCCAAGGGGCTGGTATTCGCGTAAAAATGATTACTGGTGATCACCCAGATACTGCCAAAGTTATCGCACAAGAAATTGGATTGACTGATGCAGACAATGTTATGACCGGGCAAGAAATTGATGAGGCCGCAGATAATGGAAACTTAGGGGAGAAGTTATTAAAAACAGGCGTATTCGCAAGGGTATCTCCTGAAAATAAACTCCAAATCATAGATGCCTTACGTGAACAAAATCAAATTGTAGCCATGACCGGAGACGGAGTAAATGATGCACCTGCTTTAAATGGTGCCGATATTGGCATCGCAATGGGAGTGCGTGGAACTGAAGTAGCAAAGGAATCTTCAGATATGATTTTAACCAATGATCGTTTCGCGACGATTGTGGATGCGGTTGAAGTTGGTCGAAAAATATTTGATAATATTAAGAAGTTTGTTTCCTTCTTATTTACTTGCAACTTAGTTGAAATTACAGCGATTTTTCTAACTGTTGCTTTCTTACTCCCTTTACCAGTTGCACCACTTCATATTTTATATTTAAACTTGATAATTGATTTGTTACCAGCAATTGCTCTTTCTGTTGAACCAGGGGAGCCGGATATTATGGAGCGACCACCACGAGACCCAAAAAGTGGTTTAATTAATAAATTTTTCCTCTTACAAATTGGCTTAAGTGGTATTGTTATTGGTATATCTGCTTTCCTCGTTTTCATGTACTTTAACGGGACAGATGTTTCGGACACTTATGCCCAAACAGCAACATTTAGTATGATGGCATTAGGTCAATTGACGCATATCTTTAATGTACGTCATGACAATCGCTTTGGCTTAGACAAGAGTATTTTTGAAAATAAAGCCTTGATTGGAGCTCTGATTATATCAGTTGGTTTGTTATTACTGGCTGTCTACGTACCATTTATGCAAAATGTGATGGGAACTGAAGGAATTACATTAACCGCATGGGGTATCCTATTTGCTGTAGCAGCAATCGTTACATTGATTAATCATATCATTAAAAAGGTTGTCCACCGCTTTGCGGGAGAATGAATGAAATAAAAAATTTTATCCTCTCTACATTAAATATATGATGTAGAGAGGATTTTTTATGTTTAAAGAACTTTGAGCTTGACAAGTTGTATTGAAAGAGTTAATATACCCCTGAGGGTATTAAAAACTAAAAAATAAAAAAAGGGTGAAGATAGTGAAAGTATTAATTGTAGGTGGAGTCGCAG
>DAIOTF010000120.1:0-2212 GCA_036752165.1 Atopostipes sp.
GGAACAGCAAAAGGAATCTCTGAATTCGGAACAATCATGTCAATCAGTGCCTATTCTGGAGCAAAATTTGAAGAGATTGAAGAAGGATTAGACGGTTCACCACGTTGGTTCCAAATTTACATGAGTAAAGATGATGAATTAAACAAAAACATTATTGATGAAGCGAAAGCAGACGGAGCAACAGCGATTATCTTAACAGCGGATTCAACATTAAGTGGAAACCGTGAAAAAGATATTCGAAATAAATTTGTTTACCCATTCGGTATGCCAATCGTTTCGCGCTACCTAACAGGTTCAGGTGCAAACATGTCATTAAACAATATTTACTCACAATCCAAGCAAAAAATTAGTGCACGTGATGTGAAATTCCTAAAAGATTATTCAGAATTACCTATTTTTGTTAAAGGAATTCAATCACCAGACGATGCTTTATTAGCTATTGGAGCAGGTGCAGATGGTATTTGGGTTTCCAACCACGGTGGTCGTCAATTAGACGGTGCGCCAGGTTCATTTGAAACACTTGAAGCAATTTCTAAAGCAGTTGCTGGACGTGTACCAATCGTCTTTGACAGTGGTGTTCGTCGTGGAGAGCATATCTTTAAAGCACTTGCAAGTGGTGCTGACATCGTAGCACTTGGACGCCCAGTCTTATACGGCTTGGCATTAGGTGGATGGATGGGTGTTAAATCCGTTCTAGAATACTTTGAAAAAGACTTTACACGTGTCATGCAATTAGCAGGTACACAAACAATTGAGGACGTTAAAAAGACACAATTATTCGATAACCCTCACTTTAACTAAACCTTTTACTCCCATAAAAGGAATATACGCCAGAGAATTAGGATCTACCTAATTTTCTGGCGTTTTTTATATTCAGTTGGAGCGCTATTATTACCATCTTTAACGATTATTGAGTAGAATAGGAATAAGTTAAAAGAGCAATAAATGATAACTTATTTTAAAAGTTAGGGGGCGAACCAGATGCTATTTATGATGATGCTAGCTGTATGGATTGTTCTATTGAAAGCCCAAAAAGTTGAAAAAGTCCATGTAAGGATTGACCGAAACTAATTGTTAGTATTAAATAATGTAGGCAAGGGTGATAATATGCCAATTTATGGAATATCGTCTAGAATTGAAAAAGAGAATGAATTACTCGTTGAAAAGATCTTTGAGGTCCCTCGTGAGCATTTATTTGAAATGTTTACTGAAACGAAATATTTAAAGAGTTTTTGGGGACCAAGGGGATGGGAATTAGTCCACTCTTCAATGAATTTTGAAGATGAGGGGGAGTGGTTTTATGGCTTGCAAGATTTAGAACGAGTCACCGAAAACCAACAAATGACCTCTTGGGGACTGACTGTATTTAAAGAAATATTCGTTCCAGAAAGAATTGCTTATATTGATTATTTCACCGATAAAAGTGGTGAGATTAATCGAGAACTACCTGTCGCAAAAGGAGTTATGACGTTTGAAGAATTAGATGATAATCGTTCGGTTTTGAAAAGTCATACTGAATATCAGTCGGCAGAAGAACTGCAAAGATTAGTCGATGTAGGCTTGCTTCAAGGAGTCGCTGAGACTTGGGATCGGCTGTCTGAGTACTTAAATGAAATCAAATAATTTAAAGAGACATCCGCACGGGGTGTCTTTTTATTTGTCAAAACTTGTTGAAAAGTTACTCATAGGAAACGAAAACGAATGTCAGAAGGTATAGAAGATATATAAATAAAAAACCTGAAACTTCTCAGTCTCAGGTTTAACGCTCTTACATCCAAAAAGAACGTTTGATTGTATTAAATGTTAACGCATAGCCATCTTGTTTAAAACTCTCGCCATCTTTTTGTGCATATTCAAAGGCCTTAGTATAAAGAGCCACTTGTTTGGATTGAAACGTATGAATATGAGGGTGTTTAAGATGGGATTGCGTAGACAACAATCGAGAGACAATATTCATTAATTGTGAAGCATTTACATCTTCAGCAATCACTACTTCGAGTACATCATCGCTACTATCCGCTTCAGGAACAATCTGAATTCCACCGCCAAAATAAGCATTGTTGGCCACCAATGCCAACTGAACATGCTCAAAAGTGTATACCCCTTCATCCACCTTCAGGGTCACCGGGAATTTATCTTGCTTCGCAAATGCATTCAATAAACCTGAGATATAGGAAAAAGGCCCCAGCATTTTTTTACGACTCCCCTCAGA
>DAIOTF010000121.1:0-2141 GCA_036752165.1 Atopostipes sp.
TGTAAAGTCACCCTTTAAATGATTGAAGACAGCCTCCGTTGCAATAACGTCATTGTCACAATATTCAGCTACCTCAATCCAACGTTCTTCTGGAACAGGTTCATCCCAAGGCAAACCTAATTCTTGGTGATGAATTCCTAGTTCAATTTCCCATTTTTTCAATGACTGTTTCTTAGCCGCAAAGTCATAAATATCAGTGTACGATAAGTTATAGGCTTCTCCAAAGAATCCTCGTCCCTCTGTAATGATTTGTTGGGATAGTTTGTATAGTTGTTCGTTCGTATAACCCATCATTCGAGCATACATGATATGATTATCGTATCGACGACAGTTAAATCCAACTAATCTAAATTTCATTAACTCTTCAATTTGAGCTGGTTTCGGATTAATCATACGAACCACTTTTTGGTCTTCTCCTTGGAACTTCCAGTTAACAAGAAATAGATTCGGGAAGACCTCTACATCGTAAAATATAATTTTGTCATTATCGCTTTCCACATTAGCTGACGGTTCCTCTGATTTAAATTTCATTTGATTAACTAGTTTAATGCAGTACTCTGCTTGGTGACTACTTTGTGCCGCAAACGATAAGACGGCTGGTTTTAAATCACTAACATCGTAATGTAAATCGCTTTTATATGCATCCTCTAAAATTTTATGAATAAAATCGATACTAGGTTTTGTTCCTGGATGTATCTCTTTTTTCATATTACGTTTAATTAACGTACGAATTCCTTTTTCAGTTTTAATCGCTTCGAAGTTAACCACTTTATCCTCTCCTCTCAATGGCAAACCTGAACTAATTGTTGCTATTGGTAAATCGTTACATTTTGTGAGCTTACGTCTTAATGAACTTTTACCCGTGTATACCTTAACTTCTATATGATCGGAATAGATTGAGCTTAATTTTTTAGGATCACCGGTATAAATATAATGTAGATGAACCCCGTTACCACTCTTACTAAGCTCGCCGTAAGTTGGTGGCCATTTGCTAGCTTCTTCTAAATTTCGTTCCAGACATTTATTCCCGTTTTCATCTGGAATATCAAAGTCGATGACAATATGGTTTTCTGGAACTTTTACATAATGTAATTGAGTCGTATCAATATCTTTTAAAGTCGTCGAAACATTATCCCATTTTTTACTAGGCGTTCCTTTATCCGTTGCATATTGAGCAAAACAGTTCTCGCACATTTCATCAAAAACGGAATCTGTATACTCAAATATCATTTTCGGTTGACTTTCTACCGTCTTAATTTCAGTTTGTTCTTCTTCAAATTTATCTTCTCTAAATCCAATATAATAACTTCGTACTCGTGTGTCATCATCAAGTCGATAACGTTCTTTATAGTCTCTAAAATAGTTTCTTAGTTCCTCCTTAAATATCCGTTTTGACATCGGATAGGGTACTTTCGCTTCGTCACAATAAGTTTTATACATCTCCCATGCGCATTTGAGAGTGGTTCCATTTTCTTTCTTGAAGACTGGATAAGAATCAAGTACATAGTTGTAGAAATCATTTGAAGCTCCCATCATAGAGATTGGAACATAGTCATCATACGCTCCCGGGTTTGCGTTGAAGACATCCAAACAGTGCTTAGCTATAGCACCGAGTTCAAATGAGATTCGTTTCATAGTTGCACGATACTCATTCGGACTTAATTTGTTTCCAGACGGTGATACGTCTATCAAACGTCTGATTAAACCTGATTTCGCATCTGTGATTTTAACTGGTTTATTCGTACCCATATATAAGAAACAGTTAAAGCGACTCGTATAAGCCGCTTTGAATTTTTCGTTGACTGTCATTAATTCGTGAGAAACTAAACTATTTAATCGCGTGTTATCCTCAATTCTTGACAAATCTCCATCGTGTTGAATCGCCACTAATGGATTACTCTTAAATGCTTCCAATGCAAACGAGTTGCTACTAGAACCTAAAGCCCGTGCATCAAAGACTGAGTAATATCCATCAAATAATTGTTGAATAATATTCAAGATGGTTGATTTACCTGTCCCAGCAGAACCATATAACACAATAAATTTTTGAATATGTTTCGATTCGCCAGAGACAATAGAACCGATCGACCATTCAATCTTATGACGTTCTTCTGGTGTATATAAAGTTCCGATTAATTTAT
>DAIOTF010000122.1:0-1995 GCA_036752165.1 Atopostipes sp.
GATTGAAAAAGCGGTTCAACAAAATAAATAATCGGATATGAAAAAGAGGCTGGGACAAAACCTAGCCAAATGAAAACCCAGTAGCGGTTTACGTTGATTCGTAAATCGTTACTGGGTTTCTTTGATTACCCACCTTCGGTCGGTAAGCTTGCCGCGGGCTCGCTCTTCAACTTCCCCTTTCTTCACAGAAAGGGGTGATTTTCAGAGCTCGCGTTCCCGCAGGCGTCTACCGACCGAAAGGTTGGTTAATTATTTATAAAATGAAGCACAAAAAAGGACATCCCTTGGTAGAATTAAAGTGACAAAACTAAATTCTGAAAGGGAGTGTCCTCATGTTTAAAGATTATACTATGGATCAGTTAGTTTTGCCAATCGATTTAGAAGTTTCGTTACAAGACAACGATATCGCTTTTCATATTCACCATTTGGTGGAGAGTATTCCGGATGAAGCTTTTCAGCCATTTATGAAGAATAACGGTTGTCCTGCCTACCATCCACGCATGATGTTAAAAATCATTTTGTGCGGTTATACTCAGTCCGCATTTTCTGGTAGAAAGATTGAAGCACTGCTTCATGACAGTTTACGAATGATGTGGCTTGCGCAATACCAAAAGCCTAGCTATCGAACAATCAATCGATTTCGTGTCAATCCTCATGTTCAAGAGTTGCTACGCCAATGTTTCGTCCAATTCCGAAGTCAGTTAGTGGAAGAGAAACTCATTCAAGAGGAAGCCATTTTCATTGATGGAACCAAGATTGAAGCGAATGCGAACAAGTTCTCATTCGTTTGGAGACGTTCTGTCGAACGTTATCAATCGAGTCTTACTGAAAAATCAAATGCATTGTATGAGGATCTTCTTCGTAAAGAAATCATTCCTGAAATCGAGCGAGAAAGTTCAGAAGAACTTTCTACAGAGGAGCTTGAAACGATGGCAGGAAAAGTTAACGAAGTGGTTGTTGATTACACGAACCAAATCGAAACATCTGAAGATGTAGAAAAGAGAAAGAGACTGCGCAGCCAAAGGAAATATCCGAAGCAGGTGTACAAAAAGTTACAAGATATGATCAGTCGCAAGAAAAAATATGAAATACATACGCAGCGTTTCAAACAGCGAAATAGTTATTCTAAGACGGATCATGATGCAACATTTATGCGGATGAAAGATGATTATATGAGGAACGGTCAGTTAAAGGCTGGTTACAATGTTCAAGTAGCGACCGAAGGTCAATATGCATTGGCGTATGATATTTTTCCAAATCCTACAGATACACGTACACTTATACCATTTTTAGAAACCATTACAAATGACTTTTTTGAATTGCCATCCTATGTAGTCGCTGATGCCGGGTATGGAAGCGAACAAAATTACAATGAAGTATTGGCAAAGTATAATAGAGTGCCATTAATTACGTATGGTAGCTATGTAAAAGAACAGAAGAGATCATTCAAAAGAGATTTATTTAATAAAGCAAATTGGAAATACGATGAGGATGATGATTATTACACGTGTCCTAACGGACAAAAACTTTATTTCTCTTTTCTTTCCAAACGTCAAGACTCTTACGGTTTTCGTCGTACCTTTAAAGTGTACGAGTGTGAAAGTTGTGACGGTTGCCCCCTTCGTTCATCTTGCACAAAAACGAAGGAAGGTAATAACCGTAAAATTTATAAGAATGAAAAGTGGGAACAACAAAAAGAATATGTGAAAGAATTGCTTTCTGAGAACAAGATCAACTCCATTTATAAACGAAGAAAAGTGGACGTTGAACCATTTTTTGGTTTTCTGAAGGCTAATTTGTCGTTCAATCGGTTTTCTGTTCGGACAGAACCGAAGGTTCGACAAGAATTAGGATTTGCATTAATGGCAGTGAACTTACGAAAGTTCACTGCTCGAACGCTAAAATATCGCTGTCCATTAAAAAGACACTTGAATTTTTTATCATTCAAGTGTCTTTTCTTTGATTCAGAAGCTATTTTGTCTCAGCCTCTTTTTT
>DAIOTF010000123.1:0-1754 GCA_036752165.1 Atopostipes sp.
ACCCCAATTTTAATGCTAGATGATATTGGTGCTGAATACCAAACGGATTGGATTCGTGACGATATTTTAGGCGTTGTTTTACAGTATCGTATGCAAAACAATTTACCCACTTTATTTAGCTCCAATTTCAACTTGCAAGAATTAGAGGACCATTTAACGATGAATCAAAAAGGAGAAGCTAGTCCTTTAAAATCCGCTCGAATTCTTGAGCGTGTTAAATTTTTAGCTGAACCGATTGAGGTGACTGGCCGTAACCGTCGAAATGAAGAATAGACTCATTGAATTTGTTAAATTTACCGCCTCCTCACTTGCAGGAACGGTTGTCGATTTAGGCCTTTTTTGGATTCTCATTTATTTCTTGCGAGGTCAAGTCACGGGCTACATTATGATTTCTACCATAATCGCCCGTATCTTTGCGATTTTAGTGAATTATAATCTCAATGCTAAACTAGTCTTTAAAGACAATGACGAGCGAAAATTACCCTTCGCTAAATATATGACATTGGCCGTCATTGATATGTTTGGATCCGGCCTACTTGTTTCATGGCTTTACAGCATAATTGGTTGGAATGAAACCATCATTAAAATGGCTGTGGATGCGACTTTGTTTTTTGTGGATTACTGGATTCAGAAAAAATTTATTTTTTAGTTAAAAAAATAATTTGCAAGAATTCTTGTAAAATGGTATCTTATACTTAATCAAATAAACAATTCATTGAGAAAGACACCTTTGAAGGTCTTTATTTTACAGAAAAGAAAACAACTGATGAGAGTTTTCTAAAATAATTCTTCACTGACCACTTTCGAGAGTTGATGAATCAAATCAACCGCCCACTTGGCGTTACAAAGTAAACGAGTTTAAAAATGCTTGCTGATTTTGTGTGCATTTTTATTAAGTTGGGTGGAACCACGTTGAATTTAACGTCCCATTAGGTCATTTATTTTAAATATAAATGCATCTAATGGGATTTTTTTGTTTATAACCACTGTTAGACAGGTTAACCAAGGGTATAAATTATTTATACCTACTATTAACTGAGTTAAACAAGGGTATAATATTTTTATACCCACTATTAAACGAGTTAACCAAGGCTATAAATTATTTATGACCACTATTAACTCACTCGCACAACGAATATTACTACTCTACGGCACTTATTTTCGAAGAAGAAAAGGAGATTGAAAAATTATGGCAGAAATACTGATTACACTACCGGATGGCTCAGAACGAAGCTTTGAGCAGGGCGCAACAGCGAAAGATGTTGCGGGATCGATCGCAAAAAGTCTACAAAAAGCAGGAATCGCGGCGAAATTCAACGGCGAATTAATCGACTACACGCGTCCATTAATGGAAGATGGCGCGATTGAAATTATCACAAACGATATGGATGAGGGACTTGAAGTGATTCGTCACTCGGCGGCGCACATTATGGCTCAAGCCATCAAACGTCTGCATCCAGACGTACACTTTGGCGTTGGACCAACGATTGAGAATGGTTTCTACTACGACACGGACATGGAACAACAATTAACGGAAGAAGAACTTCCAGCCATCGAAAAAGAAATGATGGAGATTGTGAAAGCCAACTATCCATTTGAACGTCGTGAAGTTTCACGTGAAGAAGCGTTAGACATTTTCCAAGACGATCCATACAAAGTGGAACTAATCACGGATTTACCAGAAGACGAACAAATCACGGTTTACACGCAAGGCGACTTTACCGACTTATGTCGTGGGGTCCATGTGGAATCAA
>DAIOTF010000124.1:0-1676 GCA_036752165.1 Atopostipes sp.
GAATGGGGGCTACAATGAGGAATTTGGACTTTTAGGTGCGAATAACTCAACGGATGAATCGGTTAAACTATTCCCTTCTCACTCGAAAGAAATTGCAAAAGCCATTCAAGACTTAGCAAAAGAAAAAACTGGCAAAACAATTGAAGCTATGGTTTATGGAGACGGAGCCTTTAAAGATCCAAGTGGTGAAATCTGGGAACTAGCGGATCCAGTTGTTTCACCGGGATATACGGATGGTCTCACAGGTACGCCGAATGAAGTGAAACTGAAGTATCTTGCAGATAATGAATTGGCTGATTTAAGTGGTGAAGAGTTACAAGCAGCCATTAAAGAATCGATTTCACAGAAAGAAAATCAAGCGATTGATGCGGATGCATCACTTGGTACAACGCCTCGTAAATTGACGGACTTAATCGGTTCGCTTTCAGATTTAACATCTGGTAGTGGAGATAAAGGGACGCCATTTGTTTATATTCAAGGGTACTTTGATGATTACTCCGCTTAATTACATTTGGAATAAGATACTCCAGCTCAGAAAGTGAGCTGGAGTTTTTTGCTTTATTCGGCTTCTTCGATATCTTTTTCTAAACGGCTATAGTCTATTTCAGAACGCATAAAGGTTTCATTTCGAAGAGGAAAATGCTGTTCGAGTGTTTCAATCGTGTCCCATTCGACTTCTGCCTGATTGATTTCAAATTCTAGAACGTGACCGCCATAATCTTTGTTATTACTTAGAAAATGCAAGTGAAACCCTGGAACTGCAATAGTTCCGTAGGCTTTGGGCGTGTAAAAACCAACAAGCGTGCCTTCCACCGTTTCTTGTCTGAACTCTGCCTGATCCTTTGCGACCTCCACCAAACGCGGATACGGTTCTTCTTGTTGCGCTACCGAACGACAAAACATGTTATTAAATGTGCCAGTTACTTGAATGGCCTGAAAGGTATTTTCAGTCGCAAAAGCTTCAACCATTTTATCTTGAAATTCATCTTTCGTGTGATGCGTTGTTATTTCAAGAGTATTCTCCCCGTCAAAATGGGTGACAGCTGCATAAGGGATATGTTTTGGTAGATTGGTTTCGAGCACCGCGCCATCAACTTTTATTTGATAAGCTGTCCCATCAATCAAAACGAGTTCGCCATCTAATCCATGAAATGTTCCGATACCCATATTGCCTTTTTGAAGCAAATCCTCTATCGGAAAAGTCCCTTCAAACATTCCATCCATTAAAGCGCCAATAGTGCTGTGTTGGAATAATGTCTTAGTCAAAATATAGCCTCCTTTATTTGATTTGATTAAAGTATAACAAGATTCAAAAATAATTTCGTGGATTTTGAATAAAAAGGGGATTTATATAGATAGGGACTATTTCAAAATTGGAGGTCTTTAGAATGGAATTGATTCAGACAAAGAAATTGGTAGAAACTTCAAATTTACCAACACTATTGTAAGTACCTGATTAAAATAATGAAGAAGTACTTAAAATTTGTTGATAAAAATAAATATTCTTACTACGTTATTGAACCTCTTCCATTCCATAAGAATCATTCTCTTCATTAATCCGTTTGAGACACGCAAGACTCATCTTCCGTGTCCCAAAATAGTAAAATCTCTCTAAACACTTAAAAACCTCATCCATCTAGTAAGACAGACAAGGCTTGGGGTTTATTTGCGAAGCG
>DAIOTF010000125.1:0-1661 GCA_036752165.1 Atopostipes sp.
AAAAAAGAACCCCTTTCTGATATGGTTAATTCACGACAAACAACCAATAGAAAGGAGTTCTCTCAATGGTTACTTTACAAGAAACTGCTGCAAAATTCAATAATGATTTACATGTCTCTCATACAGGTGGTCGTTTATCCAGTGATTTTGGCTTAGTTCTTATAGATGAAATGATGGATGTTTTCCAATTTACTCAACTCGCTGAAAAAATAGTTACCTTTCAAGACGATCGAAAATATTGGACACATACAAATCATAAAC
Organism: Atopostipes sp.; assembly: GCA_036752165.1. Lineage (GTDB taxonomy): Bacteria > Bacillota > Bacilli > Lactobacillales > Carnobacteriaceae_A > Atopostipes. The sequence goes on from DAIOTF010000125.1 coordinate 262, forward strand.
TGTTGAAGCAATTAATTCTGCAGATTATAGCAGGTTATGATACAGATTCTGCGACAAATATTCTGCAACATGACCCAGTTTTACAGACTCTTTCAAGTGACGAGCCATTAGCTTCTCAGTCGTCTATCTCACGATTTTTTAATCGAGTGGGACAAGATACAATCCTCACACTTCAGGAGCTCAATCAAACATTAATCGATAAAGCCCGTCTAGTGCGTAATGATACAAACATGATTATCGACTTGGATTCTACGCATTCGGATACCTTCGGTAACCAAGAACAAACAGCTTACAACGCTCATTATGGAACGAATGGCTATCATCCATTAGTCGCATTTGATGGGCTGACCGGTGACTTCTTAAAAGCTAAACTCCGTTCAGGTAATCAATATACTTCCAATGGGGTTAAAGCATTTCTTAAACCACTGTTAGAACACTATAACCAAACGGTTCCAACGACTGATATCCTAGTACGTGGAGATAGTGGATTTGCAACGCCGGCTGTCTACGATCTATGCGATATACATGACAATTACTACGTCATTCGACTCAAAGTCAATCGAAACTTATACCGCTTGGCAGAAGAATTTGTGTTCTATGATAATAATCATCCTTGGGATGAAAAAGAAGTTTACTATCACTCAGTTTCCTATCAAGCTTCTTCATGGACAAAGCCTCGTCGTGTTTGCATTCGTTCGACACGAGAAGTCGGTGAATTACTTTTTAGCCATGCCTTTATTGTGACCAATCTTTCTGAAAACATTTCAGCGAAAAGCGTGTTTGAAACTTACAATAAACGCGGCACCATGGAAAATTACATTAAAGAAGCCAAGAACGGTTTCTTTTTCGATAAAACTGATAGTCCAGGATTTCTAGCAAACGAATCCCGTATGATGATTAGTCTACTGGCTTATAATTTGGTGAATTTCTTACGTACAAGCTGTTTTGATTCTAATTGGAAAGGGCTCCAAGTGAATACCATCCGACTTCGGTTATTCAAAGTAGCAGGAAAAATCGTCCGTACAGCTAGACAAATGTATTTGAAGCTCTCAAGTTCGCACGTTTATCAGGCCGAGTTTTATAATACATTCAGGCGAATCCAAGGGATTCGACAGTATATTTAATAAATATTCATTTTTAAAAAATGAACAATGCCCAGGGAGAAGTGCGCCCAAAATTCAAGTTATCCTGGAATTTCTCGTGTAATCAACGAATAGAATCAAAAAATTGAAATATCTCAATGTATATAATAGAAAAACTGCAAAATATAACAGAAACATAATAAACTGGCCTCTGAAATTAGAGGTATGAATTATTCAGGATATTAACACATTTCCTAAAAAAATATCTCTTTTCAAAATAAAAAACACTCAAAGTCAATCCTTCTGAGAGGTTTGGCT